>CAYLYV010000020.1:0-41254 GCA_964387655.1 uncultured Cypionkella sp. | reverse complement strand
CTCGCCGCAACCGTCTTGTTCTGGCTTTGACGATCAATGAGTCTGGACCCTAGGTCAGGCGGCCAACAGGGCCTGTAATTCGTTCATCAAGCTGTCTGGCACATTGATGCCTTCGCGCTGCGCCAAGGCACGGCGGGCGCGCATTCGGTCCCCCGGCACAGACACAGGAAAGGCCGGATTTGCTGCGCGTGAGCCGCGCAGCGCCTCAAGATAGGCGGCAACCCGTGAGGCCATTGCGTTATCCAACCCTGGGTCTATCAAGATCAGCAAATCGCCTTTGTTGGCAGGATGGGTTGCGTCGAGCGTACCGCGCACATCGGGGGCAAGCTCGGAGCCGGCCAACATTGCGACCATCAATTCAAACGCGAGACCAAGACCATAGCCTTTTGCTTCGCCGAATGGCGCGATTGCCCCCGTCTTCGCCGCTTCGGCTTCCGTGGTAGGCAGACCTGCGGCATCCACGGCCCAACCGGGGGGCAAAGCTTTGCCACGCAGGGCGTGATTGTGGATTTTTCCCATAGAAACGAGGCTACTGGCCAAATCCAGCACAAACGGCACATCTCCGGTGGGGATGCCAATCGCAATCGGATTGGTCCCTAGCATCGCCTGCGTCCCGCCAAATGGATGTACCAGCGCCTCACTGGTGGACAGAACAATTCCGATCATGCCCCGCGTGGCTGCGGCTTCTGCGTAATAGGCCAGCATGCCAATATGGTTGGCGTTGTTGATTGCAGCCAAGGCAATGCCCGCGTCTTTCGTGGCAGGGACAAGGGCCTCCAAGGCCAGCATCAAAGCAACCGGGCCCAGTGCGCGTTTGCCGTCCACCTTAAGAAAGCTGCGGTTGCACCAATGATGACTGCCCGTCGCATTTGGATCGGCCAAACCGCGATCTATTCGCATCAGCAAGCGGGGCAAACGCTGCACGCCATGCGAGGGCAAGCCGCGCAACTCTGCCTCGATCAGCAAATCGGCTTGCAGCCAGGCAGTCGATGCAGAGGCACCCCTGCCGCGCAACAATGCGACGGCCAGCCGCCGGAGATCAGGTTCAGCGACGGTCATCAGTAATCCTATATCGGATCGTATATGATATTGTGTTTGACATTTGATACCATATTTGCGACTCAGTGGCTTGTGTCAAGTCGAAGATGCGGGAGTGATGAGATGGGTATGGCGGCAGATCGGGCAGGCAAGCGGACGGCGTCGTTACGCCCAGCCAGCATCGTTGATGGGGTCTACAACAACATCTATGAGCGTCTGATGTCGCTGGAAATTGCACCGGGTGCGCGTATCCCGATTGATGTGATCGCCCGCGATCTGGATGTGTCGCAGACCCCCGTGCGGGAAGCATTGTCATTGCTGGAGCGCGAAGGTCTGGTCCGCAAGGCGCATCTCATCGGTTATTCTGCTGCACCGCAGTTGACACGCAAACAGTTCGACGACCTTTACACGTTCCGCCTGCTGCTAGAGCCCGAAGGCTCGCGGCTTGCTGCGCTGAACATGACCGCCGAATCGCTGAAACTGCTAGAAGACGCCGCCGCTGACATGGGCCACGGCGATGCTCCGGTTGACAGGACCAGCCGGTATTCACGTTTTGCCCGCGCGGATGCCGATTTTCACGACGCAATCTTAAAGATTGCCGGAAATGACGTAATCCGCCTGACCCTATTCAATCAGCATGTGCATCTGCACATCTTTCGTTTGATGTTCCACACTCGCGTCACCCAAGAGGCGCTGGAAGAACATGAAAACCTTCTGGTCGCGTTCCGAGGCGGCGATCCCTTGGCTGCCGAAGCTGCGATGCGCGATCACATCCTGCGCTCACGCGACCGCCTGCTGTCCGCATTCGAATGATCATGAGCGAGACACTGCCCATTTTTGGCTTGGACTCTGTGCCGTTGCCTGCGGCGGTTCCCGCGATGCGAACGGTCGCTTTGTCCAAATCTTACGGGCCGATCACTGTGCTGTCCGAGGTGGCGCTGGAGATTCACGCAGGCGAAATCCATGCCGTCATCGGCGAGAATGGGGCCGGAAAATCGACTTTGATGAAGCTTCTATCGGGCTACGTCGCGCCCAGTGCCGGAAATTTGGAGATGTCGGATCGGCAGGTGCAATTCGACAGCGCCGTGGCGGCCGAGGCGGCAGGTGTCGTGCTGGTGCATCAGGAAATTTTGCTCGCCCCCGATCTGACAGTCGCTGAAAATCTGTTTCTGGGCCGTGAATTGTCGCGTGGCTTCATGGTCAATGACCGTGAAATGAACAGGCGGGCGGCGGAAGTTCTTGCGTCCATCGGCGCGCATTGCCATCCGCGGGATGAAGTCGGCGACCTGCCGCTTGCGCAGCGGCAACTTGTGCAGATCGCCCGCGCGTTGTTGGAGCCGCGCAAGGTCGTAATCTTCGACGAGCCGACGGCAGTGCTGGCCAATGACGAGGTTGCGGCACTGCTCGCCGTGGTGCGCGGTCTGCGCGCGCAAGGGGCGGCCGTTCTGTATATCTCGCATCGGCTGGATGAGGTTGAGGCCTTGGCCGACCGCATCACCGTTTTGCGCGATGGACGGATGATCGGCACTTGGCCTGCCAAGGGTTTGACGCAGCGCGATATGGCCGAACTGATGGTCGGCCGCAAACTCGACATGCTTTATCCGGCCAAACGTCTTGCACCTGCGGCAGAGCCGTTGCTCAAGGTCGAGAATCTGGTTGTCGATCATGGCGCGGTAGAAGGCAGCTTCGCCGTCCAGCCGGGCGAGGTGCTGGGCATTGGCGGCATGGTTGGATCTGGCAGAACGGAACTGTGCGAGGGGCTGATGGGCCTGCGCCCGTCACAGGGACGTGCCCTGTTGAACGGCTGCGTCATGGCGCATCGATCTGTTGCCGCATGGCAGGCGGCGGGGTTGGTGTACCTGACGGAAGATCGCAAGGGTAAAGGTCTGTTGCTGGACGAACCGCTTGCGCGCAACCTGACGCTTCAGGCGTTGGACCTGGTGCATGGCCGCGTGACGCTGAATCGCCGGAAAGAGGCCGCAGCGCTGGATCAGGCGGTAAGCGACTACGATATTCGTGTCCGCTCCGTTCATCTGGACGCAGGTCAACTGTCCGGTGGCAATCAGCAAAAGCTGCTGCTGGCGAAGGTGATGCTGACAGACCCATCGGTAATAATCATCGACGAGCCGACGCGCGGGATCGACATCGGCAACAAGAGCCAGATTTACGAATTCATCGACCGGTTGGTCCGTGCTGGCAAGGCCTGCATCGTGATCTCATCCGAACTGCCCGAACTTGTCGGCCTGTCTGACCGCGTATTGGTTATGCGCGGCGGACGGATCGTCGCAGAGCTTACGGGCGATCAGATCACCGAACAGAACGTCGTCTATGCCGCGACCAGCGGCGAGGCCCATGCCGGAGGAAACCACCTATGACCGCCATTATCGCACCTTCTGGTGCCGCGCCGCGGCGTATCCGCTGGGCCGATACTGGCCCCTTCATTGCCTTGGCCTTGGTTATTCTGATCGGAGTATTGATCAACTCCAGCTTTCTGAGCGGCACGAATATCGCTAATGTCGTCACGCGATCCGCCTTTGTGGCGATCATTGCCGTGGGCGCAACCTTTGTGATTTCCTCGGGCGGGCTGGATCTGTCGGTTGGCTCGATGATGGCCTTTGTCACCGGCATCATGATCATGGCGATGAACCGGTTGGAGCCGTCACTGGGATCGAACGCCATTCTTGCCGGGGCCGGGATCGGGCTTGTCGTTGGGGCGCTTTGCGGGTTGCTCAACGGCTTGATTGTAACGGTCGGGAAGATTGAGCCTTTCATTGTGACACTCGGCACGATGGGCATATTCCGCGCCTTGATCACTTGGATGTCGGATGGCGGCTCTATTCCAATCGACCGCGCGCTGCGCGAGCCCTACCGACCAGTCTATTTCGGCAATGTTCTGGGTATTCCGGTGCCCGTCATACTGACACTGATCGTGGTGTTGATCGGGGCCTTCATCTTGTACCGGACAAAATATGGTCGCCGCTGCATGGCTGCCGGATCGAACTCTGACGTGGCGCGATTTTCGGGCGTGTCGGTGGCCAAAGTCCGCACAATGGCTTTCGTGATCCAGGGCCTTTGCGTTGCCATCGCAGCCATCTGCTACATTCCCCGTCTTGGTGCCGCAACGCCCACGACCGGCCAGCTTTGGGAGTTGCAGGTCATCACCGCAGTGGTGATCGGCGGAACAGCCTTGCGCGGTGGCAAGGCGCGGATTTGGGGGACCGTGGCCGGCGCCCTGATCCTCGAGGTGATCGCCAACCTGATGGTGTTGTCGAACTTGGTCTCGGAATACCTCGTCGCAGCCGTGCAAGGGGTGATCATCATTCTGGCGATGCTCGCTCATCGTTTCATCAAATAGCCGTCCAGGAGGGACGGAAGCAATTCAAAGGGAGGAACTACAATGACGACCATATCAAAACGGGCGCTTGGCCTTGTTACGGCTGCCAGCCTGATGGCGCTGGCCGCAACGGGGGCCCTTGCACAGGAAAAGAAGATCATCGCGGTCTCCATTCCAGCCGCGACGCATGGCTGGACGGGTGGCGTGGTCTATCACGCCGAACAGGCCGAAAAGGAGCTTGAGGCGGCTTTCCCGAACATTGATGTGATCGTGAAGACCTCACCTTCTGCCGAAGCGCAAGTTTCGGCGCTGGAGGATCTGTCAGCCAGCCAGAAACTTGACGCGCTGGTGATCCTGCCGTTCACCTCGGAAGAATTGACTGGCCCGGTAGGACAGGTCAAGGCAAACGGCACGTTCATCACCGTGGTGGACCGTGGCCTGACCGACCCTGCGATCCAAGATTTATATGTTGCAGGCGACAATATCGCCGTGGGCGCGAACACCGCCAAATGGCTGGCGGAAAAGCTGGGCAACGAAGGCAAGATCGTCGTTCTGCGTGGCATTCCGACCGTCATTGATGACGAACGCATTCAGGGCTTTACCGATGTGGTCAAGGGCACCAATATTGAAATCCTAGATATCCAGTATGCCAACTGGAACAAAGACGAAGCCTTTACTCTGATGCAGGACTATCTGGCCAAATACCCGCAAATCGACGCGGTCTGGGCCAACGATGACGACATGCTTCTGGGCGTGCTGGAAGCTGTCAAGCAATCCGGCCGGACCGAGATCCAGTATGCCTTGGGTGGCAACGGCATGAAAGACGTGATCGAGATGGTCATGGCAAACGACCCGGTCACCCCAATCTCGACCCCCTACCCGCCATCCATGATCAAATCGGCCATCTACATGACCGCTGCCCAGTTCATCGGCCAAGCACCGATGCGCGGCAACTTCAAGCTGGATGCGCCGCTGATCACCCCCGAGAACGCCGAGCAGTTCTACTTCCCTGACTCGCCGTTCTGATCATTACGGGCGCCCACAATCGGGCGCCCCACCCTACCAATCCTAAGGAGAAGCCAAATGCCCGGTAAGAAAATTCTTATGCTCTGCGGTGAATTCACGGAAGAGTATGAAATCTTTGTATTCCAGCAGGGGATGGAAGCCGTTGGCCATACCGTCCATGTCATTTGCCCTGACAAGAAGAAAGGCGAGCGTATCCAGTCTTCGCTGCATGATTTTGAAGGGCACCAGACCTATATCGAACGGTTCGGACATCTGATTGAGATCAACAAGACCTTCTCGGAGGTTGTGCTCGACGAGTATGATGCGGTCTATGCTGCTGGTGGACGCGGGCCTGAATACATCCGTACCGACAAGCGGATTCAGGCCATGGTGCGCCATTTCCATGAAGCGCAGAAGCCGATCTTCACGATCTGCCACGGGGTACAAATCCTTGTCGCCGTCGATGGCGTGGTGCGCGGCAAAAAGGTTGCGGCGCTTGGTGCTTGCGAACCAGAAGTGACCCTCGCCGGCGGCACCTATATTGATGTGAAGCCGGATGAGGCCTATGTCGATGGCACGATGGTTTCCGCCAAAGGCTGGACCGGACTTGCGGCGTTCATGCGGGAATGTCTGAAGGTGCTTGGAACCCAGATTATCCATAGCTGAGAAGCTAAGCCCCTGCGGCACCCTGCCGACCCCTTGGGTGCAGGATTGCCGCAGGCGGCGTCGTTGAATGATGCACCCGAGTGGACGGACGAACACGGCAATGAAGCCTTTTTGTCGACCAGAGTCCTTATAGCTCGGCGGAGACCGCGCGGGCGGCCCATTCCCGCCATGCGAGCGCAGTTTTGGCGCAAGGTCGCATGCCCCACAGCTGCGGAGGCACGGCTTCGCGAAGTCGTCGGCGTTGCGATAACGATGTTGGACGAAGCCGCATTGAGACTGCGCGACCAGCGGTCTGGTATGGCGCGGAGATGTTACCGAGCCGCCTCAGAGATCACTGAGGGATAGGGATGGGGTGAATCCAGTCTTGGGCGATCCGCAGAAATCCAAAAGTCTTGGGCGATCGCGTTGGAGGCTCTCAGCCAAGCAGGAGCAAGCTATGGCGCGGAGCTTCCTTGAGTTCGTCATTCAGCATTGCTGCAGCGAGATTAGGCCGGTGGTAGCGAATCTTCCGACGCTGGTCGCCTTGACATCCATTCCCGGCTCTGCCCTGAACACGAAGCCCTGAAAATCGGAGAAATGAAGCATTTCTTGCGGGTGAGGGTTGAATACCTGCCACTTTGTGATTCATTTAGGACATCGGTTCTCCCGACAAGACGAGATGTCATCGCTGCCCCGCAGTGCAGGGTTGTGGCAGAATGCGTTGTGAGGACCGATCAAACGCCCAAGAAAAGAGACGTCCGTCCAGCATGATCCAGCAGAACCTTATCCTGATCCTGATTTTCCTGCCCTTTCTGGGGGCTCTTGCCGCATCTACATTATCGGTGAATGCCCACAATGCGGCGGCTTGGTTATCCGGGGCGGTTTTGGTGGGGGGGCTGATCGTCATGGCGGCCCTGTATCCGGCGATTGCCGAAGGACGGGTGCTGCGCAATGTTCTGATGTGGATCCCAGCGCTGAGGCTGAACCTGAGTTTTCGGATCGACGGGTTCGCTTGGCTGTTCGTGACGCTGGTTCTGGGGATCGGGCTGCTTGTGGTGCTTTACGCCCGCTATTACCTGTCGAAAAGCGATCCGGTGCCGCGGTTTTACTGCTTTTTGCTGGCCTTCACCGGAGCAATGGTTGGGATGCTGGTGTCTGGCAACATCATCATGCTGGTGGTGTTCTGGGAACTGACCAGCGTGATCTCCTTCCTGCTGATCGGCTATTGGTATCACAATCCGGCGGCGCGCGATGGGGCGCGGATGGCGCTGATCGTGACGGCGACCGGGGGGATTTGCCTGCTGGCGGCCATGCTGATGCTTGGGCAGATCGTTGGCAGCTATGATCTTGACCGAGTTCTTGCCTCCGGCGACGTGATCCGCACGCATCCGTTGTATCTGACGGTGCTGGGTCTGTTCCTGATGGGGGCCTTTACGAAATCAGCGCAGTTCCCGTTCCATTTCTGGCTGCCAAACGCGATGGCGGCGCCGACCCCCGTGTCGGCCTTTCTGCATTCGGCGACGATGGTGAAGGCGGGCGTGTTCCTGCTGGTGCGGTTTTCACCCGCCTTGGGTGGCAGTGAGGCGTGGTTCTTTGCCGTCACTGGCACGGGTATGATCACTCTGATTGTGGGTGCGGTGTTTGCGCTGTTCCGGCATGATCTGAAAGGGTTGCTGGCCTACTCCACCATCAGCCATCTTGGCCTGATCACGGCTTTGGCAGGCATCGGCAGCACCGGGGCCATCGTCGCTGCGATCTTTCACATCGCCAATCACGCGGTGTTCAAAGCCTCGCTGTTCATGGCGGCAGGGATCATCGACCATGAAAGCGGCACGCGGGACATGCGCCGTCTCAGCGGGTTGATGCGGCTGATGCCCTTCACCGGGACATTGGCCATCGTGGCCGCTGCATCCATGGCGGGTGTCCCATTGATGAACGGGTTCCTGTCGAAAGAGATGTTCTTTGCCGAGGCCGCAAGCTGGCACAACGGTTCTTGGCTGGATGATGCGCTGCCCTATCTTGCGACCTTTGCCAGCGTCTTTGCCGTGGCCTATTCGCTGCGCTTTATCGTGACGGTGTTCTTTGGTCCGCCGCCCACCGATCTGCCGAAAATGCCACATGAGCCTAGCCCGTGGATGCGTCGCCCGGTGGAGCTTTTGGTGCTGATCTGCCTTTTGGTCGGCATCCTTCCCGGCATCACGCTCGGCCCGGTGCTGAACATGGCGGCGCGTTCGGTTCTTGGGGCGGACACTCCCTATTTTAGCATCGCAGTCTGGCATGGGTTCAATACTCCACTCATCATGAGCCTAATCGCGCTGCTGCTTGGGGCTGGGCTTTACTTCCTGTTCGCAGAGCGGATCTCGGAGGGGCCGGAGGGGCCGCCGCTTTTGCACCGCATCCGGGGGCAGCGGATTTTCGAATGGATGCTGTTGTCGTTCAGCTGGAAATGGCCGCGACGGCTGCACAGGTTCTTCGGGACCGAGCGGTTGCAGCCGCAATTGCGGCTGATTGTTTTGCTGTCTTTCGGCGCGGCTGCCGCAACCCTGTGGGGCGGCATCACGTTGATTCATAAAGCCGGAATGCCCGCTTTTGACTCTGCCTTTGCCCTGATGTGGATTCTGGGCGGTGCCTGCGCCATAGGCGCCGCTTGGCAGGCAAAGTACCACCGTTTCGCTTCACTCGCCCTTCTGGGCGGCGCCGGGGTGATCACCTGCCTGACTTTCGCGTGGTTCTCGGCCCCCGACCTTGCGGTGACGCAACTGCTCGTCGAAGTGGTGACGACCGCGCTGTTGCTTCTGGGCTTGCGCTGGCTGCCAAAACGGCGAGAGGAGATTGCCGCGGACAAGCTCGCACCCGCGCGCATGCGCCGCGTTTGGGATATGGTGATTGCAGGCGTGTCCGGCATCGGCATTGCCAGCATCGCTTATGTGATGATGACGCGCCCCTTGGTGCCAAATATCGGCAACTGGTTCCTGCGCAACGCCTATCATGAGGGCGGCGGGACCAATGTGGTCAACGTCATTCTGGTGGATTTCCGCGCCTTTGACACCTTTGGCGAAATCAGCGTTCTGGCGATAGTGGGCATCACCGTTTACGCTCTGCTCCGCCGTTTCCGCCCCGGTGCGGAGAGCGCCGGATTGCCCGATGAGCAACTGGGCGAGGAAGCGGAGGCGCTGAAGGATTACCTCGTCGTGCCTTCGGTGATCATGCAGTGGATGTTCCCGGTGATGATCATGACGTCGGCCTATCTGTTCTTCCGGGGCCATGATCTGCCAGGCGGTGGATTCTCTGCTGGTGTTACCTTGGCGATTGCGCTTTTGCTGCAGTATCTGGCCGCGAACGTGCGCTGGGTGGAAAGCCGGATCACCATTCTGCCGATCCGCTGGATGGGGCTGGGTCTGTTGATCTCCTGCGGCACGGGCATCGGGGCGTGGCTGTTCGGCTATCCGTTCCTGACCGCGCACGCGCAATATCTCGACCTTCCGCTGATCGGGAAGGTTCCTGTCGCGACCGCCTTGCTGTTCGACATTGGCGTTTATGCCTTGGTTGTCGGGGCCACGGTGCTGATGCTGATCGCCATCGCCCACCAATCGCTGCGGTCGGCGCGGTTGCGGGCGCAGGATGACGCCCCCCTTGAGAAGGAGACCTTGTGATGGAGATTGTGCTGTCCATTGCCATTGGCCTCCTTGCCGCCTCGGGCATCTGGCTCTTGATGCGGCCGCGGACCTTTCAGGTGATCGTCGGGCTGTGCCTGCTGTCTTACGGCGTCAATCTGTTCATTTTCTCGATGGGCCGGCTGACGGTGGGGGCGCCGCCAATCATGCCGAAGGGCGGCTTCATCAACCCCACGGCTTTTGCCGATCCGCTGCCACAGGCGCTGGTGCTGACCGCCATCGTCATCAGCTTTGCCACAACAGCGCTGTTTCTGGTGGTGATGATTGCCTCACGCGGGATGACCGGCACTGACCATGTAGATGGGCAGGAGCGCGAGCAATGACCATCCGCCCCGACCATCTGATGATTGCGCCAATCCTCATCCCCTTCATCGCAGGGGCGCTGATGCTGCTGTATGATGAGCGGCAGCGGCGGGCGAAACTCGGCGTTGGCATTGTGTCGGCGGTGGCCTTGCTGGTGGTGTCGATTGAACTGCTCAATCGCGCGAAGGACAGCAGCGGTCTTGGCTTCTATCTTCTGGGCGATTGGGCGGCGCCGTTCGGCATCGTTCTGGTCCTGGACCGTTTGTCGGCGATGATGCTGTTGCTGACCGCGTTGCTGGCCGTTCCGGCGCTGATCTACTCGGCGGCAGGTTGGCACAAGCAGGGGCAGCATTTCCAATCCTTGTTCCAGTTCCTGCTGATGGGGTTGAACGGGGCCTTCTTGACCGGCGATCTCTTCAATCTTTTTGTGTTCTTCGAGGTTCTGCTCGCGGCCTCCTACGGGCTTTTGCTGCATGGCAGCGGCCAATTGCGGGTGCGTGCAGGGCTCCATTACATCGCGGTGAACCTTACGGCGTCCCTGTTGTTCCTGTTAGGGGTCAGCCTGATTTACGGCGTCACCGGCACGCTGAATATGGCGCACCTTTCCGCGCTGATCCCTAACCTGCCCGAGGTTGACCGTCCCTTGCTGCATGCAGGGGCCGCGTTGATGGGGATTGCCTTTTTGATCAAGGCCGGGGTCTGGCCGATGTCGTTCTGGCTGTCCACGGCCTATATGGCGGGGGCGGCCCCCGTTGCTGCGATGTTTGCGATCATGACCAAGGTGGGCGTCTATGTCGTGATGCGCCTGTCGCTTTTGCTGTTTAGTGTTGGCGCGGGGGCCTCTGCGGGCTTCGGCTCCGACGTGCTGATCGCGGGCGGCATGGCGACGATAGCGTTCGGCCTTCTGGGCGTGCTGGCCTCACAAGGAGTGGGGCGGATAGCGGCGCATCTTGTGCTGATCTCCTCTGGCACCTTGCTGGCGGTGACGGGCTTTGTGCTGGCCGGAGCGGGCAGCGCGATGCTGGCGGGCGCGCTGTATTACCTTGTCAGTTCCACGCTTGCCACAAGCGCGCTGTTTCTGCTGATCGAACCGATGAGCCGCGAAGAGGGTGGCATTGCCGCCATGCTCGCCCTGACAGCTGATGCCTATGGTCTGGATGATGTCGAGGATGACGGAACGCCCGAGGTCGGCTTTGCCATTCCCGGCACGCTGACCATTCTTGGCCTGTGCTTTGGCGCTTGCCTGCTGGTGCTCGCGGGTCTGCCGCCCTTGTCTGGTTTCATCGGCAAATTTGCGATCCTTGCGGGGGCGCTTGATCAGGAAAGCGTCTCCTCTGGCTTGGTCTGGGGCTTTATGGCGCTCCTGCTGCTGTCTGGGCTGGCGACGTTGATCGGGATGATCCGTATCGGCATTCGGACTTTCTGGGCCACCGACAGTGCCGCACCAAAGGTTCTGGCACTGGAAATTGCACCGGTGATCCTGCTGATCGGCATGATCCTGCTGCTCACCTTTCAGGCCCAGCATTCGATCCGCTACATGGAAGAAACCGCCCGTGGGTTGCAAAACCCGGCGATCTACGCGGAGGGTGTGATGACTGCCCCGCGCATTGCCGACCAACCGGAGGAAGCCGAATGAGCCGCATGGTCCCTCATCCCCTGCTGTGCATCGGTCTTGTCGCAATGTGGCTGATGCTGACCCGGTTTTCGCTTGGGAACCTTCTCCTTGGCTCGGTCATCGCCCTGATCGCGGGTTGGGCGATGGGGGCATTGCAACCGAACCGCGTGCGGATGCGTCGCTGGGATCTGGTTGTGCGGCTGGCCCTGATCGTGTTTTGGGACATCCTGAAATCCAATGCCGCCGTTGCTTGGTCGATCGTGACACATGGGCAGGGGGGCAAGCGCCAGTCCGGCTTTGTCTGCATTCCCCTCACTTTGCGCAATCCCGCCGGGCTGGGGTTGTTGTCGATCATCATTACGGCGACCCCGGGTACGGCCTGGCTGGAGCATGATCAGGATAGCGGCTTTCTGCTCCTGCATGTGTTTGACCTGCGCGAAGGCAGCGACTGGCCCGCCTTCATCCGCGACCGCTATGAGACCCTTTTGCTGGAGATTTTCAGATGAGCGCGACCCTTCTCCTCGCAGCCCTCAGCTTTTCCCAGATCGCTTTGGCGCTGGCGGGCTGCTTTGCCGGTTGGCGCATTCTCCGTGGCCCCCGCGCACAGGACCGTGTGATCGGTCTCGACACGCTTTATGTCACGGCGATGCTGCTGTTCTTGGTAACAGGCATGCGCACCGGCAGTGGCTTTTTCTTTGAGGCCGCGATGGTGATCGGCTTGCTGGGCTTTGTGGCCACCGTCGCCATGGCGAAATTCCTGCTGCGCGGCGAGGTGATCGAATGAGCCAGCTGGAAACCCTTCCCCTGTGGCTGGCAGTTCCCATCGCGCTGCTCTTGATCCTTGGCAGTTGTCTGACCCTGCTCGGCACTATCGGACTTGTGCAACTGAGCAGCTTTTATGATCGCCTTCATGCGCCGACACTGGGAACGAGTTGGGGCGTGGGCAGCATCGTGTTGTCGTCGATGCTGTTATTCTCTTGGCTCGGCGGTCGCCCCGTGGTGCATGAGGTGGTACTTGCCATTTTCGTAATGATCACGACGCCTGTGACGCTGATGCTGCTGGGCCGCGCGGCCTTGCACCGAGACCGCACAGAGAAATCCCCGCACTTGCCTGATATAGCGCGACGAACACTTGGCAGCGAAGACCATTCCGACGCGCGCATTTCGCAGAATGTTTGACCTGTTGGGCACATCCCAAAGTCTGCTTTACATCAGTAAGTCCTGACGAGACCGCCCATGCCCCGCGGTGATCAAATCGGAACGTTCAAAGGTTCTGTAGGCACGATGCGGCCGTTGCTCCGGGCGACTTGCACCCGGTGGGCCAAACAGCTTTCGGATTCGCGGGAGGTCATGGCGATGCTGACCACTTTGGGGGCGGATTGTTTGGTCAGGTTGCGCTAGACCACCGCGATTTCGACCGCCAAGCGGGCCACTTGTTCGCGGATGTCGGGGATGGCGGTGATCTCCCAAAACGCCGCGCGCGATGCGGGGCCAACGACATGGATGCGGGGGCTGACCGAGCCGTCTTGGGCTATCAGGCGGCAGTGCTCGTCCACCTCTAACCCGATGCGCAACGGGTCGATGCGGGCAGCTTTTTGCGCCAGCAGGCTTTGCACCAGCGGCGTTGCGTTCAATTCGGGATCGCGGCGGATGCCCCGGCAATCAATGATGCGCGAGGCGGTGATCGCATCGCTGTGTTTGCTGCCGTAGGGGCGGATATAGGCGAAGAAGCCACCTTCAGGGCGGACCACGGCGTCTTGGAAGGCGGCTTTGCGGATGGTGAGTTGGCCATCCAGTATAGCCTGATGCACGGCGGCCTGCGATTGCGGCGGGATGCGGTGGCGGTGGACGTCCCACCATGTCGCAGCATGGCGCAGGAAGCGGGCGCGCTCGGGCACGGGCAGGCCGCGCCACAGGGTTGCGACATGCGGGCGGATGCCATCAACGGCATCGCGCCATGTGCCGCCCTGCGCCACTGCCGCGCGGGCCAGACCGCGTGCCCATGCCAGCAGCGTTGAGGCCGAGGCGGCGCGCGGCAGGTGTTTGCTGTCAAGCTGCATCGGCTTGGTGGCGGTGTGATCGCGTGGCAACAGGCCCCGGCGCGACAGTGACAGGATCGGCCCGGTGTGGCCCGAGCGCAGGATGGTCAGCACCTGATCCACCATCGACAGACCCGAGCCGACGATGATGATGCGCGATTGTGGCGGCGGCGGTTCTTGTGGCGTCCAGCCGTCGGTCAGCGGCCACTCGCGGGCTTGGTCGGGGATGACATGGCCTGTGGCGAGCACGGCGCGGTCGGCTTGCAGGATTTCGCCATCGGCAAGGTGCAGGGCCACCCCAGCGCTGCTTTCGGTCAGATCGGTGACCTGTTGATAGATGCGGGTCAGGCGGGAATCTGTGTCCCATTCGGCCAGAAGTGCGCCGAGATAGCTGCCATAGGTGGCGCGGCTGACAAAGCCTTGGTCGCTGACGGTGGTGTCTTGATGGCGTTGCAGCCAAGCGTGGAAATGCTGTGGATCTTCGGGGAAGCCGCTCATGTTATGCACGCGGGTGTTCAGCAGATGCTCGGGGTCGATGGTGCTGTAGGCGATGCCGGTGCCCATCGCGCCAGAGCGTTCAATCAGCGTGACGCGGGCGGTGTTGGGCTGGCGCAGCAGATGCACCGCCATCAGCACGCCGCTGGCACCGCCGCCGATGATGGCAACATGCGCGCCTTTGGGCGGGCCAGAGGACAGATTGGCCGAGGTTCTGATGGCTGCGGTCGGGGGGATAAACAGATCGTTCATAGCAGGCCTATGGTGATCAGGCTGAGGATGGTGATCGTCAGCAGGGCGGAGGCAGCCCAGAGATGTGCCGGGTCGGCGGGCGCGGGGGGAGTGTCGATGCCTTGGGTGGCAAGGTAAGCCTCAAGACCGGGATCATAACCGCAATAGAACATCGGATGTCTCCTATCGTTGGGGGTGGGCGGCGTGGTAGGTGGGGAAGCGCGGCAGGGGGCTGGATTGCAGCAACAGATCATCGCGCAGCTGTTTGCCCGCGGGCCAAGGGCCGAAGCCTGAGGCTGCGTTGATATGGCCCGCAAAGCCGAGGTCGATGAGATCTGCGCGCCAGGCTTTGGCGAGGTGGCGGGCGCGTTGGAAGGGCATCCACGGATCGTTGCGGCTGGCGACAACGGTGGTGGGGATGTGCAAAGCGGTTTCGCGCAGCGGGGCGAAGCTTTGGATGCGCGGCTGGCCTTGGGCTTCCGCTGGAGCAACCAGCAAAGCGGCGCGAACGTTCAGTTGCGGCCAAGCGGTCAGCACACGGGTGATCAGCACCGACCCTAAGCTGTGCCCTACCAGCACCGCGCCGGGGTGGCGCAGGATGCTGCCTGCCAGTTCAGCCTCCCACCGCGCCGGATCGGGGCGGCAGGGGTCAGACAGATCCACCGTCAGCGCGTGGCTGTCGGTTGCGGCCCACCACTGCTGCCAATGCGGCGCTGCGGAACCATCCAGACCGGGAACCAGAAGCGTTTTCACCATAGCGGCCTCACCCTGTTGCTTCCGATTACTCTATCAAACTAATCGTGATTTATTCTTCCAAAGATCGCAGGGGTGGGGGAAATTTCTTCTGCGCAGGCGGCGCGGCGCGGCAGGGCTGCGTTTGGGCTGATTCTATCGGCTGTGGGTTGGTTGTTAGTCGAGGCCGAAGATGCTGCTGACCGGATCGCCTGCGGCAAGGCGGCGGCTCCAATCGGCCTCCAGCAGCAATTTGGCTTCGGCGGCGTCGATCAGTTCGGCGAGGCGGTTGATGGGAAGCACCACAAGGCCATCGTCGTCGCCAAGGATCAGATCGCCGGGGTGTACGGCGCAGCCGCCAAGGCTGATGGCGACATTGACCGCGCCAAGTGCGGCTCCGGTTGGGCCGCGCGGGGTGATGTGGCGTGCGTAGACAGAGAAGTTTTCAAGGCTGGCGAGGGTGGCGGTGTCGCGGATCGCCCCATCGCAGAGGATGCCTGCGGCACCTTGGGTGTGGAGTTGGCCACCCAGAACGTCACCAATCATGGCATTGGCGGCGTGGCCTGCGGCGGCAATCACCAAGACCTGACCGGGGCCGGTTTGGCTGATGGCGTGCAGGACTGCACCGAAATCAGGGGCGATGCAGTGGACGGTGACGGCCCTTGCGCAGAGGCGAGGTTGCTGACCTGCGGGGCGCAGGGGGCGGAGTGCCGGGCTGATTTGCTGCGCGGGGGCGAGATCGACCGCGACGGCGACGGGGATGCGCTGCCAGCGTGCGAGCAGGTCGGCGGGGATTGGGGCGAGCGTCGGATTGGCTTGGGTGACGGTCATGGGGTATCCTTTTTAGTACAGGCCAGCCGCCTGTATGACGGCTGGCCGGATGGTTATTGCCGCACACGCATGCCCAGTTTTTCGTCAAAGGCCAAAGGCTTGTCAGATTTCGGCAGCGGCGCTTCGGCGACCTCGCCCACCGAGACGCCATATTGCCAATCCGGCGGGCAGATCGCGATGTAACGGGCATAGCCGCCCAGACCGCCGCCGAATTTCGGGAAGCCGATGGCGACCAGCGCACCGACGGGCGGGACTTTATCCAAGTTCGCCACGCCCTCGGCTTGCGCAAAGCCGTTGTGCATCAGCCAGTATTCGCCTTCCAGTGTCGGGGTAGAATCGGTGTCCAAGGGTTCATGGCCGTGGAACAGGATGTGGCGTTCCAGATGCAGGAACTTCAGCGCATCGAGGCTGACACCGGGGAACGGCGTGCGTTTGGCAAGGTCGGGGTTCGGCCAGTCTTTTGACCAGCCGGAACGGACGAACACCACCGAGCCTTCGGGGATTTGGCCGTATTCGGCCTCAAACGCTTTGATATCTGAGACTTGCAGCGCATAGCCGTAGTCTTTCTGCACCTGCGGCTCGATGTTGATCACCACCAGCGGCCGGATAGTGTAGGTGGCGGGCAGTTCGTCAATCGCGGGATATTCGGGCGCCCAATGCGCGGGCGGGTCCAGTTGGGTGCCGAGTTGGTCGGTTTGCAGGGTGTAATTCGTCGCCTCGAACCCATGGGTGGCATAGGTGAACACGTCGCCCTTTTTGGCATAGCCTTCGATATCGGCACCGGCCTTGGCGGGCGCGAAGGTGGAATTGCCAAAGCCGATCCAGACCGGAATATCCGGGGTGATGGTATGGGTCAGATCAACGTATTTCGCCGACTTGAAGGTGTCATTGTAGACTTTCCACAGGCCGGGGTCTTCGGCATGGGCGGGGGTGGCGAGGGCGAGGGCAAGCAGAGGCGTGGCTTTCAGAAACGACTTCAGGTGCATGGCAGTGCCTTTCATGTTTCAGGGTGGATTAGGCGGCTTGGGCAAGGCAGGCGCGGGTGGCGGTGGCCAATCGGCGGATGCCTTCGGTGAGGTTTTCGGGGTCGTTGAAGGTAAAGTTGATGCGGATGGCGCGGCGGTTTTTCCCCTCGGGGTCGAACACACTGGAAGGGGTGATGCAGGTGCCATGGGCGAGGGCTGCCCGGAGCAGGTGGTCGGTGTTCAAAGCGGGATTGCGGGCGGTGGCCCAGACGAACATGCCGCCAGAGGGGGTTTGCCAATCGAACAGGTCGGACAGGTGGGTTTGCATCGCGGCGCAGAGGGCATCCCGGCGGTCGCGGTAGAGGCTCAGGATATTGGGCAGGATGCTGTCGGTCAGGCCAGAGGCGAAAGCGTCGAGGGTGATGCGCTGGCTGAGGCCAGAGGTGGACATGTCGGAGCCTTGTTTGGCCATCACGAGGGCTTGGATCATGTCAGGGGCGGCGATCACCCAGCCGACGCGGAGGCCGGGGGCGAGTTCTTTTGACAGGGTGCCGAGATAGATCACCGGGCCGTTGTATGGTGCGCCCGTGGCGGCGAGGGTCAGCATTCGCGGCAACGACGGGCCGTCATAATAGAGGGTGCCGTAGGGGTCGTCCTCGATCAGCCAAGTGCCGGTTTGTTGGGCGGCGGTCACGAGGGCTTGACGGTCTTCAAGGGGGACCAAGCGCCCGGTGGGGTTGGAGAAATTCGGCACGGTATAGGCGAATTGCGCGCCTTGCAGGGCGGTGGCGGGGGTGAAATCGTTGGCCTCCAGCCGCATTGGGTGATAGCTGGGGCGGCGCGGACGCCATGCGTCCAAAGCGCCGAGATAGGCCGGGGTTTGCGCGGCGATCAGACTGCCTTCTTCCAGCAGCACCTTGCCGATCAGATCCAGCCCCTGCATCCCGCCCGAGGTGATCAGCACGTTTTGGCGGGTCAGGTTCAGGCCGGGGGCGTTAAAGCGCGTGGCGATCAGATCGCGCAGGGCGGGCAGACCCTCGATCGGGGCATAGGCGAGGGCGTCGGTGGGGTGATCGGTTACGGCTTTCGCTGCCAGATCGGACAGGGCGGGGATCGGCCAGGTTTGCGGATCGGGCAAACCGCCTGCCATGTTGATCAGGCCGGGGATTTGGCCAGCCGACAGGAAAATTTGCGTCACGTCGTTGGTGTCGCTCAGCCATTTGGCAAAGGCGGGGCGTTTGGGAGTGGACAGGGGCATGACGCGAGCCTCGTTGTTTGGCAGGGAGTTTAGGGCAGGATTTGCGATGAAACTCTGCAAAGAGTTGCGTTAGAGGCGAATTTCTTGCAGCTATTCTCTACATATTCACCATTTTAGAGAGACTATCGCTATGCTTGATCTCGACTCGCTTGATCACCGGATTCTGGATGTTCTGCGCCGGGATGGTCGGATTTCGATGCTCGATCTGGCGGATCGGGTCGGGCTGTCGCCGACGCCTTGCGGGCGCAGGGTGAAGCGGATGGAAGAGGCGGGCGTGATCACCGGCTATGCGGCGCAGATCGACCGGCGGGCCTTGGGGCTGAACGTTTGTGTGCTGGTGTCGGTGCGGTTGGCGCGACATGGGCCGGAGGGCACGCGGGAATTTTTATCGGCGGTGGCAAAGCATCCTGAAATTACGGAATGTCTGCTGGTGACGGGCAATCTGGATTACATGCTGCGGATTTGGGTGCGCGATATTGAGGCGTTGGGGATTTTCATTCGCGATGTGCTGCAATCCATCCCCGCCGTGGCCGAGACCACGACGATGGTTATTCTGAAGCAGGATGGCGCGCCGGATTAGAGCGGGATGAGTTTAGTGGCCTGCGGGGCGCGCGCCTGCGGTTAACCCGGCGATGCGCTCGACCATGCTGGCGGCGTCGATGCCGAAGTGGCGGTAAAGCTCGCCAATCGTGCCGGTCTGGCCGAAATGCTCGACCCCGAGCGGGATGGTGCGATGGCCGCGCACGCCACCGAGCCACGCCAAGGTTGCGGGATGGCCGTCGATCACCGTCAGCAGGGTGCAATGGGCGGGCAGCGTGCCGAGCAGGTGTTCGATGTGCGAAATCGCAGCAGGGTTGCCACGGGCGCGGGCGCGTTGCGCGGCGGTCCAGCCGGCGTTCAGCCGATCTGCGGAAGTCACCGCCAGCACGCCGATATCGCGGCGGGTTTCGGCCAGCAGGCCCGCCGCCTTGATCGCCTCGGGGGCGATGACGCCTTGATAGGCGATCACCACATCGCAGTTTGGCCCCGGCGGACGCAGCCAGTAGCCGCCGTCGATGGCGCCTTGGCGGAAGGCTTGGTCGGCGCGCAAGCCGGGTTGCTCGATGGGGTTGGTCGAAAGCCGCAGATAGACAGCACCCCCGGTTTCATCGCGCAGCCATGTGCGCTCATCCGGGTCGCCTGTGCCATCGCGTTGCAGGTAGTCGAAAGCCCAGGCCATGATCACCGCCAGTTCATCAACGAAGGCGGGTTCAAAGGCGGCGAGGCCATCTTGCGCCATGCCGATCAGGGGGGCCGCGATGGATTGATGCGCGCCGCCTTCGGGGGCGAGGGTGACGCCGGAAGGGGTGCCGACGATGATGAAGCGGGCGTCCTGGTAGCAGGCGTAGTTCAAGGCATCGAGGCCGCGGGCGACGAAGGGATCGTAGACGGTGCCAATCGGGATCAGGCGTTTGCCGAATAGCGCGTGCGACAGGCCCGCCGCGCCCAGAAGCAGGAACAGGTTCATCTCGGCGATGCCCAACTCAATATGCTGGCCTGCGGGGGTGAAGTCCCATTTCGCGGTGGAGGGGATTTTCTGATCCTGAAAGATGTCGGCTTGAGCAGTGCGAGCGAACAGTTTGCGGCGGTTGACCCAAGGGCCAAGGTTGGTGGTGCCGGTCACATCGGGCGAGGTGGTGATGATGCGGGCGGCGAGATCAGAGTCGGCTTTCGCCAGATCGTCGAGGATTTTGCCGAAACCCATTTGGGTGGAGATGTCGCGGTCTGATCCGGCGGTGATTTGAGGCACCGGCAGGATGGCATCGCTGAATTGGCGCGGGCCTTTGGCGAAAAACGGCACGTTTGACAGGAAGTCTTGCAGGGCGGCGGGGTCGGCGACGGTGGCCAGCGGTTCCCATTCCTGCCCCGCTGGCACGGCCATATGTGTCTGCCATTCGGCCATCTGCGCTTTGGTCATCAGGCCGCCGTGGTTGTCTTTATGACCCGCAATCGGGGTGCCCCAGCCTTTGATCGTATAGGCGAGAAAGCAGGTCGGGCGGCCGTGATCTATGGCGGCGAAGGTTTCGGCCATGGTCTGCACGCAGTTGCCGCCGAGGTTTTCCATCAGCTCCGCCAGTTCGGGATCGCTGCGGCGATCCAGCAATGCACTGACCGCGCCCTGATCGCCAAGATCATCGAGCAGATGCTGCCGCCAGACCGCGCCACCCTGATAGGTCAATGCGGCATAAAGCTGGTTCGGGCAGGCGTCGATCCAATCGCGCAGCGCGGCACCACCCGGTTCGGCAAAGGCTGCGCGTTGCAAAGCACCGTATTTGATGCGGATCACCTGCCAGCTGAAGGCTTGAAATATTTTTTCAATACGCTCGAACAGGCCTTCGCGCACGATACCGTCGAGCGACTGACGGTTGTAGTCGATGATCCACCAGGTATTGCGCAGATCGTGTTTCCAGCCCTCTTGCAGACATTCGTAGATATTGCCTTCGTCCAGCTCGGCATCGCCCACCAGCGCGACCATCCGCCCCAAGGGCAGGCCCTGCCCCCAAGCCTTGGCGGCGATATAATCCTGCACGATCGAGGCGAACGAAGTGATCGCCACCCCAAGCCCCACGGACCCCGTGGAGAAATCGACATCATCGCCGTCTTTGGTGCGACTGGGGTAGCTTTGCACGCCATGATAGCCGCGAAAGTTCTGCATCTTTTCCAGCGACAGATTGCCCATCAGATAGTGCATGGCGTGGAAGATCGGCGAGGCGTGCGGTTTCACCGCTACCCGATCTTCGGGCCGCAATGCCGAGAAATATAGTGCCGTCATGATCGACACCATCGAGGCGGACGAGGCCTGATGCCCGCCAATTTTGATCGCGTCGACTTTCGGGCGAATGTGATTGGCGTGGTGGATCATCCAATGCGACAGCCACAACAAGCGCTGCTCGATGGTCTTCAGGTGGGGCATTGCGGCGATTTCCTGCATTAGCTGTGGTGTTGGTTGTGGTATATCGCCAATCGATAGGTGAATCTCAGCTTTATCAAGCAGGGTTGACCTGATAGTTGATGGAATTCAGCACATAACTGGGAAGTTGTACCGATGTCCGCCACACTGGATCGCTTTGATACCGAAATTCTGCGGGTGTTGCAGAAGGATGGTCGGCTGACGATTCATGATCTGAGCGCACAGATTGGCCTGAGCCCCTCGCCCGTGGCGCGGCGTTTGCGGCTGTTGGAGCAGGCGGGCATCATCACCGGTTATGCCGCGCTGATTGACGAGGCGGCGCTGGGGTTTGGCGTGTCGGTGTTCGTCTCGGTGCAGTTAGACAAGCAGGTCGATGAGGCATTGGCGACGTTTGAGGCGGCGATTGCGGGCTTCCCGGAAGTGGTGGATTGCTGGTTGATGACCGGCAATCGCGATTATCTGCTGCGGGTGGCGACCTCGGGCCTGCCGGAGTTTGAGCGGTTTTTGGTCGGGCGACTGACCAAGGTGCGGGGGGTGGCGTCGATTGAATCCTCGATCCCGTTGCGGCGGGTGAAGGCCGGGTTGGCGCGGGTGCCTTAGGCGGGGCGGGGCGACTGGGGGCTTTCAGGGCGAGATTGACCTAGAAGACAAAACTTTCGGTAGGGCGTGGTTGGGCAGCATAGGGTTGCTGTTGGGATTGAAAAATAACACGACCTATTTCATCGTGTTTTGTCATCAAAAGGTCTAGCCTTGGCCATCGGCGGCTGATTGGCCGCGTTGCCTTACAAGGAACAGATCATGTCGCTGACCGCTTTCAAACTTTCTCGCCGCGCGCTGCTGGCTGCGGCAACTGCGCTTGTGCTGTCGCTGGGCGCGCGGGCTGACAGCGTGCCCGTGCAGGGGGGCACGCTGATTTATCTCGATCAGCAGGCGCATACCGCGCTCTATCCACCATCGGGCGGATTTTATCCCAACAGCGGCGTGCTGAACCAGATCACCGACAAGCTGACCTGGCAGAACCCGGCGACTTTGGAGATTGAGCCGTGGATCGCTGAATCGTGGCAGATCAACGCGGATTTCACCGAGTTTACCTTTAAGATCCGCCCCGGCGTGACCTTCTCGGATGGCACGCCGCTGGATGCGGCGGCGGTGGCAGCGAATTTCGACAGCTATGGGTTGGGGAAACCGGAGCAGAATTTCCGGCCCTCGGAAGTGCTGAACAATTATGAGAAATCGGAAGTGATCGACCCGCTGACGGTGAAATTCACCTTCAAAAAACCCTCGCCGGGGTTCTTGCAAGGCACCTCGGTGATCGGCTCGGGGCTGGTGGCGCAGGCGACCTTGGCGCGGAAATTCGATGAATTGGGTGATGCGACCAAGGTGATCGGCTCGGGGCCGTTTGTGGTGGCAAGCGAGACGGTGGGCACCGAGATTTTGTTCAAAGCCCGCGAGGATTACAACTGGGCGCCGAAAAGCTTCGCGCATCAGGGCCGGGCCTATCTGGATGAAATCCGTCTGTTAGTAGTGCCAGAGGATTCGGTGCGGATTGGTGCGCTGTTGTCGGGGCAGGCGGATGTGGTGCGGCAGATTCAGACCTATGATGAGGCGCAGATCACCAATGCAGGCTTTCAGTTGTTCGCGCCACCGACGCGGGGGATCAACAACTCGGTGGTATTCCGGCCGGATAACCCTTTGGTGGCAGATGTGAAAGTGCGGCAGGCTTTGCTGCATGGCACGGATACCAAGGAAATCGTCTCGACGATCTTCTCGGAACATTACCCGCAGGCGACCTCGATTCTGGCTTCGACCGCACAGGGCTATGTCAATCTGGCCGACAAGCTGGCGTTTGATCCGGTGCTGGCAGCCAAGCTGCTGGATGAGGCGGGATGGGCGCTGAACGCGGCGGGCAAGCGCGAGAAGGATGGCAAGGAATTGATCCTGACCGCCTATGAATCGCTGCCGCAGCCGCAAAACCGCGCGGCGCTGCAACTGATCTCGCAGCAATGGGCCAAGCTCGGGGTCACTTTGAACGTGCTGCCGGGGGATGCCGGGACGGCGACGGTGGACAATCTGGACCCGGCGAAAACCCCGGTTGCGCCTGCGATGGTGGGCCGTGCCGACCCGGACGTGATCAAGAGCCAGTATTATCCGACCAACCGCAACGTGCTGCTGCAAACCGGTGGCGTGGCGACCGAGGTGAAAAGTTTCAGCGATGCCAAGTTGAACGGGCTGCTGGAAGGGATTGCTGCGGAAGTTGATCCGGCCAAGCGGCTGGAACTGGTCGCCGAGGTGCAGGGTTATATCATCGAGCAAGCCTATGCGATCCCGATTTTTGAAGAACCGCAAGTGTTTGCCGCAGCACCCACCATCAGCGGCGTTGCGTTCGAGGCTGTCGGGCGTCCGTCTTTCTATAGTGTTTCCAAAGACAACGCCACGCAATGACGCCTCGACCCGCGCGCCCGTCCCCTCCGGGCGCGCGGTTTTATTCTTGGAGAACATCCGATGACACATCTGATATCACGGTTAGGGCAAGGAGCGCTGGTGCTGCTGGCCACCTTCACCATCTCGTTCATTCTGGTGCAGATGATGCCGGGGGATGCGGTGTTGATCCGGTTTCTGAACCCCGAGATGGGGATGACGCCGGAAGATATCGCCCGGATCCGGGTGTTTTATGGCTCTGACGCGCCGATCGCGGTGCAGTATCTGCAATCGCTGCTGGCGGTGCTGTCGGGCGATTTCGGCTATTCGGTGCAATCGGGCGTGCCGGTGGCGCAAGAGATTGCAACCAACCTGCCGCCGACCTTGCTGCTGGCGGGGTTAGGCCTGCTGACCGCGCTGGGGCTGGCATTTCTGCTGGCTTGGGGCGCGGTGTTGGGGCCTTGGCCAAGCTTGCGGCGCTGGATCGGCTCGGTGCCGGCGCTGATGGTGTCGGTGCCGGTGTTTTGGGTCGGTATCACGCTTATCCAACTGGTGTCGTTCAGGCTGGGCTGGATCTCGGTGATTGCGCCCGGCCCTTGGGAAAAGCTGGTGCTGCCCGTGCTGACGCTGGCCTTGCCGATTGCCGCCCCGATTGCACAAATTTTGATCCGCAACATCGAGGATGTCTCCACCCGCGCTTTCGTCCCGGTGGCCCGCGCCAAGGGGCTGTCGCGCGGCGCGGTGTTGTGGCGGCATGTGCTGCGCAACGCGGCTTTGCCGACGCTGGCGATTGCTGGCGTGCTGCTGGGCGAGTTGATCGCGGGGGCGGTGGTGACGGAAACCGTGTTTGGCCTGAATGGCTTGGGGCGGTTGGCGGAACGCTCTGTGCGCACGCAGGATATCGCGGTGTTGCAGGCGATTGTGTTGATTTCGGCGGCGGCTTTTGTCGCGATTTCCTTCCTTGTCGATCTTGTGTCGCCGGCGATTGATCCGCGCTTGCGCCGTAACCGGAGCCTTGCAGCATGACCCTACAGGATATTCTTTTGCCGCACCGCAACCGCGCCCTGCCCCGACTGCCCCTGTTGATCCGCCCCGGACTGGCGCTGGCTTTGGCCGTGCTGGCACTGGTGGCGCTGTGGGCTTTGCTGCCCGGCGCGTTCACCAGTTTCAATCCGGTTGCCGGTTTGCCTGCCGATAAACTGCAAGCGCCGGGGGCCGCGCATTGGCTGGGCAGCGATGAATTGGGGCGCGATGTGCTGGCCCGACTGATTTATGGCGCGCGGCAATCGCTGACGGGTGCGGTGGTGGCGGTGGCGGTTGGGTTGTCGGTCGGCAGTCTGCTGGGCGTGCTGGCGGGGTCAGTGGGCGGCTGGATCGAGCAGGCGATCTTGCGGCTGATTGACGTGCTGCTGTCGATTCCGGCGCTGCTGCTGTCGCTGGCTCTGATCGTGATCTTGGGGTTTGGCACCGTGCAGGTGGCCGTCGCGGTCGGTGTCACCGCGATTGCGGGTTTCGCGCGGCTGATCTGGGCTGAAGTGGTGACGGTGCGGCGCAGCGATTATGTCGAGGCCGCGTTTGGCTCGGGTGGGCGGTTCTTTGCGGTGCTGTGGCGGCATGTGCTGCCGAACGCCCTGACCTCGGTGCTGGCCTATGCGGCGATCCAGTTTGGTTGGGCGATCTTGCAGATCTCGACGCTGGGGTTTCTGGGTTATGGCGCGCCGCCGCCCACGCCGGAATGGGGTCTGATGATCGCCGAGGGGCGGAATTACATGACAACCTCGTGGTGGCTGACTTTGTTCCCCGGTCTGGTGGTGATCGCCACGGTTTTGGCGACAAATGCCGTCGGCCATGCGCTGACCCGGAGGTTGCAATGAGCGATCCCGTTTTGGAAATCCGTGATTTGTCGGTGTCTTACGCCGCCCCGAATGGCGGGCGCACCCAGGTGCTGCATGATCTGTCGCTGAATATCAGCGCGGGTGAAGTGGTGGCTCTGGTGGGCGAAAGTGGCTCTGGCAAGACCACCACGGCGCAATCGGTGATTGGTTTGCTTGCCGAGGGGGCGCGGATTGAGGGCGGTTCGATCCGGCTGTTGGGGCAAGAGGTGACGACGCTGCGCGATGCGGCGTTGAACGGCATCCGGGGCCGGGTGGTCAGCCTTATCCCGCAAGACCCCGGCGCCTCGCTGAACCCGGTGCGCACGATTGGCGGGCAGGTTGCGGAAGTGCTCGCGGCGCATGGTGTGCCGCGCGTGTTGCGGCGGGATCGGGTGATCGAATTGCTTGGCCGCGTGGGATTGAGTGAGCCGGAGCGGTGCTTTGACCAATACCCGCATGAACTCTCGGGCGGGATGAAGCAGCGTGTGCTGATCGCGATTGCCATCGCGCTGGAACCTGCGCTGATCATCGCGGATGAGCCGACCAGCGCGCTGGATGTCACCGTGCAGCGGCGTATCCTTGATTTGATTGACGATTTGCGGCGCAAGACCGGCACGGCGGTGCTGCTGGTCACGCATGATCTGGCGGTGGCGGCGGATCGGGCGGATCGGATTGTGGTGCTGAAATCGGGGCGGGTGCAGGAACAGGGTGCGGTCGCAGAGGTGTTGCGCGCACCCAGCAGTGTCTATGCGCGGCAGTTGTTGGCCGATGCCCCGGCCTTTGCTGCGGCGCGGGCGCGACCTGTGCCGTTGGGTGGGAATACCGCCGTTCAGGTCGAGGATTTGCGGGTGGAGTTTGTGCAGCGCGGCGCAAAGACCTTTCGCGCGGTGGATGGGCTTTCCTTCTCTGTGCCGCGCGGGACAACTCATGCGATTGTTGGCGAAAGCGGCTCGGGCAGGACCAGCGCGATGCGGGCGATTGTGGGGCTGGCGCGGCCGACCTCGGGGCGGATCGTGATTGGTGCGCAAGAGATCACCGCCAAACGCGGCGAGGATTTGCGGCAGTTCCGGCGGCAAATTCAACTGGTGTATCAGAATCCATGGGGGTCTTTGGACCCGCATCAGGCGGTCGGCCAGATCATCGCTGAGCCGTTGACGAATTTCGAGCCCGTAGCCAAAGCCGAACGCGAGGCCCGCGTGCGCGCCATTCTGGACCGGGTGGCTTTGCCTCCCGAGGTTCTGGATCGCCGTCCTGCGGCGCTTTCGGGCGGGCAGAGGCAGCGCGTCGCCATCGCCCGCGCGCTGATCCTGAATCCGCAGGTGGTGGTGCTGGATGAGGCAGTTTCGGCTTTGGATGTCACCGTGCAGGCGCAGATTCTACGCTTGCTGGATGATCTGCAGCGCGATCTGCGCCTGACCTATCTGTTTGTGTCGCATGATCTTTCGGTGGTGCGTGCCATTGCTGACACCGTAACGGTGTTGCACAAAGGCCAACCTGTCGAAACTGGTCCGGTTGCCCAAGTTTTCGCCTATCCTGCATCCGAACACACCCGTGCGCTGATCAATGCCATTCCGGGGGCGAAACGCGCCCCTGCCTTGCAAGGAGCCTGACCCATGAGCCGCAAACGCATCGGGTTTTTCACCCGCCTGCTGGACGAGGTGCCTGCGCCCGAGCGCTACCGCTTGGCCACGACGCAAATCCGCCATGCTGAGGCGCTCGGGTATCATTCGGCTTGGGTCGCGCAGCACCATTTCAACGGGGCGGAGGGCGGATTGCCATCGCCGTTTCCGTTCCTGTCCTATGTCGCCGCACAGACCTCTCGCATCCGCTTGGGGACGGGGGTTGTGACGCTGACCATGGAAGACCCGGTACGGGTGGCCGAGGATGCCAGCGTGACCGATGCGTTGTCGACTGGGCGGCTGGAGGTGGGCGTGGGATCAGGCGGCACGCCTGCGAATTTCGCCACCTTTGGCCGGGATTTTGCAGAGCGGCGCGGCGTGTATGACGCGCATCTGAACACCCTGCGCCAAGCTTGGGCGGGCGATGCTTTGCCGGGGGGCAACCAGCTTTATCCTGCTGCTGATGGATTAGAGCGGCGGGTGTGGCAGGCGACGTTCTCGACGGGGGGCGGCACCAAGGCCGGGCAAGACGGCGACGGGTTGCTACTGTCGCGCACCCAGCCACGGCCCAAAGAGACGCCGCTCGCCAGCCTTGCTGATCTGCAACTGCCGATTGTTGAGGCCTATCATGCCAACCTGCCCTCGGGGGCGGCACCGCGTATTCTGGCCTCGCGCTCGGTGTTCGTGGCGGATAACCGGGCCGAGGCGCGGGCTTTGGCTGAGATCGGGTTGCGCAAGGTTGCGCAGCATTTCCAATCGGTTGGCCATGTCTTCGCCGGCGACACGCTGGATGATCTGATCTTCGCGATGGACAGTCATGTCGGCACACCGGATGAGGTGGCGGAATCTTTGGCCGCTGACCGGGTGCTGGACCATGCCACCGAAATCGCGGTGCAGGTCCATTCGGTTGATCCGCCGCATGACTTCATCCTGCGCTCGATTGAACTGTTCGCCACACAGGTCGCGCCCGCCTTGGGCTGGATCGAAACCCCCTATCCGGCGCGGCTGCGGGCCGGTGCTGTTTGAGATTTGACGAAAGGAAACGCCATGACCACTCTGATTGACCGCCTTGTCGGGATTGATCCCGGATCGCCGTTGGACACCAGTTTTGCGGCACGCGCCGAGGCGCGGGCGCAGGCGGAACTCAGCTACCACCTGCTGCTGCATCCGGTTGATGCGGGGGCGGTGTCGCTGTTGGAGCGTCATGCCATCGCGGCCTTTGTCGCCGTGCTGCATGATCAGCCAGAAACCCGCGCGCATTATCGGACGCTGTTGGAGCGCAGCGATGCCGGCGGGATTGCGGCGGTGGTTTTGCGTGAGGTTGAGGCCGCGCGCAGCACTGGCCCTTACGGCCGTTTCCCGAAGGGCCCGCTGTCGGTCGAGGATCGCGCCGGGTTGGTTTATCGGGTGACGCCAGAGGTTCGGGCAGCATTGGGGGATCGGCTTTCTGCCGCGTTGGAGCAGGCGCATCTGTTGGTGCTGCATCCGCGTGATGCCTCGCAGGCCGGGCTGCAAAGCTTGTTGGATGCGGGCTGGAGCACAACGGGCATCGTTGTGCTGTCGCAACTGGTGGCGTTCCTCAGCTTTCAGATCCGTGTTGTTTCCGGCCTGCGCGCGGTTGCTGCCGCCGCTATTTTGAATCGTGCCGCCACTGCCATTCCCGCCTGAGGATATTATGACCGATATCGTGATCACCCACCCCGACAACCATGAACCCACAAGCTTCACCGCCGATGAACTGGGCTGGCTGCCTTGGTTGCAGCCCTTGGCCGAGGCCGATCTGACCGAACGGCATTGGGCCGGGTTGGTCGACAAATCCCGCGCGAAATCCGAGTATTTCATGCTGCTGGCGCATGACCCTGAGGTTTTGGGCGCGCGCACCCGCACCGATAAGGACATTTTCTACAACACCAAGGGCGGGCTGCCCCGGGCGGAGCGGGAACTGGCGGCGGCGGCGGTGTCGCGGTTGAATGGCTGTATCTTCTGCGCCTCGGTTCATGCGCGGTTTGCGATTCACCACCTGAAGCGCGCTGATGAGGTGACTGTGCTGCTGGAGGAGGGTCTTCCCTCGCCTTTGCGCGGGCGCACTGGCGCGGTGGTTGCGGCTGCAGCGGCGCTGTCGCAGACGCCGCCCGCTTTCAGCGCTGCCAATTCGGCCAGCCTGTTGGACAGCGGATTTGATGTGCAAGAGCAGGTCGATCTGGTGCTGTCGGCGGCGTTCTTCAACTGGGCCAATCGGCTGATGCTGTCGATTGGCGAGCCAACCCCGGCTGCCGCCTAAGGTTCAGAGCGCCCGAATTTGGCTGAGGGATGCCAGTTGAGTTCGGGCGCAAAGGCTGATTCTTTGGCCACCCTAACGATGGCGTCCCCACGGCCCATCCGGCAGGGATCGCGATATCAACGCCAAATTTTGGGCAGAATCGGCAAAAAAGTATCAGCCAAAACGTCCTGCCGTAGTAGTCTGCCCCGATCTGCCCTGTTAGCTTTGTGAAACGCCACGGAGAAACCTGCCGGGCAAGACGACGCAATCACCGGGCCCTCGAGTCTGGATTTGCGCAGGGAGGAGACGCGGATGAAACCGGATCTAGAGGTCGTCCAAATCGGACGCTCGGAATCTTTCAAGGCCTGGGCGCATGGCTATCCGTATCACACGGTGCGCTGGCATTTTCACCCGGAATACGAAATTCATCATGTGGTGGCGACCTCGGGGCATTATTTTGTCGGCGATTTCATCGGTAATTTTGAACCGGGAAATCTGGTGCTGACCGGGCCAAACCTGCCGCACAACTGGGTCAGCCATCTGGCCGAGGGCGAAAGCGTGCCGTTGCGGGGCCGGGTGTTGCAATTCACCGAAGACTTTATCGGCAATGCGATGGCACTGCTGCCGGAGCTGGCCGCTTGTGAAGGATTGCTGGAGACCAGCCGCCGGGGTGCCTTGTTCAGCCCGGCCACTGCCGAAGCAGCAGCGCCGATGTTGGCCGAACTTGTGACTGCACAGGGCATTCGGCGGATCGAAGTGTTTATCGGTCTGTTGGGCTTGTTGCAGCGGGCTGAGGTCACGACGCTGACCTCGACGAACTACCTGCCCGACCCTTCCGGCTTTATGTCCACGGGCATCAATGAGGCGCTGGCCTATATCAATGCCAACCTGACCGAGCCTTTCACCGAGACCGATCTGGCCGCGATCGCGGGGCTTTCGCCTTCGGCGTTTTCGCGCAGTTTTCGGCGGCATACCGGCCAAGCGTTGGTGAAATACGTCAACCGCTTGCGGATCAATCTGGCCTGTCAGTTGCTGATGAGCAAGGATGAGATGAAGATCACCGATGTGTGTTTTTCTTCTGGTTTCAACAACATATCCAACTTTAACCGGCAGTTTCAGGCGCAAAAGGGCATGACACCCTCGCGGTTTCGCGAATTGCTGGCGGAGAACCAACAAGGGGCCCTCGCGGCCTGAACCCATTCGGCCATAGGCCAAGCCAGCGGGCAGGAGGAACCCCGCAGGTGCAACTTCTGGCGAAGATCCGGCTTATCAGACGGCAATGGTCCGGTAGCAGAACCCTACTGCCCCGCAGGGCCGTGCTTTGCCTGATGACAAGCCGATAAGCCTCGGCGGTGCTGACCCGCGCCGCCGAGGTTCCATCAAAACCGGTCAACATGGAGGACGACCAATGAAACTTATTGCACCGCATCTGACGGGGGCTTTGGCGCTATCGACAGCCCTGATCTCGGGCGCCGCTTTCGCACAAACCGCTGGCGCCGTGGCGTTTTTGATGCCCGACCAAGCCTCGACCCGCTATGAGCAGCACGATTTCCCCGGCTTTGAGGCCGAGATGAAAAAGCTCTGCGCCGATTGCACGGTGATTTATCAGAACGCCACCGCCGATGCGGCGCTGCAACAGCAGCAGTTCAACTCGGTGATCACCCAAGGCGCGAAAGTGATCGTGCTGGACCCGGTGGATTCCAGTGCCGCCGCCGCGATGGTCAGCCTTGCGCAAAGCCAAGGCGTGAAAGTGATCGCCTATGATCGCCCGATCCCCGACAAGCCCGCCGACTACTATGTGTCGTTTGATAACAAAGGCATCGGCAAGGCGATTGCAGAATCTTTGATGGCGCATCTGAAGGATTTGGGCCTGCCCACCGACAAGGGCGGCGTGTTGCAGATCAATGGCTCGCCGACCGATGCGGCGGCCGGGTTGATCAAGGACGGTATCCACGAGGGCATCGCTTCGTCTGGCTATGCCACCTTGGCCGAATTTGACACGCCGGATTGGGCGCCACCGAAAGCGCAGGAATGGGCGGCGGGGCAAATCACGCGGTTTGGCGCGGATATCATCGGCGTGGTGGCTGCCAACGACGGTACGGGTGGCGGTGCGGTGGCCGCGTTCAAAGCGGCGGGTGTGGACCCGGTGCCGCCGGTGACCGGCAACGATGCAACCATCGCGGCGCTGCAGCTGATCATTGCTGGGGATCAGTACAACACGATTTCCAAGCCTTCGGAAATCGTGGCGGCAGCGGCGGCACAAATCGCCGTGCAGTTCCTGAATGGCGAAACGCCGAAAGCCGAGATGAGCCTCTATGACACCCCGTCGCAGCTGTTCGTCCCGGCTGTGGTGACGCGCGAAAACCTGAAGGCCGAGATCATCGACAAGGGCATCAACACCGCAGCCGAGCTGTGTGTGGATCGCTATGCCGCTGGTTGCGCGGAACTTGGTATCAAGTAGCCGCCCCTGCCGTCTGGGCCGCCCTCCCCGGCCCAGACGGATTTTCCCGCTTTGAAAGGAGCCGCCATGACGGACCGATCCCAAACCCGCAAAGCCCCCGGCGAGCTGTTGCTTCGTCTGCGCGGTATTTCCAAGAATTTCGGCGCGGTATCGGCGCTGACGGATATTGATCTTGATATCCATGCCGGCGAGGTCGTGGCCTTGGTCGGCGACAATGGCGCTGGCAAATCAACGCTGGTGAAGGTGCTGGCCGGGGTGCATCAAGCCTCATCGGGCAGCATCGAGTTTCACGGCAAACCCGTGACAATGGCCAGCCCTGCGGCGGCGTTGCAACTGGGCATTGCCACAGTGTTTCAGGATTTGGCTTTGTGCGAAAATCTGGACGTGGTGGCGAATATCTTTCTGGGGCAGGAATTGAACCCGTTGCGACTGGACGAAGTTGCGATGGAGGTTCGGGCGTGGACCCTTCTGAATGAGCTGGCCGCCCGCATCCCTTCGGTGCGCGAGCCGATTGCCTCGCTTTCGGGCGGGCAGCGGCAGACGGTGGCGATTGCCCGGTCCTTGCTGCTGAACCCGAAGATCATCATGCTGGATGAGCCCACCGCCGCCTTGGGCGTGGCGCAGACGGCTGAGGTCTTGAACCTTGTCGAGCGGGTCCGCGACAAGGGCCTCGGCGTCATCATGATCAGTCACAACATGGAAGACGTGCGCGCCGTCGCCGACCGTATCGTCGTGCTGCGCTTGGGGCGCAACAATGGCGTTTTTACGCCGGACGCCAGCAATCAAGACCTTGTGGGGGCCATCACCGGGGCCACCGATAACGCCGTATCCCGCCGGGCTGACCGTCTGCGCGAAGCTGCAGGAGAGCCGCTATGAGCCCGCAATTAGACCGCGCCGATGCGCGCGTAAGCCATGCCACCGGGCTATCCGGCACCATCAAGGCGTTTATGGATCGGGTGAAATCCGGCGATCTGGGGTCTTTGCCCGTGGTCGTGGGCCTTGCGATCATCTGGACGGTGTTCACCGCCTTAAACCCGATTTTCCTGTCGCCGAACAACCTTGTGAACCTGCTGTTTGATTGCTCGACCACCGGAGTCATCGCCTTGGGCATCGTCTGCGTGCTGATGCTGGGCGAGATTGATCTGTCGGTAGGCTCGATGAGCGGGGTGGGTTCTGCCCTGATCGGGGTGCTTTGGGTCAACCAAGGCGTGCCGTTGCCCGTTGCCATTGGCACCGCCGTGGCCTTGGGTGCGCTGATCGGCGCGGTTTATGCCACTTTGCGCAATCGGCTGGGGATGCCGAGTTTTGTGTCCACCCTGTCGGGACTTTTGGCGCTGCTCGGGTTGCAGCTGTATATGCTGGGCGCGACGGGCTCGATCAACCTGCCCTATGGGTCGAAAATGGTTGAGTTCGGCCAGTTGATGATCCTGCCCGCATGGCTGTCTTATACTTTGGCGCTGATCCCCGGGATTGTGATGCTGGTGGTGGGGCGGTCGACCAATGCGCGGCGGCGGGCGGCCAATCTGTCGGCGGGGTCGTCGTCGGGGCTAGTTGTCAAAGCCGCGCTGACCACCGTGGCGCTGCTGGCCATCGTGTTCTACCTGAGCCTTGGCCGTGGCGTGCCGTGGATGTTTGCGCTGTTTGTGGCGTTGGTTCTGGCGATGAATTACGCGCTGACCCGGACGCAATGGGGTCGCTCGATGAAGGCCGTCGGCGGCAACGCCGAAGCGGCGCGACGCGCGGGGATCAATGTGCGCGGCATCTATATCAGCGCGTTTATGCTGTGTTCGGGCCTTGCGGCTTTGGGGGGCGTGTTGTCGGCGGCGCGTCTGGCCTCATCCAGCCAACAGGCAGGGACGGGAGATGTGAACCTGAACGCTATCGCTGCCGCAGTGATTGGGGGAACCAGTCTTTTCGGCGGTCGTGGCACGGCGTTTTCGGCGCTGCTGGGGATCATCGTGATCCAGTCGATCGCCAACGGCCTCACGCTTTTGAACCTGTCGTCAAGCCTGCGCTACATGATCACCGGGGCGGTTCTCGCCATTGCCGTGATCGTCGACAGCCTTGCCCGTCAAAGCCGCGCCTCGCATGGCCGGGCTTAATCGAAGGAAACATGATGTCTGACTTGAATGGAAAAGTGGCCGCCGTCACCGGGGCGGCCTCGGGGATCGGGCTGGAATGTGCCAAGGCGATGTTGGGGGCCGGGGCGAAAGTGGTGCTGATCGACCGCGCCGAGGATAGGCTGGCGGCGCTGTGTGCCGAGTTGGGGCCAAACGCCATCCCTTTGGTGATTGATCTGATCAGCACTGCCAGTGTGGCGACGATGATGCCGCAGATTTTGGCGAAGGCGGGGCAGCTCGATATCTTCCACGCCAATGCCGGGGCCTATGTGGGCGGCGATGTGGTGACGGGCGATCCGGATGTGTGGGACCGGATGTTGAACTTGAATATCAACGCCTCGTTTCGCGCCGTGCAAGCCGTGCTGCCGCATATGGTGGAACGGCAAACCGGGGACATTCTGATGACCTCGTCTATCGCTGGCATCGTGCCGGTGGTGTGGGAGCCGATCTATACCGCGTCGAAATTCGCGGTGCAGGCGTTTGTGCATACGGTGCGGCGGCAGGTTTCAAAGCATGGCATTCGGGTGGGCGCGGTTTGCCCCGGTCCGGTGGTGACCGCTTTGCTGGATGACTGGCCGAAGGCGAAGATGGAAGAGGCTTTGGCGAATGGCTCGCTGATGCTGCCGAAGGAAGTCGCCGATGCGGTCTTGTTCATGCTGACGCGCCCGCGCAATGTGACGATCCGGGATCTGGTGATCCTCCCCAATTCGGTGGACCTCTAAGATGTATCTGATCGGCATTGACGTCGGCACCGGCAGCGCGCGGGCCGGGGTATTCGACGCGAAGGGCGCGATGCTGGCCTCGGCCAAAGCCGATCTGGTGATCTGGCGCGAGGCGGGCTCGATGGTTGAGCAATCCTCGGATCAGGTGTGGGATGCCGTGTGTCAATCGGTGAAAGCGGCAGTGCAGGTGGCGGGGATTGATCCGGCAAAGGTGAGCGGCATCGGCTTTGACGCCACCTGTTCGCTGGTGGTGTTGGGCAAGGGCGGTGCACCGCTGGCGGTGGGGCCTTCGGAAGACCCAGCCCGCAATATCATCGTCTGGATGGATCACCGGGCTTTGCCGCAGGCCGAGCAGATCAATGCCGCTGGGCATGATGTTCTGAAATATGTCGGCGGGGTGATTTCGCCGGAAATGGAGACGCCGAAGCTGCTATGGTTGCGGGAAAATCGGCCAGACACCTTCGACGCGGCGCATGATTTCTTCGATCTGGCCGATTTTCTGACATGGAAGGCCAGCGGAAGCCGCGCGCGCTCCACCTGCACCGTCACCTGCAAATGGACTTATCTGGCGCATGAAAAGCGCTGGGATGCGAGTTACTTTCAGCAAGTTGGTCTGGGCGTTCTGGCCGATGAAGGCTTTGCGCGCATCGGCACGGAGATGGTCGAACCCGGCACCGCGCTTGGGCAAGGCCTGACGGCTGAGGCCGCCGTTGATCTTGGTCTGCGCCAAAGAATTCCGGTCGCGGCGGGCCTGATCGACGCCCACGCGGGTGGGGTCGGCACCGTGGGCGCGCTGGGGGCAGATGCGACCGAAAATATGGCCTATGTGTTTGGCACCTCGTCCTGCACCATGACCACCACCGCGCAGCCGCAATTCGTGCCCGGCGTCTGGGGGCCGTATTACTCGGCGATGCTGCCGGATATGTGGCTGAACGAGGGCGGGCAATCGGCTGCGGGGGCGGCGATTGATCATTTGTTGAAGCTGCACCCGGCTTGGGTCGAAGCGAAAGCCAGCGCGGCGGCGGCGGGGTTGCCGTTGGCGGTGTGGCTGGCCAATCTGGCGGCGGAAGGCTCGGCCAGCGCCTCGGATGCGGTTGATCTGGCCGGGGGGGTGCATGTGGTGCCGGAGTTTCTGGGCAACCGCGCGCCGTTTGCTGACCCACACGCCCGTGCGCTGATTGCGGGTCTGGGGATGGAGGAGGATTTGGCGAGCCTTGTGCAGCTCTATGTCGCCGGGCTCTGTGGGATTGGGTACGGCTTGCGGCAGATCATCGACACCCAAGCCGCGCATGGCGCACAGGTCCAGCGGGTGATGATCAGTGGTGGCGCGGGGCAGCATGATCTGGTGCGGCAAGTGCTGGCTGATAGCACCGGGGTGACGGTGGTGGCGACCGAGGCGGAGGAGCCGGTGCTGCTGGGTTCGGCGATTTTGGCGGCGGTTGCGGCGGGGCTTCACGATACGACCCCGCAGGCGATGGCGGCGATGTCGCGACCAAAGCAAAGCTTTCCGCCCAGCGCGGGGCGGCATATCGGCGTCCATAGCGCCCGGTATGCGGCGTTCAAGGCGCTGCAAAGTGCCGCGCGCCTGCTGCGCGACACGGCCTGAAGCGGCGGTCCCAACTCGGGACCATATTTTTTGTTATATATCAGCATGTTAATGTGTTGGCGTTAAGGATTTATTAAGGTTTGGCGCTTGGAGCACCCATGGCCAATCAGCTCCGACAAACGGGGTTCTGCCAACCCTTGAGCGCGCGAATACCGCGCTTTGAGTGCTTTAAGTCGATCAGCGCGGGGCTGGTTGAGTTTGCGGGGGTTTGCGCCTATCACCATGGCATCCTGCGACATTGCAAAAAGGCGGCACCCTTGGCCATTCATCTCTACCAAAACGACCTGCCCGCTGGGCTGAAACTTGGCCGGGTTGTGGCCATCGACACCGAGACGATGGGGCTGAACCCGATGCGGGATCGCTTGTGTCTGGTGCAACTGTCCTCGGGCGATGGCAATGCGCATCTGGTGCAGATCGCCAAGGGTCAAAAGTCGGCCCCGAACCTTGAGGCGTTGTTGACCGACCCAGAGGTGATCAAGTTGTTCCACTTTGGCCGCTTTGACGTGGCCGCGATGAAACAGGCGTTTGGGGTGACGACGGCGCCGGTGTGGTGCACCAAGATTGCGGCGAAGCTGATCCGCACCTTTACCGACCGTCATGGGCTGAAATACCTGCTGAATGAGTTGGTCGGCGTGGATGTATCGAAACAGCAACAGACCTCGGATTGGGGATCGGTCACGCTGACGGAGGCGCAGAAGGAGTATGCGGCGTCGGACGTGCTGTATCTGCACAGGCTGATGAAGGCGCTGGAGGCTATTCTGATCCGCGAAGATCGTCTGGACCTTGCGCAGCGTTGCTTTGATTTCCTGCCCACCCGTGCCGAGTTGGATCTTTTGGGATGGGACGAGCCGAATGACCTGTTCCACCACTGATCTGTCCCCCAGTGACTTTCTGGCCGCTGGGCAACGGGTGATCCGGCGCGAGGCCGAGGCTTTGGGGATCTTGGCCGATCATCTGGGGCCTTCGTTCGCGCAGGCGGCGGCAGTGATCATGGCGGCCACCGGGCGGGTGATCGTCTCGGGGATGGGGAAATCGGGCCATGTCGCGCGCAAGATCGCGGCGACTTTGGCCAGCACGGGGACGCCTGCGCATTTCGTGCATCCGGGGGAAGCCAGCCACGGCGATCTGGGGATGCTGACCAAGGGCGATGTGGCGCTGGTGCTGTCGAATTCTGGTGAGACGGTGGAACTGGCGGATATCATCGCCCACACGCGGCGGTTTGGGATTCCGTTGATTGCGGTCGCGGCGCGGGGGGATAGCACTTTGGCGCGGCAAGCGGATGTGACGATCCTGCTGCCAGATGCACCCGAGGCTTGTGAGACCGGGATTGTGCCGACCACCTCGACCACGATGATGCTGGCTTTGGGTGATGCGTTGGCGGTGGCACTGATGGAGCATCGCGCCTTTACGCCCGAGCATTTCCGGCTGTTTCATCCCGGCGGCAAGCTGGGCGCAAAACTGTTGAAGGTGCGCGATCTGATGCATGTCGATCTGCCGCTGATCGCGGCGGAAAGCCCGATGACCGAGGCTTTGCTGGTGATCAGCCAGAAGGGCTTTGGCGTGGTGGGGGTGACCGAGGCGGGGGCGCTGGTGGGGATCATCACCGATGGTGACTTGCGGCGCCATATGGATGGGCTTTTGAACCTGAGCGCAGGGGCGGTGATGACCCGCGGCCCGCGCACGGTGGCGCCGGATGCTTTGGCTGAAGCGGCTGTGCTGGTGATGAATGAGCGCAAGATCACCTGCCTGTTTGTGGTGGACCCTGCGACACCGGGGCAAGCGCTTGGCATCGTACATATCCATGATTGTTTGCGCGCGGGGGTGATCTGATGGCGATTCCGCGCCGGGATATGTGGCATTCTCGGCTGGTGTCGGTGCTGAAGGTGCTGCTGCCCTTGATCGCACTGATGCTGCTGTCGACGCTGTTTTTGTTCTCACGCAAGATCAATCCTGAAGATGCGATCCCCTATGCATCGGTCGATGTGGAAGACCGTTTGAGCGACCCCAAAATGACCGATGCGGGCTTTGCGGGGATGACCTCGGACGGGGCATCGCTGAGTATTCAGGCGGGCGAAGCGAAGCCTACGGCAGAGGGTGGTGCGTTGAAGCTGGTGCAGGGGCTGCTGCAAACGCCGGATGGCACGAAAACCGAACTCGCCTCGGCGGCGGTGGCACTGAATTCTGCGCAGAAGATGATTGAGCTGACCAATGGGGCTGAATTGCGCGCCTCGAATGGCTATGTGGTGCAGGCGCAGGGTTTTGGGGTTTCGACCGCGGACACCCATATCGAAAGCCGTGGTCCGATCAGCGCGCAAGGCCCCGGCGGACAGTTGACGGCGGATCATATGGTGCTTTCCCAGCAGGCTGCGGCGGGGCCGTATCTTCTGGTTTTCAACGGCAAGGTGCGGCTGCTATACCAGCCGGGTCAATGACAGGATTTTCCGATGCTTCGTAATATCGCTTGTTCCGCCGCGCTGGTTTTAAGCCTTGCGCAGTCTGCTTTGGCCGAGGGGGCACAGGTGGCTTTTGGCGGGCTGAAGGGCGATCCCACGGCGCAGGTCGAGATGAACGCCGATACGCTGACCGTCAATCAAGCCGATGGTACGGCGGTGTTTTCCGGCAATGTGGTGGTGTCACAGGGCGCGATGAAGCTGTCGGCCAATGAGGTGCGGGTGGCTTACGGCGCTGACAAGACCAGTATCGAGACTTTGTATGCCTCGGGCAAGGTGCTGCTGGTCAACGCCTCTGATGCGGCGCAGGCGGATAACGCGGTGTATACGATTGCAAGCGGCGAAGTGGTGATGACCGGGAACGTGCTGCTGACCCAAGGTCAGGCGGCGATGTCGGCGGGCAAGCTGGTGATTGATCTGAAAACCGGCTTGGGCCGCATGGAAGGCCGCGTGAAAACCACCTTCGTGCCGGGGAAGAAGTGATGCCCGATACCTCGATGCCTGTTCTCGCGGCCCGCGATGACGACACGGGCCTGTCAATCCGGCATATCCGCAAAAGCTACAAACGCCGCCCGGTGATCCGCGATGTGTCGCTGCACCTGAACCGGGGCGAAGTGGTGGCGCTGCTGGGGCCGAATGGCTGCGGCAAGACCACGACCTTTTACACCATCGCCGGGCTTGTGACGCCGGAAAGCGGTCAGGTGATGATCGACGGGCGCGATGTGACCTCGTTGCCGATGTATCGCCGCGCGCAGTTGGGCATTGGCTATCTGCCGCAAGAAGTCTCGATCTTTCGCGGCCTGTCGGTGGAGGATAACATCCTTGCCGTGCTGGAGATCCGCGAGAAGGATCACCACAAGCGGCGCGAGCGGCTGGAAGAACTGCTAAGCGAGTTTTCGATCACCCACCTGCGTCGCGCCCCAGCGCTGGCTCTGTCGGGCGGCGAGCGTCGCCGAGTCGAAATCGCCCGCTGTCTGGCGGCTGATCCGAAATATCTGCTGCTGGACGAGCCCTTCGCCGGGGTGGACCCGATTGCGGTCGGCGAGATTCGCCATCTGGTGCATGATCTGAAATCGCGCGGCATCGGCGTGCTGATCACCGACCACAACGTGCGCGAAACCCTAGAGATTGTGGACCGCGCCTATATCCTGCACGATGGCGTGGTGCTGAAAACCGGCACCACCGAGGAAATCGTCAAGGATGAAATGGTGCGCCGGGTCTATCTGGGCGAGAATTTCCGCATCATCTAGCGCAAGTTTAACAATGGCGTGACAGCGCTGTTGACAAGTGCCCCCACGCATCCCCAAATGATAAGGATGCGAGCCCATTGCGCCTTGCCCAATCAGACGGAAGCGGCCCCTGAAAGGCTCCGCCACTGTTGGCGATTGGTCTCGCTAACTTACTGCAAATCAAAGAGAGTCAGCCCTTCCGTGTCACGCGGAAGACTGTGACCTTACGCGCTAAAGGAGGCATCATGCGCTATCAGATCAGCGGAAAACAAATCGACATCGGCGAGGCTTTACAGACTCATGTAAAAGCCGAATTGGGGGAGGTTGTTGAAAAATATGCCCAACGCCCGACCGAGGCCGTCATCGTTTTTTCCAAGTCCGCGCATGAGTTTGTCTGCGAATCGGTGATTCATTTGTCAACCGGGCTGAACGCCCAAGCCAAGGGCCACGCGACCGAGATTTACGCGGCGTTTGAATCCTGCCGCGAGAAAATGGACAAGCAGTTGCGGCGCTATAAGCGGCGTATCCGCAACCATCACCACAGCCGTCCGGTGCCGGTTGAATTCGGCGAAGGCTCGTCCTATATCCTCGCTCCAACCGAAGAACCGGAAGACGATGACAACACGGTCGCCCAGCCGATCATTATTGCCGAGATGGAAGCCAAGATTCCGTCGATCACCGTGGGTGAGGCCGTGATGCAGCTGGAACTGACCAGTCAGAAGTTTCTGGTGTTTCGCAATGAAGGACATGCGGGCGTGAACGTCGTATACCGTCGTGATGACGGCAATATCGGCTGGATTGACCCGCGCCACACCAAGTAACGTAAGCCGAATGGCTGCGGAAGGACGAGACGCCGGATGGACCTTTCTAAACTGCTGATACCGGGTGCCGTCCGGGTGCTTGGCCAACTGACCAGTAAAAAACGCCTCTTCCAAGAACTGGGAGAGGTGACGTTTCAAGCCTATGGGCTGTCGTCGGCGATTGTGGTCGATGGTCTGCAGGAACGCGAAAGCTTGGGGCCAACCGGGGTTGGCAATGGCATCGCCCTGCCCCATGCGCGGCTTGAGGAGATCGACAAGATTTTCGGCGTGTTCATCCGGCTGGAGAAGTCGCTGGATTATGAAAGCGTGGATCGTCAGCCGGTGGATCTGGTGTTTGGCCTGTTCGCGCCAAAGGATTCCGGGGTGGAGCATTTGAAGGCGCTGGCGCAGGTGTCGCGCACGATGCGCGATCCGGGGATTTGCGCCAAGCTGCGGGCCAACACCGACCCGGACAAGCTTTATGCGATCCTGACCGAGGCGCGGACGCCGCAGGTGGCGGCTTAGGGTAAGCGGTGCGTGACCCCCGTCGGGCTTTCAGCTTGACGGCTTTTGGAAGGCC
>CAYLYV010000019.1:0-41743 GCA_964387655.1 uncultured Cypionkella sp. | reverse complement strand
TGACGCTGATCCGCAAGGGCTTTCGGGTGGCGATTGCCGAGCAGATGGAAGACCCGGCGGAAGCGAAAAAGCGCGGCTCTAAATCTGTCGTGAAGCGCGACGTGGTGCGGTTGGTGACGCCGGGGACTTTGACCGAGGATTCGCTGCTGGAAGCCCGGCGGCACAATTATCTGGTGGCTTTCGCCGAGGTGCGCGACGAGTCCGCGCTGGCTTGGGTGGATATTTCCACTGGCGAGTTGCGGGTGATGCCCTGCCCTGAGGTGCGGCTGGGGCCAGAGCTGGCGCGATTGGCGCCGCGTGAAGTGCTGGTATCCGAGGCGCGCGAGCGGGAACTGGCTGTCATCGTGACGGAAACTGGGGCGGCTGTGACCGCCCTGTCACGCGGCAGTTTTGATTCCACCAGCGCCGAACGGCGGCTGTGTGCGTTGTGGAATGTCGGTTCGCTGGATGCTTTCGGCAGCTTTGGCCGCGCCGAAATCGCGGCAATCGGCGCTTTGGTCGACTACCTTGACCTCACCCAGCGCGGCAAACTGCCCTTGCTGCGCCCCCCGGTGCGCGAAAGTGCCAACAGCGCGATGCAGATCGACGCCTCGACCCGGCGCAATCTGGAGATCACCCAGGCGCTTTCGGGCGGGCGGGAAGGCTCGCTGCTGGCTGCCGTGGATCGCACCGCGACGGCTGCCGGGGCGCGACTGCTGGAACGGCGCATTTCCAGCCCCTCGCGTGATCTGGGCGTGATTCACCTGCGGCTCGACTCGGTGCGGTTTCTGCTGGAACAGAGCCGCTTGCGGGAAGACCTCCGCGCCGATCTGCGCCGGGTGCCGGATATTGACCGCGCGCTATCCCGTCTGGCACTGGAACGCGGCGGTCCGCGCGATCTGGTCGCGATTCGCACGGGGTTGACGCAAGCGATCCGCATTGCGACCCGGATGCAGGATGTGCCACCGCTACTGGCCGAGGCCGCGAAGGCATTGGTTGGGCATGACGCGCTGATCGGCCTGCTGGATGAAGCGCTGATTGCCGAACCACCGCTGATGGCCCGCGATGGCGGCTATATCGCCGCTGGGTTTGATGCCGATCTGGATGAGACCCGCCGCTTGCGCGACGAAGGGCGCGGCGTGATTGCGCAGATGCAGGCCGAGTATATCGCGCTGTCCGGCGTGCAAAGCCTGAAGATCAAGCACAACAACGTGCTGGGCTATTTCATTGAAACCACCACATTGCACGCCGAAAAAATGCATGCGGCCCCCCTGTCGGAAACCTTCATCCACCGTCAGACCACCGCCAATCAGGTGCGCTTTACCACCCTGCCGCTGAATGAGATCGAGACCAAGATTCTCAACGCGGGCAATCGGGCTCTGGAGATCGAAAAGCGGCACTATGAGGCGCTTAGAGCCGCAATTTTGGAGCAATCTGGCCCGATCGGGGCAGCTGCACGCGGCTTGGCCGAGATTGATCTTTCCGGTGCTTTCGCCGATCTGGCCGCTGCGGAAAACTGGGCAGAACCCCGCGTCGATGACAGCCACGCCTTCATGGTGACCGGCGGGCGGCATCCGGTGGTGGAACGCGCCCTGCGCAGGCAGGCCGGGGCTGCGTTCGTGGCGAATGACTGCGGCTTGACCGAAGAAAAGACCCCGGCGATCTGGCTTTTGACCGGGCCGAACATGGCGGGTAAATCGACCTTCCTGCGGCAGAACGCGCTGATCGCGCTGCTGGCGCAGGCGGGCAGCTTTGTGCCTGCGACTGCGGCGCATATTGGGCTGGTCAGCCAGTTGTTCAGCCGGGTTGGGGCCTCGGATGATCTGGCGCGCGGGCGGTCGACCTTCATGGTCGAGATGGTCGAGACAGCGGCGATTTTGAACCAAGCCGATGATCGGGCCTTGGTGATTCTGGATGAGATCGGTCGCGGCACGGCGACCTATGATGGGCTGTCAATTGCTTGGGCGACGATGGAGCACCTGCACGAAACCAACCGCTGCCGGGCTTTGTTCGCCACGCATTACCATGAAATGACAGCACTTTCCGGCAAGCTGGCTGGGGTGGAAAATGCCACCGTTACCGTCAAGGAATGGGACGGCGAGGTGATTTTCCTGCATGAAGTCAAGAAGGGGGCGGCAGATCGCAGCTACGGCGTGCAGGTGGCGCGGCTGGCGGGGCTGCCTGCCACGGTGATCGAACGGGCGAAAGTGGTGCTGGAAGCGCTGGAATCGGGCGAGCGCGAAGGTGGATCGCGGCAAAAGGCGCTGATCGACGATCTGCCGTTGTTCCGGGCGATGCCTGCACCTGCGCCGAAAGCCATTGTGAAGGACTCGAAGGTAGAGACGACGCTGAAACAGGTGTTGCCGGATGAGTTGACGCCGATGCAGGCGCTGCGTTTGGTCTATGAATTGAAAGAAATGCTGAAAAGTTAAATCAAATTTGCTTTCACATTGGCGCAAATATCCCACGGGAGGTCCGGAGGGTGTGAAACCCTCCGGGGCCAACCAAGCAATCAGCCTTGGGTGTTGGAAGACACCCCGACCTGCGCCGGGCGCAGCAGGCGGTCGTGCAGCATGAAGCCCACCCCCATCACCTGAATGATCTGGCCGGCTTTGGTGCCCGGCAGCGGCGCTTCGAACATCGCCTGGTGTTGCTGGGGATCAAACGTCTCTCCAATCGCCGGGTTGATTTCATCGACGCCGTGTTTTTTCAGCACATTGGTCAGCTCGCGCAGGGTCAGTTCCAGCCCTTCGATCAAAGCTCCGGCTTGCGCGCGGGTTTCCTCGGTAGCGGCGTCCAGCGCACGTTTGAGGTTGTCATAGACCGCCAGCATGTCGCGGGCGAGTTTCGAGCCGCCATATTGTTCGGCCTCGCGTCGATCCCGCTCGCCACGTTTGCGGGCATTTTCGGCATCGGCCAGCGCGCGCATGAAGCGGTCGCGCATATCATCCCGCTCGGCGCGCAACGCGTCGAGTTCTTCGGCTGCGACAAAATCTTCGAGACCTGCGAGATCTTCGGCCTCTGGGGCGGTGTTTTCCTGCGCCATCATCGTCTTCCTTACATTCCATGCGGCCTGGGGCCGTTCCGCTTTGACCCTGCCTTAGCCCGAACCGCGTTCGGACAAAAGCCTGCCGACCAGTTGCGCGGTATAATCGACAATCGGAACAATCCGGCCATAGTTCAGCCGGGTCGGTCCGATCACGCCCACCGCGCCAATGATCTTTCGATCAGCGTTCATATAGGGAGAGACCACCAGAGAGGAACCCGAAAGTGAAAAGAGTTTGTTCTCAGAGCCGATAAAAATGCGCACGCCTTCGCCAGTTTCGGCCAATTCGAGAAAATCGGCGATATCGCGCTTACGCTCTAAGTCATCAAACAGGATACGGATGCGGTCGATGTCTTGGGATTCGGCGGAGGTTTCGATTAGGTTGGAGCGTCCGCGCACGATCAGACGCTCGGAATGTTCATCGGAATTGTCCCACAGCGCGATGCCACTTTCGACCAAAGCGCGGGCCAGAGAATCAATTTCCTGACGGCGGTTGGCGATGTCTTGACCGATGCTGCGGCGGAGCTCCGAAAGGGTCTTGCCTTCAGCGAGGGCGTTGAGGAAATTTGCGGCCTCGCGCATCGACGAGGGGGTTTGACCGGGTGGCGGGGTGAAGACGCGGTTTTCGACATGGCCGTTGGCGAAGACCAGCACCACCAAGGCGCGTTCGGCGGCAAGGCTGACGAATTCGATGTGCCGGATCGGCGCCTCGGCCTTGGGGGCCAGCACCACCGAGGCACCTTTGGTGATTCCCGACAACGTGCCGCCGATATGGTCGAGCAGGCTGGTGATGTCGGGCTCATTGCTGGCGGAGGCCGTGTCGATCAGTTGGCGGTCTTCGGCGGCCACGGTGCCGACTTCCAAGAGGCCGTCAACGAACATCCGCAGGCCGCGCTGGGTGGGGATGCGGCCCGCCGAGATATGCGGGCTGTCGAGCAGGCCGAGGAATTCCAGATCCTGCATGACGTTGCGGATGGTTGCAGCAGAGAGCCGCTCGGTCATGCTGCGGGTGAGCGTGCGCGAGCCGACCGGATCGCCCGAAGCGAGGTAGCCTTCGACGACGCGACGAAACACCTCGCGCGAGCGCTCGTTCATCTCGGTGAGGATCTTGCTGCCGTCGGTCATATTGCGGTTCTCTGTGGGGCCATCACGACGGCCCGTCCAATGGGTGCTCATCCATTAAGGAGGCTCTGGCGCGAACGTCAATGAGGGTTGCATCGGAAGGGGCCGCGGGACTATCTGGAGCAAAGCGAAAAAGGATGATGCGATGCGCCCCTCTGGTCGGAAATTGAACGAAATGCGCGCGGTTTCGATGGAAATCGGCGTGATGAAACATGCGGAGGGCTCTTGCCTGATCAAGATGGGCGAGACGCATGTTTTGTGCTCGGCGACGATTGAAGATAAAGCGCCACCGTTTCTGAAGAACACCGGGCTGGGCTGGGTGACGGCGGAATATGGCATGCTGCCCCGGGCGACGAATTCGCGGGTGCGCCGCGAGGCTGCTGCGGGCAAGCAATCGGGCAGAACGCAGGAAATTCAACGTCTTATTGGGCGGGCGTTGCGGGCGGGGGTGGATCGCTCGGCTTTGGGCGAGCGGCAGATTGTGATCGATTGCGATGTGATTCAGGCCGATGGCGGCACGCGTTGTGCGTCGATCACCGGCGGTTGGGTGGCTTTGCGGTTGGCGATGAACAAGCTGTTGAAGGCTGGGGTGATTGTCAGCGATCCGATGATTGATCATGTCGCGGCGGTGTCTTGCGGGATTTACGCCGGACAGCCGGTGCTGGATCTGGATTACCCGGAGGATTTTGCGGCGGGGACGGATGGCAATTTCATCCTGACCGGGCGCGGCCGGATGATTGAGGTACAGATGTCGGCGGAGGGGGCGACGTTCTCTCGCGATGAGATGGGTGAGTTGCTGGACCTGGCCGAAGCTGGGGTTGCCGGGCTGGTTGCGGCGCAGAAGGCGGCTTTGGGGATCGCGTGATGCGCAAATTCTCGGGCGACCGGCTGCTGGTGGCGACGCATAATCGCGGCAAGCTGGAGGAAATTGCTAAGCTGCTGGAAGGGTTTGGGATTTCTGTTGTTTCGGCGGGGGATCTGGGCCTGCCGGAACCGGAGGAGACCGAGGACAGCTTTGTTGGCAATGCCCGCATCAAAGCCCATGCGGCGGCGCAGGCCACGGGCTTGCCCGCGCTTTCCGATGATTCTGGCATCACGATTGATGCTTTGGACGGGGCTCCGGGGGTTTATACGGCGGATTGGGCGGAAACGCCGACGGGCCGCGATTTTGTCATGGCGATGACGAACACTTGGGACAAGCTGGAAACGATTGCGGCACCAGAGCCTCGGCTGGCGCAGTTTCGCTGCACTTTGGTCTTGGCTTGGCCGGATGGCCATGATGAGGTGTTTGAAGGGGTGATGGCGGGGCAGATTGTTTGGCCGATGCGCGGCGATCAGGGCCATGGCTATGATCCGATTTTCCAGCCTTTGGGCCACGATCTGACCTTTGGTGAGATGGATCGCTGGCAGAAAAACCAGATCAGTCATCGCGCTGATGCGTTTCGCAGACTTGTAGAAGGATGTTTCACGTGAAACAAATCTCCACCGGATCGCCGTTTGAAGCGGCCATGGGCTATAGCCGTGCTGTGGTGAAGGGCGGCTGGTGTTTCGTGTCCGGCGTCACGGGCTACGACTATGCAACGATGCAGATGCCGGAGGGGATCGCCGAACAGGCGCAAAATTGTTTTGCCACCATCGCGGCGGTTTTGGCTGAGGCGGGCTTCGAGATGGCTGATATCGTGCGGGTGCAATATACGGTGGTTGCGCCGGAGTTGGTGGAGGTCTTGGTGCCAGTACTGGGTAAGACTTTGGGGCAGATACGGCCCGCCGCAACGATGGTGATTGCGGGGTTGATCCGGCCCGAGATGAAGGTTGAAATCGAAGTCACGGCGTTCAAGGGCTAATGATGGAAGACTGGCAGCATGGCGGCTTTGGTCTGTATCTGCATTGGCCTTATTGCGAGTCGAAATGTCCCTATTGCGATTTCAACAGCCATGTCGCCAGCCACATTGACCAGAAGCAGTGGCAGCGGGCCTATCTGTCAGAGATTGATCGGCTGGGGCAGGAAACCCAAGGCCGGATCCTGAATTCGGTGTTTTTCGGCGGCGGTACTCCGTCGCTGATGGAGCCGGAATTGGTTGCGGCGATCATCGCACGCATCCGGGCTACCTGGCCAATGTCGAACGATCCAGAAATCACTCTGGAAGCCAATCCCGGCTCTGTCGAGGCCGGACGCTTTCGCGGCTTTCAGCAGGCCGGGGTGACGCGGGTTTCGATGGGCATGCAGGCGATGAATGATGAGGATTTGCGCCGCCTTGGTCGCAAGCACAGCGCTGAAGAAGCCCGTAAAGCTTTTGAAATCGCAAGGAATTGCTTTGATCGTGTCAGCTTTGATCTGATCTATGCCCGGCAGGACCAAACCCTTGCCGCTTGGCGTGATGAATTGGGCAAGGCGCTGGAACTGGCGATTGATCACCTGTCGCTGTACCAGCTGACCATTGAAGATGGCACCGCCTTTGCGGATCGCTTTGCCAAAGGCGGCTTGCGCGGCTTGCCAAGCGAAGACTTGTCCGCCGAGATGTTTGAGCTGACGCAAGAGCTCTGCGACAAGGCCGGATTGCCCGGTTATGAAGTGTCAAACCACGCCAAAAGCGGCTGCGAGTCGCGCCACAATCTGATTTATTGGCGCGGCGGTGACTATGTTGGCATTGGCCCCGGCGCGCATGGTCGCATGACGCTGCAGGGCACAAGATGGGCAACGGAGGCGCCGAAATCTCCGGCGCTTTGGTTGGGCATGGTTCAATCCGGCAAAGCGCCCGAACTGCCACGCAGCGCCCTGACAGCGGAAGAACACAGCTTGGAATATCTGCTGATGTCGTTGCGCCTCAGCGAAGGGCTGGATTTGGCGCGCTACCAAGCGATTTCTGGCGCTGCGCTAAATGCTCAGAAAATCCATGAGTTGTCCGATATTGGGATGGTTGAAATGGCGGGCGGGCGACTGTGCGCAACATCAAATGGTCGCATGGTATTGAATGCCGTCCTGCGCGATCTGGCGACAGTCTAACAGACGACGTTAAAACTCCGCATCGCGTGGGATCACCGACAGTACCCGGCAGAGCAAATCAAGCTGGTCGAGTGAGCGGTAGCTGATCGTCAACTTGCCACCTTCGCCGCCCGCGAGATGGTCGATCTGCACCGACATATGCAAGTTGGCCGAAAGATCGGACTCCAGAGCGCGGGTGTCTGCATCCTTCTCACCACGCTGCCGTAGCGCACGACGCTTTGCGGGGTCGATGGCTGATTTCCGCACCAATTCTTCGGTATCGCGCACGGAAAGACCGCGCCCAACCACCTGCAGCGCCAGTTCCGTGGCATTGCCAGTGGTGATCAGCGCCCGCGCGTGCCCGGCCGACAACGTGCCGGATTTGACCATTTGCTGCACATCTTCCGGCAGCGCCAGCAAGCGCAACAAATTGGCGATATGACTGCGGCTGCGCGACAGGGCTTCGGCAATCTTTTCCTGCGTATGACCAAATCTGTCCATCAACTGACGATAGGCCAGCGCTTCTTCGATCGAGTTCAGCTCAGCGCGCTGGATGTTTTCAATAATCGCGATCTCAAGCACTTCAGAATCGCTGAACTCGCGCACGATCACCGGCAGTTCATGCAGTTGCGCGATCTGCGCCGCCCGCCAACGCCGCTCGCCCGCCACGATTTCGTAGAGGTCTTGATTGGGCTTCTTGCGCACGATCAGCGGCTGAATGACGCCCTTCTGACGCAAAGAATCCGCAAGATCCTTCAACGCTTCCGGCTGGAAATCGCGGCGCGGCTGATCGGGGTTTGGCACAATCTTTTCGACAGGCAGCATCAATTCAGAGCGCCGCGCCTCAGACGCGACAGAGGGCACCTCAAGGTTCACGTCCGCCATCAGCGCCGACAGTCCACGGCCCAGACCGCGCCGATCGAACTTCTTTTCCATCAGACGATCTCCTCTTTGAAACGATTGCGCACCGGATGCCGCAGCAAAATCTCGGTCGCAAGGGCGCGGTAGGCCTCAGAGCCTTTCGACGCGCTGTCATAACTCAACACGGGCTGCGCATAAGACGGTGCTTCGCTCAGCCTCACATTGCGCGGAATCATGGTTTTGAACACCAGATCGCCCAAGGTTGTGCGCGCATCATATTCAACCTGCTGCGAAAGCCGGTTGCGGCCATCCACCATCGTCAATACCACGCCCTCAATGCGCAACCCCGGATTGGCGCTGCGCCGGACTTCGCGAATGGTCAGCATCAGTTGCGACAGGCCCTCCAGCGCGAAAAATTCGGCCTGCAGCGGCACCAGCACGGCATGGCTTGCCACCATTGCATTGATGGTCAGCAAGCTGAGCGACGGCGGGCAATCAATCAGAATGAAATCGAGGTCCAGCGTTTCGACCCGCGGCTCACGCAGCGAATCATGCAGCAAAAAGCTGCGCTTCTCGTTTGAAACCAGCTGAATATCGGCGGAAGACAGATCGGCGCTGGAAGGACAGAGCAGCAAGCCGGCGAATTCGGTACCGACCACCGCCTCAATCAGCGGGGTTTCCTCCAGCAGCAGATCATAGGTGGTCTTTTTTCGATCCGTTGGCGCGAAGCCGAGACCGGTCGAGGCGTTGCCCTGCGGATCCAGATCCACCAGCAGCACGCGCGCGCCCTGCTCCACCAGCGCGGCCGCAAGGTTGATCGCGGTGGTTGTCTTACCCACACCGCCTTTTTGATTGGCAATCGAAAGGATGCGCGGCCCTTCCACGCCGATGAGGTCATGCACGCTGAATGCCCCTGATTGCGAGAACAAGTGCGTCAGGATCGGTATGGCTTTGCATCATATCACAGTCAAACCGCCACAGCTTTTGCGCATCTTCGATTTCACGCGCCGCAGCAGCACCCTTCGGAAAAATCGCCACGCCTTGTGGCTTCAAATGCCGATAGGCGTAGCCGCACAGGCTCGACAATGGTGCCAGCGCGCGCGCCGTAAGCACATCAACATTCTGCGGTTCAAGATCTTCAATACGTTGGGTTTTAATGCTGACAGCAATATCCAGCAAGCGCGCGGTTTCCGACAGAAACACCGATTTTCGACGATCCGATTCCACCAGAATCATCTGCGTCTCCGGCTGCACTTCCTTCGCAAGAATGGCCAACACGATGCCTGGAAAGCCGCCGCCGCTACCCAAATCACACCACTGATGGCTCTGCGTCGGTATTTTTCGAATAAGCTGAGCGGAATCAATGACATGCCTGTCCCAAATTTGAGCAATGCCCGATTTGGAAATCAGATTTATGGCTGGATTCCATTTTTCCACCAATTCGCAATAGACAAAAAGTCGCTCCAATGTTTCACGTGAAACATTTAGCCAAGCCGGAACCTCGACCTCGTCACGGTTCATAGCGACGCAACCTCTCGGCGAGCCTTGCGGATATGAGCCAAGATAAGCGTCAGCGCTGCCGGGGTCATCCCCTCAATCCGCGCCGCTTGCGCCAAATTGTCGGGACGCAGATGCGACAGCTTAACGGCCAACTCTGTCGAGAGACCTGGGAGGTCGGTAAAGACAAAGCCGTAAGGAATTTCTGCTGATTCTTCGCGCTTCAAGGCCGCAATCTCATGTTTTTGCCGCTCAGCGTACTGAGCATAGAGTGCGTCCGTCGCGGTCTGCTGCTGAATCTCCGGGGTAAATTGGGCGAACTCAGGCACCAATACCGCGATCTGTTCAACCGTCACATCCGGCAGGGCCATCAGCGCTAGCGCCGTACGGCGCGTGCCGTCCTGACTCAGCGAAATCCCAACTTTGTTCAATTCGGTTGGCGAGAATTTTTGTTGCAACGCAGCCGCCGCCGCCGCGAGACTGCCGCGCTTCTGCAAAAATGTTACTTTGCGATTAACCCGAACACAGCCCAACGCAAGCCCCATCGGGGTGAGCCGCTGATCCGCATTATCTGCTCGCAACGTCAAGCGATACTCTGCCCGCGACGTAAACATGCGGTACGGCTCCGTCACGCCCCGCGTGGTCAAATCATCAACCATAACCCCGATATAGCTTTCCGAACGGCTGAAATGCACCGGATCTTTTGCTTGAGCCAAGGCCGCTGCGTTCAGACCAGCCAACAAGCCCTGCGCCGCCGCCTCCTCATAACCCGTAGTCCCATTGATTTGGCCGGCCAGAAACAACCCCGGCAGTGCCTTCAGCTGTAGCGACAGATCAAGTGCGCGGGGATCAAAATAATCATATTCAATGGCATAGCCCGGCTGGGTGATCCGCACATTCTCAAGCCCTACGATGGAGCGGACATAGGCCTCCTGCACCTCTTGTGGCAAAGAGGTCGAAATTCCGTTTGGGTAGACCGTGGTATCGTCTAGCCCCTCTGGTTCCAAAAACACCTGATGTGAGGTCTTGTCAGCGAATCGCACGATCTTGTCCTCGATAGAAGGACAGTAACGCGGCCCGATCCCTTCGATATGGCCGCCATACATCGCAGAGCGGCTAAGATTCTGCCGCACAATCGCATGAGTTTTCTCATTGGTATGGGTGATCCCACACGCAATCTGCCGCACTTGCGGCAGCTTGTTCAGGAAGGAAAACACCACCGGGTCTTCGTCGCCGGGTTGGGCTTCCAACACATCCCAGTTGATCGTCCTGCCATCCAGCCGCGGCGGTGTACCGGTTTTCAAGCGCCCGCGCGCCAACCCCAACTCCGCGAGCTGCTCTGCCAACAACACCGATGGCCGATCCCCGACCCGACCACCGGGCCGCCGCTGATCGCCGACATGAATCACACCATTCAGAAATGTGCCCACCGTCAAAACCACGGCATCGGCTGATAGATCAACGAAATCCGCCAAGGTAACCCCGGTCACCCTGCCATTTTCGCGTTTCAGCGCAATGACTTCACCTTCCAGGACCGTCAGATTTTCCTCAGCGCTCAGCAAATCAAGAACAGCAGCCCGATACAGCTTTCTGTCAGCCTGCGCCCGTGGACCCTGCACCGCCGGACCCTTGCTTCGGTTCAACAACCGATACTGAATCGCCGCACGATCCGCCGCCAGGCCCATGATGCCATCCATCGCATCAATTTCGCGTACCAGATGACCTTTACCCAAACCGCCGATGGCCGGATTGCAGGACATCACGCCGATACCATCGCGGCGCAACGAAATCAGCGCCGTCCGCGCACCCATTCGTGCTGAGGCCGCAGCGGCTTCCGCGCCGGCATGACCCCCGCCAATGACAATCACCTCAAAATGTTTCACGTGAAACAACCTCATTTCCCGATGCAGAAGCTGGAGAATATCTCATCGAGCAGATTCTCAACATCGATTCTTCCCACCATGACTTCCAAAGCCCGCATCGACGCGCGCAAATCCGCCGCAACCAATTCCGGCAAGCTCTGGGCCTGCCCCATTCGGTCTCGCGCCGATTCCAGCCCAGACACCGCAACCTGCATCGCGATACGCTGCCGCTCGCGGATCAGCAACCCCGCTGACGCCACTCGCCCTGACAACCGCCTCGCAATCTCAGCTATAAGCCAGTCAATACCGGCCCCCGTCTTGCCTGAAACCGCCCCAGAAGCCACATCACCCCGAACATCTGCTTTCCCCATAACCACAAGATCATCGACCTCGGGCAACAGCATCAACACCTCATCAGGCTCCGCCTGCAAAAAAATCCGTAAATCGGCCTGCCGGGCGCGCTCCAACGCCCGCTCTACGCCAATCCGCTCAACCACATCGACCGAATCACGCAGGCCAGCGGTATCAAGTAAGGTCACCGACAGCCCGGCAATATCCATCCGAACCTCAATCACATCCCGGGTCGTCCCGGCAACTTCCGAGGTAATCGCCGCCTCCCGTCCCGCCAACGCATTAAGCAAGGTGGACTTTCCAGCGTTGGGAGCCCCAACAATCGCCACCTCAAAACCGTCCCTGATCCGCTCCGCAGCCCGCGCCCCATCCAACTCTCCGCGCAACTGGACCAACAGACCATCAATCAGCGCCTGAACCTCAGGGCTGACATCTAACGGCACATCTTCATCGGCAAAATCAATCGTTGCTTCGATCAAAGCCGCCGCCCGCACCAGATCCAGCCGCCAAGCCTCCACCCGCCGTCCCAAAGCCCCGGACAGCACCCGCAACGCCTGCTTGCGCTGCGCTTCGGTCTCAGCATCAATCAGATCGGCAAGCCCCTCAACCTGCGTCAGATCAAGTCGCCCATTCTCCAGTGCGCGCCGGGTAAACTCCCCTGCTTCGGCCATCCGCAACCCGTCTGTCGCCGCCAGTGCCTGCAACACCCGCGCCACCACAGCGGTGCTGCCGTGCAACTGCAACTCGGCACTGGCTTCACCCGTAAAACTTGCCCCTGCCGCGAACACCAGCACCAAGGCCTCATCCAGCACCTCGCCCTGCCAGATCAACCGCCGCCATCCTGCTTGCCGAACAGAAGGCAATTTACACAGCCCGGCCACAGCAACATGCGCCAAAGGCCCGGAAATCCGGATCACAGCAACACCCGCCTTGCCCCGCGCCGAGGCGAGGGCGAAAATCGTGTCCATAGCCAACCCTTTGATTAGAGCGTGTCGGGTTTCGATAGAAACATTATTATCGAAAAACGCGTTCGAGCGAATGCGAGAGGGAGCGATTTTCGATTCAATCTGAACCTGACGCGCTCTAGCTGCGCAGCTTATGCGTTCATCGACTCGAAGAATTCACCATTGCTCTTGGTTTGCTTCAGTTTCGAGATCAAGAATTCGATCGCATCCGTGGTGCCCATCGGGTTCAGAATCCGTCGCAACACATAGGTTTTCTGCAGATCGGTCTTCTCGACCAACAGATCTTCCTTCCGCGTGCCCGATTTCAGAATATCAATCGCCGGGAACACCCGCTTATCAGCAACCTTGCGATCCAGCACGATCTCGCTGTTGCCGGTGCCTTTGAATTCTTCAAAGATCACCTCATCCATCCGGCTGCCAGTATCAATCAGCGCCGTGGCGATGATGGTCAGTGATCCACCCTCTTCAATATTGCGCGCAGCCCCAAAGAATCGCTTTGGCCGCTGCAACGCATTGGCATCCACACCCCCGGTCAACACCTTGCCTGAGGATGGCACCACGGTATTGAATGCACGGCCCAGACGGGTAATCGAATCAAGCAAAATCACCACATCGCGCTTATGCTCAACCAGCCGCTTGGCCTTCTCGATCACCATCTCAGCCACCGCGACATGCCGCGTCGCCGGCTCGTCAAAAGTCGAAGAGACCACCTCGCCCTTCACCGAGCGCTGCATGTCGGTGACTTCCTCCGGACGCTCATCAATCAACAGCACGATCAAATAACATTCTGGATGATTCGTCGCGATCGAATGCGCAATATTTTGCAACAACACCGTCTTACCCGTGCGCGGCGGCGCCACGATCAACGCGCGCTGGCCTTTACCGATCGGGCAGACCAGATCAATAATCCGCGCCGAGCGGTCCTTGATCGTCGGATCTTCGACTTCCATCTTCAACCGCTCATCCGGGTAAAGTGGTGTTAGGTTGTCGAAGTGAACCTTGTGACGCGCCTTCTCAGGATCGTCAAAGTTGATCCGGGTGACCTTGGTCAGACAAAAATATTTCTCATTTTCCTTTGGCGCCGCCATGGTGCCTTCAATGGTATCGCCCGTGCGCAGACTGAACTGCCGCAGAATATCGGGCGAGACATAGATATCATCCGGACCAGGTAGATAATTCGCAGATGGCGAGCGCAAGAAGCCAAAGCCATCCTGCAACACTTCCAGCACACCATCACCGCCGATTTCCCAACCTTCTTCAGCATGCTCTTTCAAGATCGAGAACATCATCTCGCCCTTGCGCATGGAGGGTGCGTTTTCAATCTCCCACTCTTCCGCCATCGCCAGCAGCTCGGCCGGGGTCTTGGCTTTCAGATCAGCAAGATTCAAATGCTCAACAGTCATCGGGAATTCACCTCAGGCGCGCGGCCCCACGCTTGGGCCAGCAGCAGCAATGTCAATGGAAAGCGGTATGGCCGAATGGCCGCGCTGGTGTCCACCTAAGACCAGCCTGCGGCCAAGTCAAGGATTTCAGAACTTCACGATCACCGAAACCACGATAATCATCATAAGCAGCGTCGGCACTTCGTTCATCATCCGATACTGACGCCCGGTCACACTATTGCTGCCGGCCATAAAATCCTTCCGGCGCCACCCCAGCCAATGGTGAAACAAAGTCATGGCAATGACGCAGAATGCCTTGGTCCAGGGCCAAACCGCCGTCCAATCGACAATCCCAGGTGTGAATACCAGTGCCAGCCCAAACACCCAGGTCGCCACAGACGCTGGATTGATGATCGCCTTCAGCAACCGCCGCTCCATCACCTGAAACATCGCGTCAGTCGCCGATCCCGCCTCTACCTGTTCAACATGATACACAAACAATCTTGGCAGATAGAACAGGCCCGCCATCCAGGTGATCACCGAGATCACATGCAATGCCTTAATCCAAGGATAATACGTCGCCAGAAAGTCGCCCATAGGTCCACCTCACTTGTTAGCTTCTTCTTAAAGAATAGATTCTAGAAAGAAAGATGATGTTGTAGGGGGCGTGGATAACAGAATTTCTCAGCTTCTCCCGTCAGATATCCCCAAGTTCCGCGCTGTGCGTAACTTCAGAACAATTTTCACGCTAAAGATTTATATGTTGTAAATCAATACTATACACGAAAATCGTGCGGCACAGGGTGCTCCACAGCCTCTGGATATGTCGCTCGCGCACAGCCTCGCCTTTGCGCCATCCCCATGTGAGCAAACCCGCCGAGCCCCGCCTCTGCGCTTGACAAAACACAGGCAATCCCGCCTTTTCAGCGCTGAATCGGGCTTACCCCCAAATCCACATGCCGGAACAAACCCAGCTTATCCACAAGGCCGCCCCCATGCCGCGCCCGCTGCTTTTAGCCTCTGCATCGCCGATCCGCCTGCAGTTGTTGCGCAACGCGGGGCTTGAGGTGACAGCACAGCCCGCGCGGATCGACGAAGACGCCATTCGTCAGTCGCTTCAGGCCGATGCCGCGCCGCCCCGCGATATTGCCGATGCTCTGGCGGAAATGAAGGCGCGCAAACTGGCCGAGAAAAACCCCGACGCGCTTGTACTGGGCTGCGACCAGATCCTTGCGTTCAAAGGTCAGATCTTTGGCAAACCCGAAACGCCGGACGAGGCCCGCGCGCAACTCACTGGATTTAGCGGCCAAACGCACCTGCTGATCTCGGCTTTGGTGCTCTATGACGGCGGCAAACCGATTTGGCGGCATATCTCCGAGGCGAAATTGACGATGCGCAACCTGTCCGACCCATATTTGGACGACTACATCGCCCGCAACTGGCACTCCTTGCGGCACTCCGTGGGCGGCTACAAACTCGAAGAAGAAGGTATCCGGCTGTTCTCCAGCATCGAGGGCGATTATTTCACCATCCTCGGCCTGCCCCTCCTCCCCTTGATCGGCTATCTCGGCACCAGAGGCTTCATCACAACATGACCGACCTGCCCCGCATCCCGCTCGCCGGCGTCATTGGCCACCCGATTGCCCACAGCCGCTCGCCCGCGCTGCACGGCTTCTGGTTGAAGCGTTATGGCATCAAAGGTCACTATATTCCAATGGATGTGGCACCGCAGGACCTGCGGCAAGTACTTGAAATACTGCCGAAACTTGGTTTTGTCGGCGTCAATGTCACCATCCCGCACAAAGAAACGATCCTGAAAATCGCCGATGTTGTGACTGACCGTGCGGCTCTTATTGGTGCCGCCAACACGCTGATTTTCCGCAAAGATGGCCGTATTCACGCCGATAACACCGATGGCGCAGGCTTCATTGCCAATCTGCGGCAAAACGCGCCACACTGGAATCCCGCCGCTGGTCCCGCCGCCGTGTTCGGTGCCGGGGGCGCTGCCCGCGCCGTGGTCGCCGCTTTGATTGAGGTCGGGGTGCCCGAGATTCGCATCGCCAACCGCACCCAGCCACGCGCTCAGGCGCTGCGTGCAGATTTTGGCGCAAAGCTGCAGATCTACGATTGGGTCCAAGCCCCCAATATGCTGGAGGGGGCCGCCACCGTCATCAACACCACCTCGCTCGGCATGTCCGGGAAATCTGATTTCCGGGTGCCACTCGATGGCCTTGAACGCGATGCACTTGTCACCGATCTGGTCTACAACCCATTGAAAACACACTTCCTTCTCGAAGCCGAAGCCAAAGGCTGCTCGGTGGTTGATGGCCTTGGCATGTTGCTGCATCAAGCCGCCCCCGGCTTTGAGCGCTGGTTCGATCAACGCCCAGAGGTGGACGAAGCCACCCGTCAAGCCGTGCTATCCGCATGACCTTCCGCCTCGGCCTCACTGGCTCCATCGGCATGGGCAAATCCACCACCGCCGCGATGTTCGCCGCCGCGGGCCTGCCGGTCTGGGATGCTGACACCGCTGTCCACCGCCTCTACGCCCTCGGCGGTCGCGCCGTCACCCCAATCAGTGAAATCTGCCCAGAAGCTACAGTAAATGGGGATGTTTCACGTGAAACATTGAGACGCGCGATTGCAGCCGACACCGCCCTGCTCGCCAAACTCGAAGCCATCACCCACCCGCTCGTCGCCGCCGACCGCGCCGCTTTCCTCGCACAAACCACCGCCGACATCGCCGTCCTCGACATCCCGCTGCTGTTCGAGAAATCCAGCCAACATGAATTCCACGCCACCCTCCTCGTCACTGCCCCGTCCGATCTGCAGCGCGCCCGCGTGCTGCAACGCCCCGGCATGACTGAAGCCCATTTCCAGACCCTGCTCGCGCGTCAAATGCCCGACGCGCAGAAGCGCAGCTTGGCCACCCATATCGTTGAAACGCTGGACCTTTCCGCCACCGAGGCCTATGTCAAAGCCCTGATTGCCCATATCCGAGCCCGCCATGCGTGAGATCGTCCTCGACACCGAAACCACCGGCTTTGAGCCCTCCGAAGGCGATAGAATCGTCGAAATCGGCGCGGTCGAACTATTCAACCACCTGCCAACCGGCAAAACCTACCACCAATACATCAACCCGCAACGCTCGATGCCAAAAGAGGCCTTTGACGTGCACGGCCTCGGCGATGATTTCCTGCGCGACAAACCCGTTTTCCGATCCATTGCGCAAGCCTTTCTCGATTTCATCGGCGACTCGCAACTGATCATCCACAACGCCAGTTTTGACATGAAATTCCTCAACGCCGAGTTGACGGCGATCAATCTGGCGACACTTCCCGCCACACGCGCCACCGACACATTGATGATCGCCCGCCGGAAATTCCCCGGCTCGCCCGCCACGCTCGACGCGCTGTGCCGCCGCTTCGGTGTCGATAACTCAGGCCGCGAAAAGCACGGCGCGCTGCTTGATTCCGAACTGTTGGCTGAGGTTTATCTCGAACTCGTCGGCGGTCGCCAACCGGATTTCGGCCTTAACCCTGCACAACAAACCAATCCAAGTGCCGCCCAAATTGTCTCGGATTGGCGTCCCCGCCCCCGTCCTGTGCCGCTGCCAGCGCGGCTGACCGAGGCCGAATCGGCGGCACATATTGCTTTTGTCAGCAAAATGGGCGATGCGGCGATCTGGAAAAAACGGCTGTAGAGCAGGCCTACCCCAGACCGCCTTCAATCGTCTTTACGCGCGCGCCGTCAATGATTGCTTGAACCAGAAGGCTCCCATGAAAACCATCTTCGTCACCGGCTCCGCAGGCTTCATCGGCTATCACCTTTGCAAACTCCTCTTGGCCGGGGGTTTTCGCGTCGCAGGCTACGATGGCATGACCGATTACTACGATGTCACGCTCAAACAGCGCCGCCTTGCCATGCTGCTGCAAAACCCCAATTTCACCAACACCGAGGCTTTACTGGAAGACCAGACAGCCCTCGAATCCGCGATGCGCGCCGCCAATCCGCAAATAATCATCCATCTCGCCGCCCAAGCCGGCGTCCGCTACAGCCTTGAAAATCCACGCGCTTATCTGAACGCCAATCTTGTCGGCGGCTTCAATGTCCTCGACCTCGCCCGCGAACTTCAGGTCGAGCATCTGCTGATGGCCTCCACCTCATCGGTCTACGGTGCCAACGCCGAAATGCCGTTTCTGGAGACGCACAAAACCGAAACCCCGCTCACCTTCTACGCCGCCACCAAAAAGGCGAATGAGGCGATGGCACATTCCTACGCCCATATCTACGGCCTGCCCGTCACCATGTTCCGCTTCTTCACCGTCTACGGTCCCTGGGGCCGCCCCGATATGGCGCCCTATAAATTCACCAAAGGCATCCTCGAAGGCAGCCCGATCGACATCTACAACAACGGCGATATGTGGCGTGACTTCACCTATGTTGAAGACCTCGTGCGCGGCATCCGTCTGCTGATCGACGCCGTCCCGCAGCGCCCCGCGAGCCCCGAAGACATCGCCCCCGGCGACAGCCTCTCCCCCGCTGCCCCCTACCGCGTCGTCAACATCGGCAATTCCGACAAAGTTAAACTCTTGGATTTCATCGAAGCCATCGAAGACGCCACCGGCTGCAAAGCCATCCGCAATTACATGCCGATGCAAACCGGCGATGTTGTCGCCACCTGGGCTGACGCCAATCTGTTGAAAACGCTCACCAACTACCAACCGCAAACCAATGTCCGTGAGGGAATGGCAAATTTCGTGCGCTGGTATCGCGACTATTACCAAATCTGAAACGCAGAAGGCCGACCTCGCAAGGTCGGCCTTTCAGTCGCAATGGCGTAAACTCAGTTCGCGACCGGAGCAGGCTGCGCCCGCCGCGCAATCTCTTGCCGATACAAAGCCATAAAATCCACCGTGTCGATGTTCAGCGGCGGGAAGCCGCCATCGCGCGTCACATCCGAGATAATCCGCCGCACGAACGGGAACATCAGCCGCGGACATTCGATCATCAGGAACGGATGCAACTGCTCCTCCGGTACGCCCTCAACGTGGAAAATCCCGCCGTAATCGACCTCCAGCAGAAACAGCGTGTCGCCGTTCACCTTGTTCTTCGAGGTGACCTTGAACTTGGTCACAATATCAAACTGGTGATCCTGCGGCCGCTTGCGCGCATCCAGGCTGACCTGCACCTGAATATCCGGCTGCACTTCATTGGCCGTCAGACCCTTCTGCGCCACCAGATTTTCAAACGACATATCCCGCACAAACTGCGCCAGAACCGACATCTTGATCTGCGGCGCGCCGCCATTTTCCTCGGCCATAAGCCCCACTCCCTGAAAAATCCTGCATACCCCTAGCAGGTCATTTCACAGGCCTCAATCCTCGCCCCACTTCGAAGGCCGTGTGGCCCCGCCGATTTTATCGCGCTCCGGCACCACTTCCTCATATTCCGCATCCACCCAGTCGGCCGCGCCGCGCCGCTGGGCAAAACCCTGCACCTGCACGCGCGACGCCAGCACCGCGATCAACCCGGTCCGCACGGGCGGCAGCAGCAACAGCAGCCCCAGAAAATCGGTGAAAAACCCCGGCAGGATCAGCAACATCCCGCTCAGCATGATCAACGCGCTATGCGCCATCGGCTGCAAGGCGCTTAAACCCCCGCCGCCTCGCACTTCACGCAACGCGCCCATGCCAAGCCTGCGGATCAACCCGACCCCGAGCATCGCCGACACCACCACCCAGGCCAGCGTCGCCCACAGCCCCAACCAGCCGCCGACGACCACAAACAGCCCAATTTCCAGCAACGGCCACGCCAAAATCAGCGCAAAAATCCGCATCGCAAGCACCCTCCGTGCATTCGCAGCCCCAAACCATAGACTTGGCCGCCTCCAGCACCTACATAGGGAGCTAACGCCCGGATCACCAACCCCCCGGGCCCGATTTGAGGCGCTGATGAATTCCTCCCTGATCCAACTGCTCGTTCTGGCCGGAATCGCCGTGTTCCTGATCCTGAAATTGCGTTCGGTGTTAGGCAGCCGCGAAGGCTTTGAAAAGCCTCCGCTGCCCGCAGACACCAACCGCCCGCAGCCGAAACTGGTGCAGCCCGTCACCGCCGACGGCGTCGATCTCGACATCACCGATCACACCCCCGCAGGCGGCCCCGCCGCCCTTGCCCTCGCCGCGATGAAGCAGGCCGAGCCGGGCTTTTCCGTCGGCGAATTCCTGCACGGTGCGCGCGGTGCCTATGAGATGATCCTGATGGCGTTTGAGCGCGGCGATATCGACCCGGTCCGCCCCTTCCTCGCCGACGAAGTCGAAGCCTCCTTCACCCAAGCCATCAACGCCCGCGAACGCGAGGGTCAAACCGTTGAGGCCAACTTCCTCGGCCTGCGCGAAATGACCCTGTCGGATGCTGAATACGATCCCACCACCCGCACCGCCGAAATCACCCTGCGCTACACCGGTGAGTTGACCTCACTGGTCCGCAACAAGGCCGGTGAAATCATCGAAGGCTCCGCCACCGAGGTCAAACGCCAACGCGACGGCTGGACCTTCGCCCGCCGCATGGGCGTGCAAGACCCGAACTGGCAACTCGTCGGCACCAGTGACTAAAGCGTGTTGCGCCCCGTCCTCGCCTGCCTTCTGGCCTTGCAAATGACAGCCGCGCCCGCCCCGGCGCAAATGCTGGATTTTGAGGCGCTGGAGGGTTGGCAGGACGACAATCATTTGGCCGCCCTCACCGCCTTCCAAGAGACCTGCGATACACTCGACGCCCCCGATTGGCAGCCGATCTGCCACCTCGCTGCCGATGCCGGAACCACTGACGCCTCCGCCAAAGCCTTCTTTGAGCTGATGTTCAAACCGGTGCTGATCGGCCACCCCCCCGCCTTGTTCACCGGCTATTACGAGCCCGAACTGAACGGCTCCTACACCCGCACCCCCCGCTTCGCCTACCCGATCTACGCCCGCCCGCCGGAACTGCAAGACGGTCAGGTCTACTACGACCGCGCCACCATCGAAGACGGCGCGCTGCGGGGCCGGGGCCTGGAAATCGCATGGCTGGAAGACCCGGTTGAGGTGTTCTTCCTGCAAATCCAAGGCTCTGGCCGGATCAAGATGACCAACGGCCATGTCATCCGCGTCGGCTACGCAGGCCGCAACGGCCACGCCTACCGCTCGGTCGGCAAAGAAATGATCGCGCGCGGCATGCGCACCCCGGATCAGGTCTCCGCCCAAGACATCAAGCTTTACGTCCGCTCCAACCCCACCGCAGGCAACGCCCTGCTCTCCGTGAACCCCTCCTACATCTTCTTCCGCAAAATCGCCGACCTGCCGTCGGACAAAGGCCCGATCGGTGCGATGGGCCGTAGCATCACCCCGTTGCGCTCCGTCGCCATCGACCCCGCCTTCACACCTTTGGGCGTCCCGGTCTGGATCGAGAAAGCGGGCGACAATCCCATCCGCAGCCTGATGGTCGCACAGGATACCGGCGGCGCGATCAAAGGCCCGCAACGCGCCGATATTTTCTTCGGCACCGGCGACGGCGCAGGCGATGCCGCAGGCACGATCAAAGACGGCGGCCGCATGATCCTGTTGCTGCCCATCGACCGCGCCTATGCCATGTTGCCGGAAGGCTGATCATGGTTCGCCGCCGCACTCTGCGCCCCGAAGAAGAAGAAATCTGGCAAACCGTCGCTCGCACCGCCAAGCCGATGCACCCGATGGGCCATGTTTTTCCAAAACCCACGGAGCCAAAACCGCAGCCCACCCAAACCGCAGCACCCGCCACCCCGCGCCTGCCGCACTTCCGCTTGGGCGAAAAATCCCGCAGCAAACCCGGTCACGACATTTTGCCCACATTGGCGGAATCCCTCGCCACAGCGCCCTTGCAAATGGATGCCAAAACCCACGGCAAGATGACCCGGGGCAAACTCTCGCCCGAGGCCCGCATCGACCTGCATGGCATGACCCTGTCCGAGGCGCATCCCGAACTGATCCGCTTCATCCTCAACGCCCAAAGTGCCGGGATGCGACTGGTTCTGGTGATCACCGGCAAAGGCAAACGTGGCCATGACACCGGCCCGATCCCCACCCGTATGGGCGCGCTGCGGCATCAAGTCCCGCAATGGCTGCGTCTGCCCCCGCTTGGCCCAGCCGTGCTGCAAATCTCTGAAGCCCACCTGAAACACGGCGGCTCTGGCGCCTATTACATCTACCTGCGCAGGCGCTAAAACGTTAAAATTTCCTTACCGCTGGTTATCAAGGTATTGATCTAAAACAGTTTTAGAAGTGGTCCCAACTCGGGACCCACCCTCACCTAGACAAATCCGAAGCCACCGTTGCCACCGGATACAACACAATCTGGGTCGCGTTCTGTACCGTCAAAACCACCCCCGGCAGCAACCCAACCCGCGCCCTCCGGTCCGCCTCGAACGCATTGGAAACGTCGCCCAACCGATCCAGAATCGCAATCAAAGCCGCCGAATCCCCGACCACGAAATGCCCCGTTCCTTTCGAGAACGCGCCGACATCCATGAACGTCACCTTCAAATCCGCCACCCGCGACACATCGGTCAGCGACCCCAACCTTTCATCCTGCCCGGTCAGCATCGCCGACAACCGCAGATATTTGTCGCGGTCCGAGCCAAAGATCACAAACGGCTGCGGCAGTGCCCCCATCGCATGGGCGCTGATTTTGAACACATCCACATCAATATCCGGCGAGATAAAGATCACCCCGCCAACCAGCCCCAACGTCTTCTTGTCGCCGCGGATCGCCGTCTGCCGCAGCGCCTCCATGGTCAGCCCCGCCCCCATTGAATGCGCTACGATCAAGATCCGCTTCGCCCCGGCAGCCGCAACCTCATGCATCAAGCTTTCCAACCCGTCCCGCGCAAACAGCGCGGAATCGCGGTCATAGGCATAGCCGAGCGGCTCCGCTGCCGAGGGCCAGGCATAATGCACCACCGCCCCCGGCAGCTTCAGATCATGCGCAAACTGCGCGACCCGATAGACCCCTTCCGAGAAGTTGTTGTTGTAGCCATGCACAAAAATCACCGCCTCGCCACCATTCGCAGCCAGCTGAGCCTTCAAATCTTTGCGGAACAGCACGTCGTTTTGATAGACGATCTCATCCGTCGTCAGGAAATGCTTCGCCGGATTAGCTTTGCCGTGCCGGGGCGGCCAGTTGATCTCGCCCAGCTTGCGGTCTGGCGGGACGGAAACATCGTAGCGGGCGAATTTGACTTGTTCTGAGCGATAGGTTCCGAAAGAGCCGTCCTGTTCCTGCTTGCGGGTGGTGCCGATGAAAATCTTCTCAACCTGCCCCACCGAGGCCGCCTGCGGGGCAAGCGTGACATGGCCGCGCGGGGCGCAGGCCAGCAGGAAGCTCAGCGAAAGGATCAGCAGAAAACGGGTCATGGGCGGCCTTTTTCGTCAAACTCTGGAGTTTCAGGGGCTTGGTCAAGTGACGTTATGTTGCAGCTGCGGAAATGCCGCTGTCCACGCGCGGCGCAAGCATAGAGTATATGTTTTTCAAGGGGTTATAATTTTGCGTTCAGGATTTGTTAACCCTTCGGCCTTTGAGCATCTCGCCCAAGATGAAGCCGAGGCAAATATGAACAAAGGGTTAAGGACATATCCCTAACCCTCTGAAATCATAGAAACCGCGCGGCTGTCCACGCGTGGCGCTTACAGAACGTAACGCGAGATATCCGCCGACCGCGCCAGCGCGCCCAGATTTTTCTCGACGAAAGCGGCGTCCACAACGACCTCCTCGCCCGAGCGATCCGGAGCGGTGAAAGACAACTCCTCAAACACCCGCTCCATCACCGTATAAAGCCGCCTCGCCCCGATGTTTTCGATGGATTTGTTGACCTCTGCCGCGATCCGCGCCAGCGCCGCAATCCCATCCACCGTGAAAGAAACCGCGACATCCTCGGTCCCCATCAGCGCCGCATATTGCCGGGTCAGCGCATTGTCCGTCTCGGTCAGGATGCGCACAAAATCGTCCTCGGTCAGCGGTGCCAACTCCACCCGGATCGGCAACCGCCCCTGAAGTTCCGGCAGCAAATCCGAAGGCTTCGCGACGTGAAAAGCGCCTGAGGCGATGAACAGGATATGATCGGTCTTCACCGGGCCATATTTCGTGGAAACCGTGGTGCCCTCGATCAGCGGCAGCAAATCCCGCTGCACGCCTTCGCGCGACACATCCGCCCCCCGCGCATCCGCCCGCGCGCAAATCTTGTCGATTTCATCCAGAAACACGATGCCGTTGTCCTGCACCGCCGCCAGTGCCGCCGCCTTCACCGCCTCATCATCCAGCAGCTTGTCGGCCTCTTGCCCGATCAGCAGATCATAGCTGTCGGCCACGGTGACTTTCTTGCGCGTGGTCCGCCCGCCGAACGCCTTGAACAAATCTTGCAGGCCCTGCATCTGCATTTCCATGCCCTGCCCGCCCATCATCGGCATCGCAGGGGCGGCATCGGCGATTTCCAACTCGATCACCGTCTGATCCAACTCCCCCCGCCGCAGCTTGCCGCGAAACATCTCGCGGGTCTGCTCGCGCGCATCCTTGCCCGCCAAAGCCTCAATCACCCGCTCCTCCGCCGCCTGCTTGGCCTTCGCCGCCACGTCTTCCCGCATCCGGGCGCGCGTGTCGATCATTGCGGCATCGACCAGATCGCGGATGATGCTGTCGACATCGCGGCCGACATAGCCGACTTCGGTAAACTTGGTGGCTTCGACCTTCAGGAATGGTGCTTTTGCCAGCTTGGCCAATCGCCGCGCGATCTCGGTTTTGCCCACCCCGGTCGGGCCGATCATCAGGATATTCTTCGGATACACCTCATCCCGGATATCATCCGGCAGGTTGCGGCAGCGCCATCGGTTGCGCAAAGCCACCGCAACAGCGCGCTTGGCCTCGCGCTGACCGATGATGTGGCGGTCGAGTTCCGAGACGATCTCGCGCGGGGTCAGGTTGGTCATTTGGAAATCCGTTCCACGGTCAGGTTGCCATTGGTGAACACGCAAATCTCGGCGGCGATCGCCATGGCGCGGCGAGCAACGTCTTCGGCACCAAGATCAGTGGTCATCAGGCCGCGCGCGGCAGCAAGGGCGAAATTGCCGCCGGAACCGATGGCGGCCACGTCGTGTTCGGGTTCCAGCACGTCTCCGGCGCCGGTGATGACATAAAGATCGCGGCCATCGGTGACGATCAGCATGGCTTCCAGATTGCGCAGGTATTTGTCCATCCGCCAGTCTTTCGCCAGATCGACGCAGGCGCGGGCAAGTTGACCGGGGGCGGCTTCCAGCTTTTTCTCCAGCCGTTCCAGCAGCGTGAAGGCATCGGCGGTCGATCCGGCAAAGCCAGCCACCACGTCATGACCGCCGGGCGATAGGCGGCGCACTTTGCGGGCGGTGCCTTTGATGACGGTATTGCCGAGCGAGACTTGGCCATCGCCGGCCACCACAACCTCGCCGCCACGACGCACAGCCAGAATGGTGGTGCCATGCCAACCGGGGAATTTGTCTTCGGCCATCTCGATCTCCCATATGCTGCCTTTATATGGAAGGGCGCTGCGGTGGGTGCAAGCGGATGGCTGGCGGGTCTGGGGGAAAACGCCTAGTTTGCCGGGATGGAACGGGTTTTGAGTTTTTATCTGGATGTTGGGCAGCGCGCCAAGGCCGAGGCGGGGATCGGGATTTTTGGCGCGGTCGTCGGCGTGGTCAAGGCTGCGGGTTGGGAGGTTCGATACGCTGAGCAAGGGGCAGAGATTACGGGCCAGGGCTATCACCTTGTCTATAATCGCCCAACGGAGGGGCCGTTCTGCTTTAGCCTAAGACGTTGTTATCTGGAGAAATACTATCGGATTGAGGCGACGAATGACCGCTGGGATTGGGATGTCGCAGGGCTGGCGTTTCCGGGAAAGCCGGGGCAAGCGTGGTTTCAACGCTACTGGGCGGAGCAGCTGTTTCGCGGGATGACGATTGCCCAAGGCGGCTACATTTTCATGCCGTTGCAGGGGAAATTGTTGCAGCGGCGGCATTTTCAGGCCGCGTCTCCGATTGAGATGATCCGCGCGACTTTGGCCGCCGACCCTACGCGGCGGATCGTGGCGACATTGCATCCGCGCGAGGTTTATTCTGACGCGGAGTTGCAGGCGCTGCGGGGGATTGAGCGGTTTGAACTGGTGACGGGCTCGCTGCCGTGGCTGGCGGGGTGCGATTATGTGGTGACCGAGAATTCCTCGCTGGCGCTGACCGGGTTTTTTGCGGGTAAGCCTGCGGTGCTGTTTGGGCGGATTGATTTTCACCACATTGCGGCGTCGGTGCATGGGTTGGGCGTGGCGGGGGCGTTTGAGGCGGTGCAGCGGCCACAGCCCTACGCGGATTATCTGCACTGGTTTTTCAAGAAGCAGGCCTTGTGCGCGGTGGGGGAGGACAGCTCCGCGCAGATCGTGGCGCGGATGCGGGCGCATGGCTGGCCGCTATGAAAAAGGCTCCCCGAGGGGAGCCTTTGATTGGGTTTTCGCGAAGATTAAACCGCCGTGGCGATCCAGTTGGCGAGCGCCGCTTTCGGGGCCGCGCCGACTTTGTTCGAAACGACTTCGCCGTTTTTGAACAGGAACAGCGACGGGATGCCACGCACGCCGAGAGCGGCGGGGCTGTCGGGGTTTTCATCGACGTTGATCTTCACAATCTTGACGCGGCCGGCATATTCGGCGGCGAGTTCTTCCAAGGCGGGGCCGATTTGGCGGCAGGGGCCGCACCATTCGGCCCAGAAATCCACGACGACCGGGATATCCGATTTGCGGACTTCGGCGTCGAAAGTGGCGTCGGTTACAGCGACGGTATTGGCACCCATGATGGGATCTCCTGAGGGGAAATGTCAGGCATTGAACCTAGGCACGCGGGGCTGCCGCGTCAAGGGATAGTGCTGCGTTGCATAGCTGCCCTCACAATATCGGGGGGCAGTGGCATCAGGGTCGCGGTGCGGGTCCACAGGATTGCGGTGTCGATGCGGTGGGTCGGGTAGATTTGGCGTAGTGCTTCGGCATAGGCGGCCATTTGGCGCAGGATGCCTTCGGGGGTTTCTGCCGGGGTGGCTGGTCTGCGGTGGTTGGATTTGAAATCGACGGCGAGGATGTGATCGGGGGCGATCAGCAGGCGGTCGATAGTGCCGAGCATCGCTTGGCCGTTGAGGCTGGCGGTGAAGGTGACTTCGGCGAGGACTTCGGGGGCGAAGATCTGCGGGTGCGCGGTGAGGACGGCTTCGGCCTCGGGCATGAGGGCAGCGCGTTGGGTTGGGTCGGGGATCAAGGCGGCGGCAAGCGTCGGCCAATCGGTGCGGGGGGCGTTGGGCAGGTGTTCGAGCAAAAGGTGCAAAGCTGTGCCGCGGGCCTTGGCGGCGTCTTCGCCGGAGCCATCGGTTTCACCGGGAAGCAGTTTTGCGCCGCCAAGATCAGAGGGCGAGAGTGGTTGTGCGGGGCGCTCGGGTGTGGCGGCGGGTTCGGTGGCCCAAAGCGGAAGTTCAGGCGATTCCTGCTCTGCTAGAGACTGTTTTGTCGCCGGATCGGGCCAGTTGCCAAAGCTGTGGCGCAATGCGCCGTCGGCGATGGTTTCGAATCCTGCGGCCTGCATGCCTTGCTGGACCAGATTATACCACGCGCCGTCTTTCTTCGCTTCACCTGCGCCGCAGACGATCAGCCAACTGCGGGCGCGGGTGAGGGCGACGTAGAGCAGGCGCAGGCTTTCTTCCTCGCCCTTGTCTTTGCGCAGGCTGCGCGCGGCGGCAATCTGGGCTGGGCTTTCGTCGGAAGGGGTTTTCCAAACCGGGATACCGTTTTCCAGCGCGTAAATCTCGTCACGGTCTTGCGGGTTGCGGTCGCAGGTGTCGGGCAGGATCACCAAGGGGGCTTCCAGACCCTTCGCGCCGTGGACGGTCATCACGCGGATGCGGTGGCCTTCGCTGTCCATCTGGCGCTTGACCTCGATATCATCGGTTTCCAACCAGATCAGGAAACCTGTCAGGCTGGGGATTTCGTTGCGCTCAAAGGCGAGGGCTTGGGAGAGGAATTCGTCGATGCCGTCTTCCGCTTCGGGGCCAAGTCGGGTCAGCAGGCGGCGGCGGCCATCGTGGCGGGTCAGCGCGCGTTCGATCAGATCATAGGGGCGCAGGAAGTCGGCGTTATCGCGCAGATCGTGCAGCATGGCGAGGGTTTCGGGGTGGCTGGTGGTGTCGCGCAGGGTTTCCCAAAGATAGCCTTTGCGGGGCTGGGCGAGGGTGTAAAGTTCGGCCTCGGTCCAACCACACAGCGGGGAGCGCAGGAGCGCCGCGAGGGAGAGATCGTCTTCGGGCGTGGCGAGGAACGAGAGCAGGGCGGCGAGGTCTTTGACGGCGAGTTCGGCACCGAGTTTCAGGCGGTCTGCGCCCGCGATGGGGAGGTTGGCCTTTTTGCAGGCACGGATGATTTCGGAGAACAGGGCGGAGCGGCGTTGGACGAGGATCAGCACGTCGCCTGCGTGCAGTGGACGGGGGCCGTCATCGGTGGGGATTTGCGTGCCAGCGTCGATCAGGGCTTTGATATGTTGCGCGATTTTCTCGGCAAGACGCGCCGTGTGGTGGGTTTCAGCGATCAGATCGACCGGGTCTTCCCAGTTTTCATCCTTGGGGTCTTCGGATTTTTCCAGCAGTGGCCAGAGGTCAACGCGTCCCGGCAAGTCATGCTTGAAAGCGAGGTGATGCACCTTGTCACCCATCGCCTTTGGAAAGCGGTCTGCGAAGGTATCATCCACAACACGCAGGACGGCGGGCGACGAGCGGAAGGAGTATTCAAGCTCCAGCGGCACAAAGCTCTTTTGCGCGGCATTAAATTTGGCTTTGAAATCAGCCTGCTTCTCATCAAAGGCGGCGACGTCTGCGCCTTGGAAGGAATAGATCGACTGCTTTTTATCGCCAACGACGAACAGGGTGCGGGTTTCATCGCGCGTGCCTTGGCCTGCGGTAAACTCGGCGGAGAGTAGTTCGATCACGCGCCATTGGTCGGGGCTGGTGTCTTGTGCCTCATCAACGAGGATATGGTCGATGCCGCCATCAAGGCGGAACAGCACCCATGCGGCGACGGAAGGGTCGGTCAGCAGCGCCTTGGCGCGGGTGATCAGATCGTCGAAATCGAGGAAGCCGCGGGCGGATTTGGCGGAGTCGTAGAGGGGGAGGAAGGCGGCGGCGAAGCGGTGCAGCACGGCGGTTTTCTGGGCGGCTTGTAGGGCGATGCGGCGGGGGCGGGCGGATTCGACGCGCAGCATCAGGGCATCGAGGTGTGGGAGGTGGTTGCCGATCAGCTTTTGCGTGGGCTTGGTGGGCAGCGCGCCGATTTTGGCACCGTAAGGGGCCTTGGCGGTGCCGCCGTAGAGCAGGGCGTTTTCCAGGGCGCTTAGAGTGGCAGGGCCGGGGGCGATCAGGTCAAGCGCTGCGAGTTTGGCGGCGGTTTTGCTGTCGGTAGGGCCGCCGTTCTGCAGGGCGGGCAGGATGTTGGCGATCAGGTCGGGCTCGTAGCCCAAGAGCACATCTGCCAGTAGGGTTTGTGTGGTTTCCATGCTGGGAACGTTGAACAGATCGCGGGATTGGGTTTCGGTCAGGGGGCTGCTGAAGCCCGCGCGTTTGGAGGAGACTTGCTCCATCAGTGCGGTGAAATCTTCGCCGGTATAGGCGCGGGCGACCTCGGCCATGATTTCGGGCGCGCGGAATTCGGCCATTTCCTCGATGATGTTTTCGCGCAGCAGGCGGGCGGCGCGGTCGTCGAGTTCGGTGAATTGCGGGGAGACGCCGGCTTCGAGCGGGAAGCGGCGCAAGAGGGTGGCGCAGAAGCTGTGGATGGTCTGGATGCGCAGACCGCCGGGGGTTTCAATCGCGCGGGCAAAGAGTTGCCGGGCTTTGGCGAGCGCGCCGGGGGCGTGGCGGGTGTCGTCGCCCAGATCGGCGAGGGCGCGGTGCAGATCGGCGTCGGGCTTCATCGCCCATTCGCCCAAGCGGCGGAACAGCCGGTTTTGCATCTCGGTCGCGGCGGCTTTGGTATAGGTCAGGCAGAGGATGTGCTGGGGTTCGACGCCGCGCAGCAGCAGGCGGGCGACGCGGTCGGTCAGCACGCGGGTTTTGCCGGAGCCCGCGTTGGCAGAGAGCCAGACGGTATCGGCGGGGTTGGAGGCTTGGACTTGGCGTTCGGAGGCGTCGGTGCGGGTCATTCTGGCTCTCCGACCTGTTCTGGGCCAACCTGTTCAGGAACAGCGCGGTCGGACATTTCCCATTCGCCAAAGCGCGACAGGTGGTCGTAGTCGCCGGGATAGCGGGTTTCAAACAGGGCGCGGCGGGCGGTGTAGCCGGTGGTGCGGCGCAGGTAGCGGGTGATCAGGTTCAGCAGTTTTTCCCAGTGTTCGGTCAGCAGGGCTTTGGTGATGTCGGTCTCGACCACGTCTTCGCTGGCACCCAGACCGATATAGCTGATTTTGGCAACATCCGAGGGGCCGAGATCGGCAAAACCGCCCCGGTCGGCCATGACGGCGGCGAGCAGCAGTTGCTTGGCGTATTGCTTTTGCTGGGCGGCTTTGGGGGCGGCACCTGTCTTGTAATCAATCAGATGCAGGGTGCCGTCGGGAAGGCGGTCGATGCGGTCGGGGGTGCCGAACAGGGTGAAATCGAGCGGGGTCAGCGGGAGCGCGCCTTTGGTTTCCAGCGCAAGCGGGGTGCCGTCGTGTTTGGCGTCTTGGGTCAGGAAATGTTCGGCGGCGCGGTCGAGTTTGGCCAGCCAAAGCGCGCGGGCGGCGGGGAAGGGGGATTCTTCGGCCAGAACGGCGCGGGCGAGGGTCAGCAGGCGGGCACGGGCCTCGGGGCGGGTTTCATTTGGCGGGCGGGTTTTGACGAAGCGTTCCAGCACCTCATGCACGATGATGCCACGGTCGCGGGCGTCGGGGGTTTGGTGCAGCGGGTCGAGTGGATTGAGGCGCAGGATATAGCGGGCGTAAATGGCGTAGGGATCGCGGATCAGGCGTTCGATATTGGTGAGCGACAGTTTGGGCGGGCGCGCGGTGATGGGGGGCTGCGGGGCGGGGCGTTTGGCGGGGTGCAGGCGGGGATCGGCCTGTTGCGCAGGCGTGGGCAGTTCAAGGGCGCGGGCGAGAGTGAGCCATTGGCTGCCACGGGCGCGCATCTCGGCTAAGGCCTGCTTGCCATTTTGCTGCGGCAGACCGTCCATCAGGTTCATCAGGCGGTTGAGCCAGCGGCTGGGGACGGTTTCGGCCTCGGCGTTGCGGGTGGCGCGGGAGAGGACCACGCGGGGGGCGGCGATGGCCTGTTGGTAGTCGTGCGCGGAGAGGCCGATTTGGCGTTCTGGCAGTAACAGAGCCGCTTTTTTGCGCATTTGGCGATTGAGCCAGGGGTCAGGCTCGGGCAGTTTTGGCCAGATGCCATCGTTGAGGCCGCCCAGGATCACGAGGTCAGCGCCTTGAACGCGCGCCTCTAACGTGCCCCAGATCATGATGTTGGGATGGGCCTGCACGGGTTCGCGGACCTCGCCTTTGTTCACCAGTGCCTCAAACAGATCACGGTATTCGGCGACGGAGAAAGTGCCACCGTGGGGGGATTCGGCGGCGAGGGTTTCCATGAGGGCGAGGGCCTCGATCCCGGCGGCTTTGTTCCACAGATCGCCGCTGCCGGAAGGATCAAGGCCGCGCGCCAAGGCTTCGGAGAGGGCGCGGTGTTGGGTGACGTGATCGGAAAGTGCGCGGCGGGGGATTTGGTCGAGATCTTGCAGGGTGTCGGCGAGAAATTGCGCCCAAGGCAGGGCGTTGTCGGTCCGCGCGCGCGCCCATTCCAGCAGATCGGGGCCTGTCGGGAAAGCCGGGCCGGTTTTGCGCAGTTTCAGTTCGAGATAGCGGGTGAGCAGGAGGTGGGGGCCGCGTGCGGTGCCAGAGGCGGTCAGCGGGTGTTTCAGGATGGTGAGCAGGCTGTCGGCGGTCAGCCTTTGGCCGAGCAAAGCGGCGGTGTGGCGCAGGAAGCGGCCGGGGGCCGAGAGCGCCAGGGGGCGGCCTGCGGAATCGTCGGGCAGGATCGTCCAACGGTCGAGGGCGGCGGTGACTTGCCGGGTCAGGTTGCGGTCGGGGGTGATCAGCGCGGCCTTGGTGCCGGCCTCGGCGGCTTCACGCAGGATCAATGCGATGGCGAGGGCCTCGGCGCGGGGCGAGGCGGCTTCGATCAGGGTGAGGTTTTCGGTGGCGCGGGGCAGATCGGGCAGTGATGGGCCTTCGATCAGCCATTGATCGGTAACGGGAGCGGGGCGGAGGGACAGTGAAATCAAGCGGTTGCGGTTGGGGTCTGGCGGGGGTGTATCGCGCCACGGTTTGATATCGTTGGGGGAGATGTGCAGCAGGTCTGTCAGGTGACGGAAGCGGTATTGCGGATGATCTTCGGCGGTGAGGGCGTCGTCCATCGCCTGCCAAACGCTGGAGGGCGTGTCAAAATCAAAGCCGGGCAGGATCAAAGCGCCCTGCGGCAGGGCCGCGACCGCCTGCATCAGCAGGGCCGTGGTGCCGCGCGAACCCGAGGAGCCAGCAATCAGCACAGGGTATTGTGGCGGATTGCTGTGCCAGCGCTGGGCGAGTTGCTGCACGGCGAGACGCTGACGCGATTCGGCATCGGCGGCATCGCTGAACAAAGGGGCGACGATGCGCAGGAAGGTTTGGGTTCTTTCCCAATGTTTGGAGTGGGTTGAGACATCCAGGGCGGCGATGGCCTCGGCGGGAACGCCTTCGCCCTGCATTTCGTCCATCAGATTGGCGAGGCTGTCGGAGAGGTCGTAGAGCGCGGACCGGGGCGCAAGATCGGGCTGGGCGTCCAGCAATTTGGCGATCAGTTCGGCCATTTGCAGGCGACGGCGCAGCGGGGGAATGGCGGGAGGAAGGTTGAGGCTGGGGTCTGTTGCGAGATCGCTGAGCAGTTGCAGGCGCGGCAGCAAGCGCGCGCCTTGGACGGCGAAAAGATCGCGGACACGGCGCGCCATGCGGGCGGTGTTGAGGTAAATCGTGATCCGCGCCATGGCTTGCGGCGGTTCCTGCGCCATACGTTCGATCAGGCCTGCGACGAGTTCGGCCGGGAAATCGGTGCCGGGGGGCAGGGCGAAAATGCGGGCGGTGTCTGGGCTAAACATGCAGCGATTCTGCCTGTGCGATGCCCTCGGGACGGCCGACGTCGCACCAGCCGCCTTGGTGGATCAGGCCGTAGGCGCGGTTGTTGGCGATGGCGATGTCCCAGAGGCGGTTCAGGCTGAAAACCGGTTCTGATATGGCGGAAAGGCCTTGGGTTTTCAGGATTTGCGCGCCGAGATAGATCGGGGCGCTGACGCCATTTGCGCGGGAAATCCGGCCGTGCGGATCAAGGTGGAAGTCGCCGCTGCCGCTGTGGCCGAGGGCGTTTTCAGCGGGCAGCAGCAGGAGCAGAGCATCCATTTTAGCGGGGTCCCAAGCGGTGAGCAGTTGGGTGAGGGGGTTTTGGCCGTTCCACACCGCGTCAGTGTTCAGGGTGAGCACCGGGCCATCGCCGAGCAGCGGCAGGGCGGCTTTCAGACCGCCGCCGGTTTCGAGGATCTGGTCACGCTCCCATGACAACTGAATGTCGCGGTTTTGCAGATGGTCGGCGATCTGGTCGCCAAGATAGTGCAAGTTGACCACGATTTTTGCGATTCCTGCCGTATCGGCAAGATGCAAGGCGTGGTCGATCAGCGGTTTCCCGGCGGCTTCGATCAGCGGTTTCGGGCGATGTGCGGTCAAGGCACCCATGCGGGTGCCGAAGCCTGCGGCGAACAGCATTAACGGAAGTGGCCGCATTGGGCACCTATTCGGGCAAGGGCTTCGGGGGTGGGTTCGGGCAGCAGGCGGGCGCAGATTTTGGCGAGCGGGGCGAGTTCCGGCTCTGCGAGGTTGCGTTGCAGGTGGTGCCAGACTCTCGGGATGAGGCTGAGGTAGCTGGGTTTGCCGCCGTGCAGGCAGAGGCGGGCGAAAATGCCGAGGATGCGCAGGGCGCGTTGGGCACCCAGCGCGGCATAGGCGGGGCGGAAGCTATCGGCGGCGGTGCCGGTCAGTTCGCAGAATCCGCAGATCATCGTGTCCTCCGTTTCACGTGAAACATCCCGGCGGGCATCTTGCAGTAACGAAACGAGATCGTAGCCGGGCTGGCCGAGTTGGGCGAGTTGGAAATCCAGCACGCCGACGCGGGCAATGCCGGGTCGATCTGGCAGCCAGAGCAGGTTTTCGGCATGGTAATCGCGCAGGATCATCACGCGCGGGCCCTCCGCGTGGCGCGATAAAGCATCGGTGAGGGCGTCGCGGAAATCGGCAGGGTCGGCGTGGTCGCCGGTGATCGCGAAGCGATACCAGTCGAGGACAAAACAAGCGGCCTCGGCCCAGTCTGGCGCGGTCAGATTGGCGAGATTGGCGGCGGGCGGATGGCCTTGCAAATGAGCAAGAACCTGCGTTGCAGCTGTATAGAGACTGTTTTCAAGGGTCGGAGCAGTTTTCAAAAGGGTGGCATAGATATTGTCGCCCAGATCCTCCAACAGCAGAAAACCGTTTTCCAGATCCTGTGCATAGCACTTTGGGGCAGACAGTCCGATACCCGAAAGATGTGCGGCAATCGCGAGAAATGTCGCGGGATCATCGCCCTTGCCGGGTGGCGCATCCATCAGCACCGCGGTTTCCGCGCCTTGATCAAGTCGGTCATAGCTGCGATCCGACGCGTCTCCGGCGAGAAACCGACGGTTGGCATCGCCCCAGCCGGCTTTGGCCAAAAATGCTTGGGATAAAGCGAAACGGTCGTTCATTTTGACCAACTTTGAGCAAACTCGGCCAGCAGATCAGGATGGCCCGGCGCTGTCAGCGTGACGTTCCGACCCTCGCCACAGGCTGACAGCGTGATCCGAATGGCATCGGTAGGCATCAGGCGACCCAAACGCTCCGGCCATTCAATCAGGCAAATCGCCTGCGAAAATGCATCCTCCAGCCCCAGTTCGGCGACCTCATCGGGATGCGACAGCCGGTAGAGGTCGGCGTGCCAGATCTCGACATCGGCGAGGTAGGTCTGCACGAGGGTGAAGGTGGGGGAGGGCACATCCTCCATCCGACCCAAGCGGGCGCGGATCAAGGCGCGGGCGAGATGGCTTTTCCCGGCCCCGATCGGGCCTTCCAGCAGCACAGCATCCCCCGCAACCAGCCGCACAGCCAGCCAGCGGCCAAGATCGGCGGTATCCTGCTCAGAGGGCAGAAACGCGGTAATGGCATCGGGCTTTGTCATGCCGCAAGTCTACCCTCCTCACCCGCCGCTGCAAGTCGCGAAGTTCAGGCGCGCCGCACGCCGGCGCCTTCGGCCAATCGCGTCTGGCCTGATTCGGAGGGTGGCACGGACCGGAAGGTTGCCAGCGTTGACCCCCCCGCCAAAGGCGCGAATCCGCATCCGATCAGGCGGCCATCCAGCAGCCGCACCTCACCACGCCAGCTGTCGCGATCCCCCACGGTGGCGACATATTCTTCAACCTCGGCCCAGATGGCACTGGGCGCGGACTGCATGCGCCAATGTGCCGATAGGGTGCGCACCGTGTTATCCCCCAAAGTTTCTGCCGGATCATGGCCCCAAAGTGCTGCATAACCGTTGTTTGACATCACCAACTGCCCCGATTGCGAAAACACCGCAATCGCCTCATCCATGTGATCAATCACCGATTGGCCAAGCTCCAGATCCGCGCGATAGCGACGGGTGCGCAGCATTTCTGACGAGATATCTTCGATCAACAGCGCCAAAGCCCCATTTGGATGTGGCCGCCCGATCACCCGGTAGGTTTGACCATCCGGCAGGCTCCAGGTTTCTTCATAAAGCCCGGCGGCGGCGGCTTTTTCGATCTCGACAATCTGCCGCCGCCAATCACGGTAATCTTTTGGCTCTGGCAGCATTTTGCGGTCGCGCATCGCATCCAGTACCGCCAGCAGCGACGGGCGCAGCGAGAGGAAATCGGCGGGCAGTTGGGTCAGATCCATCAGGGCGGGGTTGAACAGCTGCAATTTGCGCTGACGGTCAAAGATTGCGAGGCCGATCGACAGTTGCGCAAAGGTCTTGGTCAGGGTTTGCATGAAATCGCGCAAGGCGCTTTCCGCCTGCACCGCCGCATCGGCGGGAATCGCAAACATCAGATCGCCATCGGCCTCCGCTCGGCTGGAGATATCGAACCAGAGCGCAGGCTTGCCCACAGTCAGCAGACTTTGCCGCTGATCCTTGCCAGATTTCGCCGCCGCCCGGTTAAACAGCCGTGGCAGCGGCCAGCCCAGCTCTTTACCATCCTCCAGAACCGCGCAGGCCTGCAGCAGATAGGGCCCGTTGGCCCAGACCACATCCCCCGCCGCATTCTCGCGCCACAGCAGCATCGGCGCGGTCGCAACGGTGTTCCGCAGCAGCGCCAATTCATCCAGCATCGCGCGCTGGGCAAGCGCATCGCCGCCGGTGACAGGACCGTCTTTGCTGGCATCAATCAGCGTCAGCTTGGTCAATCCGCCCGCATGTTCTGCCCTTAGGATCAAAGGCTTGGCGTTTCCCGTCGAGGGCAGTTCAATCGCGCCATCGTTTTGCAATCGCCGCAACTGCGCCTCTAAATCTTCAAACCGCGCGGTCAGGAACGCCATCAAACGGCCCCAAGCCGGCCCCTGCATCGGGCTGGCCGCCAAAAGCGCGCGGGCATTGGCGGTGCTGTCGACCATGATCTCACCGTCAAACAGAAACAGCGTCTCACTGCCGCTATCGGTGAAAATGCTGGCTTGTACCGGAAACTCTCGGGCCGGAAGCAGCCACAGCGCCAGCATGCCAATACAGGCCGCCATCAACGAGGCTGCAACCACGGCGAGAATAAGCGGAAAAATCATCCGAATGCCCCATCTTAATGGGAGGGTCCCATGTTTTTAATCAACCTAAGGAGTAGATCGTTAATAGGGGGTTAAGGATATAGCGGGCGCATAGGCTTTTCTGAAGCTAGCCGACAAAGCGCTGGTTCTCACCCAAGGGCCCCGCGGCTTCCGCGAGAATATCTGCCGCTTTCCAAGTAACTTCGACAATCGCCCCAGACCGCGCCGGGCGTTCTTCTGGCGACAGGAATGGGTCGGCTGCATTGGCGAAAGACAATTCGGCCCCAGTGCGCTCCAGCAGGGTTTTGGCGATGAACAGGCCCAGCCCCATGCCCTCATATTCCGGGCGCCGCGCCAGATCCTGCTCATCGCGGCGCGAGCGCACGAACGGATCGCCGATCCGCCCCAACACTTGCGTCGGAAAGCCTTCGCCGTCGTCGATGATGCGCAGCAGGATGCGATCCGGGGTGTATTGCGCATCGACCCAGACTTTGCTGCGGGCGAAATCCACCGCATTCTGCACCAGATTGCGCAGGCCGTGGATCAATTCGGGGCGGCGCACCACCACCGGTGGCGGGCCTGTGCCCGCGATGGTGAAGATCACCTCGATGCCGCGCGCCATATGCGGCTCGGCGGCCTCTTGCAGCACCGCTTCCAACGGGGCTTGCCGCAGCAGCAGGTCATCCTTCCCGGCCTTGCCCATCGAGCGCAGGATATCGCGGCAGCGGTTGGCCTGTTCGCGGATCAGCCGAGCGTCCTCGGCCAGATCTGGGTGATCGACCAACTCATCCATCATCTCCGAGCTGATCAGCTTGATCGTGGCCAAGGGCGTGCCCAGTTCATGTGCTGCGGCAGCGACCACGCCACCCAGATCGGTCAGCTTTTGCTCGCGCGCCAAGGCCATTTGCGTCGCCAAAAGCGCGTCGGACATTGAGCGCATCTCGGTCGCCACCCGGCGGGAATACAGGCCAAGAAAGGCAATGCCGATCAGCAAGGACAGCCAGAAGCCGAAGGTGAACAGGCCGGGGACGGCGAAGACAGTGCCATTGGCCAGCCGCAGGGGGATATTGACCAGCCCAATGACCGTGACAAAGGCCGCCGCGAGCACGCCGAGGATCAGGGTACTGCGCAGTGCCAGCGCGCTGGCGGAAACTGTCACCGGGGCCAGTACCAACAGCGCAAACGGGTTGGTTAAGCCCCCGGTCAGGAACAGCAGAAAGCACAGCTGGGCCAGATCGAACAGCAGCGTCAGCAACGCCTCACGCTCGGTCAGCCGCTTGTTCTGCGGGAAGATGAACACCGCAATCAGATTGGCAATCACCGCCAAGCCAACAGCCAGAAAACACAAGCCCAGCGGCAGTTGCATGCCATAGTGGCGGGTGGCCACCAAAAGCGCCGCCAGTTGCCCAAAGCTTGCCATCCAGCGCTGAAAGATCAATGTGCGCAGACGCAGCCAATCCGCCCGCTCGGGCCGGAACTGCGCGGATTGGGCGGTTATGTCACGTTGGTTTGACATGGGATGCCTTGGCGGGGGCTGGCCTTTACGGCGGCTTTGCGATTGATAAGGGCTGGTTCGGCGCGGATCAATGCGCAATGAGGAGAGCGGGATGCTGAAGATCTATGCCGGATTGGCAGTTGTGGCGGTGGCGGGGCTTTTGGGTGGCACGGCTTTTGTGGCATGGCAGCAACGCGCCAATGATCCTTTCGCCGATTGCCGGACCTCGGTCGTGGCGGGGGGCGGCGGTGATATTGGCGGGCCGTTCACTTTGGTGGATGAAAACGGCAAGACGGTGACCGACAAAGATGTACTGGCCAAGCCGTCGCTGGTTTACTTTGGCTACAGCTTTTGCCCGGATGTCTGCCCGCTGGATGGCGCGCGCAATGCCGAGGCGGTGGATTTGCTGAAAGCCAAGGGTCTGGATGTGACCCCGGTTTTCATCTCGATTGACCCCGAACGTGACACGCCTGCGGTGCTGAAAGATTTCACTGCAAACCTGCATCCCGACATGATCGGCCTCACCGGCACGCCGGAACAAGTGCAGGCTGCGTCGCGCGCCTATAAGACCTACTTCAAGAAGCAGGACAGCGGCGATCAATATTACATGATGGATCATTCGACCTTCACCTATCTGATGCTGCCCGGCAGCGGCTTTGCCGATTTCTTCACCCGGGACGATACGGCCGAACAAATCGCCACCCGCGCGGCTTGCTTTATTGAGAAAAGCTAAGCCGGGTTTGACGATAAGGCTATAGCGGCCTAGGTTAGCGGGGAAACGAACGGGGGATTTCATGGCAGATGATCTTGGCGCAGAACTGGGACCGGATCGCAGCTTGCTGTTGGTCGATGATGACGAGGTCTTCGTCAAGCGCCTTGCCAAAGCGATGGAAAAGCGCGGGTTTGTGCCCGAGACTGCCGGCAGCGTGGCGGCAGGACGGGCGATTGCGCTGGCGCGGCCCCCGGCCTATGCGGTGATTGACCTGCGGCTGGAGGATGGCAACGGGCTCGACGTGGTGGAAACTCTGCGCGAGCGGCGACCGGATTGCCGGATCGTCGTGCTGACCGGATATGGCGCGATTGCCACCGCAGTGGCGGCGGTTAAAATCGGTGCGACGGATTATCTTTCGAAACCCGCCGATGCGAATGATGTGATGCAGGCGCTGCTTGCCAAGGGCGCCGCGATGCCGGAACCGCCGGAAAATCCAATGTCGGCGGACCGGGTGCGCTGGGAGCATATTCAGCGGGTTTATGAGATGTGTGAGCGCAATGTCTCGGAAACGGCGCGCAGACTTTCGATGCATCGGCGGACTTTGCAGCGGATTCTTGCCAAACGCAGCCCAAAATAAGCGAGTGCTTGAAAGAATAATCCTTTCAGCCTAAATGGCTTCACCATAATCCTGAAAGGATGCTTACGTGACCATTGATATCAACGGGCTGTCTCTTAAAGAGTTGAAAGATTTGCAATCGCAAGTGGTGAAGGCTATCGCGTCCTTTGAGGATCGCAAAAAGAAAGAGGCTCTTGCCGAGATTGAAGAATTCGCACGTGCGAAGGGCTTTTCTCTGGCAGAGTTGACCGGGGTGACGGTTGCGCGCAAACGCTCGCCAGCTGTTGCGAAATATGCCAATCCGGCGGATTCCTCTGACACTTGGTCGGGCCGTGGCCGTAAACCGCGTTGGTTTGCAGCGGCATTGGCTGCGGGCAAGCAGCCGGAGGAAATGTCGATCTGATCGTTTGTAGGTTAAAACTGAAGGTCGCCTTAAATGGCGGCCTTCAGCCATTTCATGAAGATTTTCAATTCCGCGCGCTTTGGACCCGGCCTTGTGACCACATAATAGGCGAGACTTTCATCCTTAATCTCGCCCACCGCGATCAGATCACCGTTCTCCAGATCTTTCTCTACCAGAGCCGCCGCTTCAACATGCAGGCCCAAACCCTGCCGTGCGGCGGAAAGCGCCAATTCTTCGGTTGGAATATAGGTGATGTTCATTGCATCCGGTTTCAGCCCGAAACTGCGCAGCCAGATCAAAGCCTCTGGCCAATCTGGCTCAATCACCCAGGGCATTGCCGACATTTCCGCGGTGGTCAGCCTTTGCCGTCCCTGCAACAGTGAGGGCGCGGCGACGATGATGTACTGCGCCGAGGTCAGAAATTCGGTCTCCACCCCCGGCCATTTGCCATCGCCAAAGCGGATCGCCAGATCAAGACTGTCGCGGCGCAGATCCATCACCCGGTGTTCGGGGTGTAGCGACAGACCGATCTCGGGATGCGCTTTCCAGAACGCCCCCAGACGCGGGATCAGCCATTGCGCGGCGAAGGCTGGCGTCAGCGTGACCCGCAGCGGCGCATTGGGATCGGCCCCTCGTAGATCGTTCACCGCCACCTCAATGCCGTGGAAGCCGTCGGTCAGCGCCTGCGCCAGCTTCGCGCCTTCGGCGGTCAGCGCCAGTCCGCGCCCCTGCCGATAGATCAACTCGCGCCCCAGATCGGCCTCCAAGCTGCGCACTTGTTGCGCGATGGCGGCATGAGTCACGTTCAGATCGCGGGCGGCGCGCGAGAAGTTTTGCAGCCGCGCCGCCGCCTCAAACGCCCGCAAAGCGGTCAGCGAGGGGAAGCTTTTCCAGTCTACAGACATGATAGCCAATCTAACAGTTTGGAAAAATCGCTGACTCGGGGTCTGGGCCAAAATGCGCTATAAATACGCTATGACGACAAGCAAATAGGAGCAAGTCATGTTAAGCATTCTCGCAGATGCCCTGCTGATCGCCCTGCGCGCCAGCCCAACGCCGACGCCGCGGGATCGCTTTCCCAGCCGCCCGACAGAAACCCGTTGGACCAAGCAACCCAGCGACCGGGTCTAGATCTTGAGCGCCGCCAGCAAATCCAAATGCCGCGCGACATAATCCGCCCGCACCTGTGCGGGCGGACGTAGTTTTATCTCCAGCCCACGCAACAAAGCCGTATCAGGTCGACCGAACAGCTTGTCGGCCTCGGGTTCCGAAAACCCCGCGATCTGCACCGCTTCCAGCCAGGCCGAGATTTTATCCGCCGCCTTGATCGCCTTTTTCACCAGCACAGGCAGCACCGCAGGCAGGCCAAAGCGCAGATGCACCGCCGCCGTCAGCCGCAAGTCCAACTCCGTATAACTTGGCCCCACCGCCGATTTCACCGGGCTGATCATGTCGCCGATGACGTATTCCGGCGCGTCATGCAGCAGGGCGGCCAATTGCCAGCGCGGATTGGCCGGGTTTTGCCGGGCATAAATTTC
>CAYLYV010000018.1:0-42921 GCA_964387655.1 uncultured Cypionkella sp. | reverse complement strand
GAAGACGTGCTGGCGCTGAACCCCGAAGGCGTGTTCCTGTCCAACGGCCCCGGCGATCCGGCGGCGACGGGAAAATATGCGGTGCCGATGATCCAAGGCGTATTGGCCCACGACCTGCCACTGTTCGGAATTTGCCTTGGCCATCAGATGCTTGCACTGGCTTTGGGCGCCGTCACCGTCAAGATGAACCACGGCCACCATGGGGCCAACCATCCGGTGAAAGACCTGACCACCGGTAAGGTTGAAATCACTTCGATGAACCACGGCTTCACGGTGGACAGCCAAACCCTGCCGAAAGGCGTGTCGGAAACCCATGTCTCGCTGTTTGATGGCTCGAATTGCGGCATCGCGGTGGATGGCAAACCGATCTTCTCGGTGCAGTACCACCCCGAGGCCTCGCCCGGCCCGCAGGACAGCTATTATCTGTTTGAGCGGTTTGCCGAGGCGATCCGCGCCCGCCGCACGGCTTAAAGCCGGAAGTTTCCGGGTATTGTTAATCAAGCCTTAATCCTTCCGGTGCAGTCTTAGCGGGCTGCCCGGAGGAATGATGTCCGTCACCCCGCTTCGCCCGATCCATCGTTTCCTGCCCGGCATCGCTGCGCCGAACCCGGTGGTGTTGCCCCGGCCAACGATGCAGACGCTGGCGGCGAAGTTGATGCAAGACCGGCTGGTGCAGCCGCATGTCCTGCTGCAAGTGCTCGCCCAGCATACGGATCGCCGCAGGCATCTGGCCGATCTGATGCTGGCATGCCGCGCCCTGCCAGCCGAGGCGCTGTATGACTGTATCGCCCAGCACTGGGGCGTGGGCCGCGTAGATTTGATGGCGTTGCCCCCCGACCCGCGCCTGACAGCGGGGTTTGACCATGTCATTGCCCTGCGGGCAGGCCTGCTGCCTTGGCGTAAGGTTGGTGTGGCCACGGTGATCGTCACGGCCTATCCCGATCTTTTCTGCCGCCACCGCGCCTGGCTGGAAGACAGCTTTGGCCTGGTAGTGATGGCCGTCGCCCCGATGATGCAGATCGAATCCGCGCTTCTGGCGGCACAGGGCGCGCGCCTTGCCCATGCTTCGGAAACCCGCGTGCCCGCACTGGAAAGCTGTCGTGCCTATCACAGCACCACCTTGCAGCGACCTGCCGCAATTCTCGCTGTCGTCATCGGTATTTTCGCGTTGTTTCAACCCGTTGCAGCACTGGTTCTGGTGTTTACGGTCGCGCTGACCGCAATGTTTTCCGCCAATATCATGAAGTTGATCGCCTTGATCCTGATGCACCGGCCCGTGCCAGAATCAACCAAAGCCGCCGTGATCGCGCATCTGCCCGTGGTTTCGGTGATGGTGGCGCTTTACCGAGAAAGCAACATTGCGGCGAAACTGACCGCGCGGCTTGATCGGCTGGAGTATCCGCGCGACCTGCTGGATATCCTGCTGGTGGTTGAACAAGAAGACCAGATGACCCGCAACGCGCTGAGCACAGGTGATTTACCGGGGTGGATGCGGGTGATCATCGTGCCGGACGGCACGGTGAAAACCAAACCGCGCGCGTTAAATTACGCGCTCGATCATTGCCGCGGCTCAATCGTCGGGATTTATGACGCCGAGGACGCGCCCGAACCGGACCAAATCCTCAAAATCGTTGAACGTTTTCATCAGCGCAGCCCCGAAGTGGTCTGCCTGCAAGGTCAGCTGGATTATTACAACCCGCGCAGCAACTGGCTTTCGCGCTGCTTCACCATCGAATACGCCTCGTGGTTCCGCATGTTCCTGCCGGGGATTGAACGCATGGGCATGGCGATTCCCTTGGGTGGTACCACTTTGTTTTTTCGCCGCGCAGCTTTGGAAGAACTCGGCGGCTGGGATGCGCAAAACGTCACCGAAGACGCAGATCTGGGCTTGCGCCTGTTCCGCCACGGCTACCGCACCGAGTTGATCGACACCACCACCTTTGAAGAAGCCAACTGCCGCTCTTTTCCTTGGGTCAAGCAACGCTCACGTTGGATCAAGGGTTATATGATGACCTGGATCACCCATATGCGGGATCCGCACCTGTTGTGGCGACAGCTCGGGCCCCAGTGCTTCATCGGTTTTCAGGTGCAATTCTTGGGCTCAATCCTGCAGAGCCTTCTGGCGCCTTTGCTGTGGTCGCTGTGGCTGATCCCGCTTGGGTTTCAGCATCCGCTACCCACCGCAATCGGTGGCACCGCTTTCGATGTGATCTACTTTGCCATGATGGCGACGGCCGCATTATCTATTATCTTTGACATCGCCGGGATGCGCCGCACCAAGCACGGGCTGAACCCGCTGTGGGCGCTGACACTGACGTTATATCACCCTTTGGCAACGCTGGCCGCCTATAAGGCTTTGTGGGAATTGATGACGAAACCCTTTTACTGGGACAAAACCAGCCACGGCCATTTCGACATATAACTCCATATTTTTGAAAGGTTTATCGCGTTTTTAACTCGCCTGAATCCACCCGCAGCCGGGTCTCAAATGCCTTCGAGATATGCGATTTCAGCGCCTGATAGGCCGCCTCACCATCATGCGCTTCAATGGCGCGAACGATCTGATCATGCTCGGCCAAAGCCACCTCATCCCGCCCCGCCGCCGCAAAAGTTGTCGTCGCCATCAGTGCCATCGAGCGATGCACCAGATCCAACTGCTGCACCAGAAAGCGATTGTGGCTGGCAAGGTGAATCAAGCGATGAAACCGCTTGTTGGCCCGGCTCAGCGCGCGGGGATCGCCGCCCAGCAGCGCCCGATCTTCCTCGACCATGCCGCGCAGCACCCTGATTTCCTCATCCGAGGCATGACGGGCTGCCAAACGCGCCGCAAGACCCTCCAACTCGGTGCGGACGACATAGAGTTCTGCCAACTGGTTGTGATCCAGCGAGGCGACGATCAAACTGCGGCCATCCCGCGTCAACATGCCTTGGGTTTCCAGCCGTTGCAGCGCCTCGCGCACCGGCGTGCGCGACACCCCCAGCCGCTCGGCCAGCTCTGATTCGACCAACCGATCCCCCGGTTTGTGAATCCCGGCCTCGATCGACTCGAGAATTAATGTGTAAGCGTCCTTCTGCACGGCGTGGGCTCCTCTTTGTCGGGCGACACTAAACGCCCCCGCCGCAGGATCAAGCGATTGCTGCGCGCAATCCTTCGCGCTATCTCTGCACTATGATAAAAACACAGTTCCAACACGTCACATCCTGGGTCTTTGATCTGGACAATACCCTGTACCCGCCGCGATTCCGCCTGTTCGATCAGATCGAGGTGCGGATGACCGCGTGGGTGATGAATGCGCTTGGCGTTGGCAAAACCGAGGCGGATCGGTTGCGGCAGCACTATTGGGACAGTTATGGCACCACACTTGCAGGGCTGATGCGAGAGCATGACATTGACCCTGCACCCTACCTGCAAGATGTGCATGATATTGATTTCACTGTGCTTCCTACCGATCCAGATCTTGCAGCCCGCATCCGCGCCCTGCCCGGCCGTCGTATCGTTTACACCAATGCCTGCGCGCCTTATGCCCATCGTGTGCTGGAAGCGCGTGGATTATCGGGCCTGTTTGACGCGGTTTACGGGGTGGAACATGCCGGGTTTCGCCCCAAACCCGAGCGCGCCGCATTTGATACCATCTTTACGCAAGACGGCATCAACCCGGCGACAGCCGCCATGTTTGAAGATGATCCACGCAACCTGATGGCACCGCATCAGATGGGGATGAAAACCGTGCATGTCGCACCCAAGGCCCTGAAAGCGCTGCATATTCAGCACCACACCGACGATCTGGCAAGCTTTCTGGCCACGCTGGTCTAGGCCCGCGCCGAGACGCTTTGTCGCCTCGCTTTCCGCCGCGATCGCGCTAAAATCATCGGCAAAGGGGCGGCTATGACACGGATTTCCACTGACATTTTGATCTCTGGCGGTGGCGTCGCTGGCCTGACCGCCGCCGCCGCCTTCGGCAGCGCGGGTTTTTCGGTGATTTGCGCCGATCCGAGCCCCCCCGTCACCTCTGCCGAGGCCGAGGGTGCCGATCTGCGCACCACCGCGTTTTTGCAGCCGTCGATTCCTGTGCTGCAAGCCGCTGGTCTTTGGACGCGGCTGGAACCCTTCGCCGCTCCGCTGCAGATCATGCGGATCATCGACGCGGGCGGCGAGATCGCGAATCCGCGTGTTATCAAAGACTTCAATGCTGCTGACCTTTCCGACGCCCCCTTCGGTTGGAACCTGCCGAACTGGCTGCTGCGGCGCGAGATGGTGGCGCGCCTGGCCGATTTGCCCAATGTCAGCTTCCTGCCCGGCATCGCCACGACTGCCCTGCTGACCCGCGAATCCGAGGCTTTGGTGACGCTCTCTCATAACCGCAAAGTCAGCGCAAAACTGGTGATTGCCGCCGATGGTCGAGCCTCCACCATGCGCGAATCCCTTGGTATTCCAGTTAAAACCACCCGCTATGGTCAGAAAGCCTTAGCCTTTGCGGTCACACACCCAATCCCGCATGAGAACGTCTCGACCGAGATTCACCGCTCTGGCGGTCCCTTTACCCTCGTGCCACTTCCCGACCGCAATGGCCTGCCCTGCTCTGCCGTGGTCTGGATGGAGACCGGTCCAGAGGCACAGCGCCTCGCCGCCCTGTCTGTGCCGGAATTTGAGGCCGCGATCAACGCCCGGTCTTGCCAGATTCTCGGCCCGCTGACCCTCGCCTCGCAGCGTTCTGTCTGGCCGATCATCAGCCAAATTGCCGCGCGGATGGCAGGGGAGCGCGTGGCACTGATGGCGGAGGCCGCGCATGTGGTGCCACCGATTGGCGCGCAGGGGCTGAACATGAGTCTCGCCGATCTGGCCGTGCTGCTGGAACTGGCACAGGCCGATCCCGCCAATCTCGGCAGTGCCAAGATGCTTGATACCTATCACCGCCGCCGGCATTTTGACGTGCAAGCGCGGGTGACGGGCATAGATGCGCTGAACCGCGCCTCGATGATCGAAGGCCAATTCCTGCGCGATCTGCGCGCAGGGGCATTGAATGCGTTCTATTCCGTCGCCCCGGTGCGCAAAACGCTGATGAAGGCTGGGCTTCGCCTGCGTTAACGGCTGTTAAACTTGCCCTTCAGCGCATCGGCGAAAGCGCTGCTGCCACCCGAGGATCCTGCCGAAGTCGGCAAGGGCTTGCCCCGCTGCGGTTGCGGCGCGCGGTCCTGTTGGCGTTCACGGACCTGTTCACGCGCCTCGCCGCTGTCCGATTTCATCGTCAGACCAATGCGCTTGCGTGGCACATCGACCTCGACCACCCGCACTTTCACCACATCCCCTGCTTTAACCACTTCATGCGGGTCTTTGACAAATTTATCCGCTAGTTGGCTGACATGCACCAAGCCATCCTGATGCACGCCGATGTCGACAAAGGCCCCGAACGCCGCGACGTTGGTGACGGTGCCTTCCAGCATCATGCCGGGTTTGAGGTCTTTGATATCCTCGATGCCATCGGCAAAGGTGGCAGTCTTAAAGCTGGGGCGCGGGTCGCGTCCGGGCTTTTCCAACTCGGCCAGAATGTCTTTCACCGTCGGCAGACCGAACTTCGCATCGACAAAGCTGCGTGGATCGAGGCTCTTGAGCGCAGAGCCATCCGCCATCAGCGCGCGAATATCCCTGCCGCAAGCTGCGACAATTTTTCGCGCCACATCATAGGCTTCCGGGTGGACTGAGCTTGCGTCCAGTGGTTCTTTCCCGCCCGAGATTCGCAAAAAGCCTGCCGCCTGCTCAAACGCTTTCGGCCCCAGTCGGGACACTTTCAACAACTCGCGCCGGGTCGCAAACGGGCCATTGGCGTCGCGGTGGCTGACAATCGCTTCCGCCAAACCCGGCCCCACGCCTGATACCCGCGCCAGCAAGGGCGCTGAAGCGGTGTTCAGATCAACCCCAACCGCGTTCACTGCGTCTTCCACCACGGCCTCTAGGCTACGGCCCAGACGGTGTTGGTCGACATCATGCTGATACTGGCCGACACCAATCGCTTTCGGTTCGATCTTAACCAGTTCCGCCAGAGGATCCTGCAACCGCCGCGCAATCGACACCGCGCCACGCAACGACACATCCAGCCCCGGAAACTCTTTCGCCGCCAGTTCGCTGGCCGAATAGACCGAGGCCCCTGCCTCGGACACGATCACCTTCACCGGCTTTTCCGCCCCCGGCAACAGCGCCAAAAGATCGGCCACCATTTTCTCGGTCTCGCGGCTTGCGGTGCCATTGCCGATGGAGATCAACTTCACCCCATGCTTGACAATCGCCTGCGCAATCGCCGCCTGCGCGCCGCGCAGATCGTTTTTCGGCTGGAATGGATAGACCGTATCGGTGGCCAGAACCTTGCCGGTGCCATCCACCACGGCCACCTTAACCCCGGTGCGAATCCCCGGATCAAGCCCCATCGTGGCCTTGCCGCCCGCAGGAGCCGCCAGCAACAAGTCTTTCAAATTCCGCGCAAAAACCGCAATCGCCTCGGCTTCCGCCCGCTCCCGCAGCTCAGACATCAAATCCAAGGTCAGCGAGGTTTTCAGCTTCACCCGCCAGCCCCAAGCTGCCGCTTCGCGCAACCAAGCATCGCCCAAACCGCGCCCCGAGGCGTTCAGGGCCGCAGCACAGGCCCGTTCCGCCGGGCTGTCGCCCTTCGGCGCATCGGGGTCGATCTCAAGGTCTACAGTGAGGAAGCCTTCGTTCTGCCCGCGCAGCATCGCCAGAACCCGGTGGCTTGGCGCGCCCGCCCAGGCCTCGTTATGCGCGAAATAGTCCGAGAACTTTGCCCCCTCAGCCTCTTTCCCTGCCACACCTTTGGCACTCAGCCGCCCGACCTGCTTCATATGGCCACGCAGCCGACCCAAAAGCGCCGCATCCTCGGAAAGCCCCTCGGCGACAATATCGCGCACGCCTTCCAAGGCGGCTTTCACATCCGGCACAGCCTCGGTTACAAAGCTCTTCGCCAAAACCGCAGGGTCTGCCGCGCGGTCGACCAGAATCGCCTCGGCCAGCGGAGCCAGCCCATTTTCCCGCGCAATCATCGCCCGCGTGCGGCGCTTCGGCTTGTAGGGCAGGTAGATATCTTCCAACTCGGCTTTGGTCGTGGCCTTCGCCAGCGCGCCGGACAAAGCATCGGTCAGCTTGCCCTGATCGGAAATCGAGCCCAGAATCGCCGCCCGCCGCGCTTCAAACTCGCGCAAATACACCAACCGTTCGGCCAGATTGCGCAGTTGGGTGTCGTCCAAGCCGCCTGTCACTTCTTTGCGATAGCGCGCGATGAAGGGCACCGTCGATCCCTCGTCCAAAAGCGTGATGGCAGAGGTCACCTGCGCTGCAGTCGCACCAATTTCTGCTGCAATAACAAGGGGGATACGGCGGGTCGCTTCGGGGGTCATGACTGGGTCCTTCACTTGGAAGGCCGACCATACAGCCGCAGAGCGCTGGGGCCAAGAGCCGCAATGCGGGCCAAGCGGGCTTTAACCAAGGCTATAAGGAAGGATGGTACCACGTCCCCGGCTCGAACGGGGGACCCCTAGATCCACAATCTAGTGCTCTAACCAACTGAGCTACGTCGGCACTCACGGGGGCATTTACCCCCGCCCCGCACGGATTGCAAGGGCAGGATTGCCAAAGATTGTCGCTCTTGTTACGTCGAGGCACAGATAAAAAGGGGCCATGCCATGGGCATCGACAAGCAAAGCGACATCGCCGCCAATATCCAGATCGGCCCGACCGAACTGGGCATGGTGCGAATCTACATCGAAGCCGATGGCGGCATTGAACTGCCTCTCGATTTTGACGCTGACGAGGCCGAGGAAATCGCAGAAGAGCTGATGTCTGCCGCAGAAGCCGCGCGCGCGATCGCAGGCGGCGCTAAACCGAAGAAAAAACGCTGACACCGGGATCGCGGTAGGCTTGCAGCCGCAAAGCGGCATGGCGGGCGAATTTTTGCAACATCACCTTGCGGCGCGCGGCTGGCAGCGGTGTGTCCGGCCCCATCCGCAAAATCGCCGCGTCATAGGCATCGGCGATGATCAAACCTGAAGCCTCGGGCAGCAGTTGGGTGGGAAAATCGCCATCCACCGCCCAGAAAAACCGATCACACCATTCCAGATAGCCCTGCCACTTCTGATCGGCCCTATAATCGGCGCGGCCGGATTTACACTCGATGATCCAGATTTCGCCCTTGGGCCCCAGCGCCATCACATCCACCCGCAAGCCGGGGGTTGGCACCAGCTCCTCCACCGTCACGAAATCAAACTGCCGCATGGCCCGGCACACCCCGCGCGCAAGGCGCTGGCCGGGCATCGGCGGTAAGAGGTTTTCCATATCCATCGGCAAAATATGAACTAAAGGTGAACATGCTGCAAGCCCCGCAACCCCTACGAACGGGCCTCTTGCCATCACCCCCCGCCAAGCCTACATTCAGTCTTGGCGGGTTCTGCTCTTCTCGTGTATGGCCCTTTTCCAGTGGCCGATAAGCATCTCCGAGGGAGCTGGCTCTGGCAAGATCTTGGTCTTGCTACCTGGCGACCAACCTGAACACTCAGGCTCTCGGGAAATTCACGCCGTCACGGCCGCTGCGGGCCCGCCACTTCGACCCAGCGCAAGAAAAAGGGGACAGCACGCTGTCCCCTTTTCCGCATCTTACGTTGGGGTCAGATCAGAAGCCGTAAACCAGCGAAACGCCCAGTTTGTTGTCGGCACGGATCGCGCGGCTGTCATTATACTCTGTCAGGTAGCTGACACGGGTCGAGAACGCGTCAGTCACCTTGAAGTTCACGCCCAAGTCGTTGCCAATGCGCAAAGCGGTGTCCGACTTCACGATGTCGGTATCCATGCTGGCGAAAACGTTCTCGTTAATTTTGTAGAAGAAGCGCGACGAGACGATGCCAGCGGCTTCGGTGGTGCTGTTGTCGTCCCCGAATTCAAGATAGCTGATACCCACACCAGCCTGCATCCGCCACGCGATGTTCTCGTTGTTCACGATGCGATACCCCGGACCAAAGCCCAAGAACGCATCTTTGGACAGAGACGTGGCCGGGTCATTGGTTTCGGTTGCCACCGAGGCCAGACCGTTTGTATTGATTCGACCCAAGACAAAGCCGTAAACCTTGTCCGTAAAGTAGTAGTTGGCGTCATAGACCGCCGACACGTCCTCTTTCGACTTCACATTTTCAGTTTCTGAATAGTCAACGACGAAGCCCAGCGTTTGGACGAGGCGGCCTTGCGCAAAACGCAAACGCGCACCGGCAGAAAAATCTTGCGATTCATTGTTGCCGGTCTTGCCGCTGTAGCCAAGCGATGCCGACCCCGACATGCCCTGACGCGCTTCTTGGTTGCCAAAGCGCAGTTCGTCGTTGCCGCGCGCCATGTCGCGATTGGCTTTGATCGTCAGATCATCGACCTGATCGTCTACCGCAGACGACCCCAGCAGCGTTGTCTGTGCCACAGCCGGCAGCGACCCAACGACCAGAGCCAATGCGGATACTGCCGCGATACGAGTTACGTTTTTCATGATCCGTCCTTTCAACATCTATCCCTTGCGCCGAAGTCTTTCGGCGCTGCAGTGCAGATGTTTCATCGGGGCAGGTCATTCAAGGGCAGATGCCAAGCAAATGATTTCACATCATTTTTCTGCCGAAATCCTAAAATTTGCGGCGGGTTTTTGCGCAAATTCCGTAACATTATCAGTGTTGCAAAGATGTGATGGAACCGTCGCAAAGCTTTGCGTGGAGTTGGTTAACTCCGCTAAAACCCTGGGGTTTTCAGCTGCGCGGGAGCGGCGACAATGCGCCACTGTTGCGTAAACGCTGCAGATTGCCCCTGTCAATACGCGTGATCAGTTCCGTATCGGGGGCCCGCGTTCCGCGCGGAGGCTCATCCGGATCTTCAGCCAACCGCATCACGGCAATGGCGAACTGCACCCCGGCAAATACCACTCCGTTCATCACAATCATCATGAACGCTGCGATCCAGCCGACATCCGAACCCAAGATCAACTGCCGCAGGCCCGCCACGTCCTGCCACAACAGCAATCCCAGAAACATCACGGACAGCCCAAAGCCGTAGGCGACGTTGACGATATAAAGCTTGATCAGTTTCGGCATGGCGGACTCCGGTTTGGATGAGTCTAGCACGCAATTGCCATACCGAAAGCCCGCTTTTTGCCGCAGGCTATTTCTTCAGTGGCACGAACACCATCTGATGCCCCGCCCCGCTCAGGGTCAGCTTGTCGCCAGACTCGTCCGCCGTCTCGATGCCTTGCAAAGCCTGGAAAAACGCGGCCTCGCCCTTGATCTGCAAACAAGCCATCCGGGTTGCACCAATCATCCCCAGCTTAAAGCTGGTCCCATTCCGGGTCACATCGGCAAAATAGCGGTTGCACGGCGCTTGGCCCGTCACCCGCCCCGGTTCAGCAAGGCTGAGCGTCGCAGTGTAATCCACCGCCTGCCCATCCACCAGAGACAGCATCCAATCCGGCCCCGCCGCTTTGTCGTCTTCGACGCACGCCGCCAATGCCAATGCCAACACTGCCACCCAAAGATATTTCATCGCAGTTCCCTTTCCCAATCAGACAAGGCTTTGACGCGCGCCAAAGCCAGATCCTTGGAAATTAAAATGCCTCGGGCTTGGCTTCGCGCGCCATGTGATCCAGCACCGCGTTGACGAATTTCGACTCTTTCCCCTCGGGAAAAAACGCCTTAGCGACATCGACATACTCGTTGATCGTGACTTTCGGCGGCGTGATCATCTGGGTCAACTCGGCCCCCGCAGCACGGAACAGCGCGCGGATCACCGGATCAATCCGGTCAATCGGCCATTTCGCCACCAGCGCGCGGTCGGTCATCTGGTCGATCATCGCCTGAAAGTTCACCGCGTGATCGACCACGGCGCGAAAATGCGTGACATCGCCCTCGGCCATCTCATCGCCATCATAAATCGCCCCGAAGCGATGGGTTTCAAACTCGCGCCGGATCGACTCAACGGTCTGCCCCGAGGCTTCCATCTGAAACAACGCCTGCACGGCATAAAGCCGGGCGGCTGATTTCATCTGCTTCTTGTCAGGCTTAGTAGTCATGGACGAAAACCGATCCCCTTGGTGTCGGTCGCCCATTTGCGCGATAAGGCGATCAGGTGCAAGGCCGCAGCGGCCGCGCCGCCACCTTTGTTTTGTCCAAGCGCCTCGGCACGCACTTGCGCCTGCTTGCGGTTTTCCACCGTCAGGATGCCATTGCCAATAGCCGCGCCCTGCAATCCCAGCATGGTGATCGCCCGAGAACTGTCATTGCAGACCGTGTCATAATGCGTCGTCTCCCCGCGGATGACGCAGCCAAGCGCGACATAGCCGTCAAAATTCGCCATCTGTTCGGCCAAAGCAATCGCCGACGGCACTTCCAATGCCCCCGGCACTTCGACCACTTCGGTCACAGCACCGCAAGCCGCAGCCACCGCTTGCGCCCCCGCCACCAACTGATCTGTGATGTCCTTGTAATAGGGTGCCACAACGATCAGCAGCTTCACCGGAGCTTTGAATTCCGGCAGCGGCAGGGTGTAATGGGTTTCATTGGCAGCCATGATCTACTCCGCAATCGCACGGGTGCCGACAATCGACAGCCCGTAAGCATCAAGCCCGACAACTTTCGGCGCTTGGGAATTTGTCACCAAGGTGATCGCACTCAAGCCCAGCGCCGACAAGATCTGCGCGCCCAGACCATATTGCCGCAGGGTATGGGGTGAAGCCTCACCCGGCTCAATCTTCATCGACGTATCGCGCAAAAGCACAATTGCGCCGCGGCCTTCCGCTGCAATCACCCGCATCGCGCCCTGCAAATCGCCGACATGATCATCGCCAATCCCCAGCACATCCTCCAACGCGTTCAGCGTATGCACCCGCGCCAGCACCGGCGCATCGCCGGAAAGATCGCCCTTGGTCAGCACCACATGCTCATCGCCGTGCGTCTCATCCGCGAAAATCCGCATCAGCCACTCGCCGCCATGCAGCGAATGCACCCGCTTGACCGAGCATTCCTTGATCAGATTGTCATGCCGCCGCCGATACGCGATCAGATCGGAAATCGTGCCGATCTTCAGGTTATGTTTTTGCGCGAAGGACACCAGATCAGGCAGCCGCGCCATGGTGCCGTCGTCTTTCATGATCTCACAAATCACGCCCGAGGGGTTCAGCCCAGCCAACCGCGAGATATCGGTGGCAGCCTCGGTATGCCCGGCCCGCACCAACACACCGCCATCGCGCGCACGCAGCGGGAACACGTGCCCCGGTGTCGCCAGATCCGTCGGCGCAGATTTAGGATCAATCGCGACCGCAATGGTGATCGCGCGGTCTTGCGCAGAAATCCCGGTCTCCACCCCTTCGCGCGCCTCAATCGACACGGTGAACGCGGTTTCATGACGGCTGGAGTTCTTCGAGGCCATCAGCGGCAACCCCAAGGCATCAATCCGCGCCCCGGTCAGCGTCAGGCAAATCAGCCCGCGCCCGTGGGTGGCCATAAAATTCACCGCCTCTGCCGTCGCCATCTCTGCCGGGATCACCAAATCGCCTTCGTTCTCGCGATCTTCGTGGTCGACCAGAATGAACATCCGGCCATTGCGGGCGTCTTCGATGATTTCTTCAACGGACGAGATCGCGTCCGAGTATTCCGTGCGTGTGGTCATGATCTGGCTTCCTGCAACTCTCCCTTTGCCCATAGCGCCAAAGGCCGCCAAAAGCCAGAGCCGCGCCAACCCAGTTTACCGAACAGAGGCTGTGCAAAGACTATGGTGTTGCGAAAAACCGCTCTGCCGGCAGATAGCCCGCAAGCCGCCCTGCCGCACACCACTCACGCTCCAAAGCCAGATCGCCGACCAGCAGCACCCGATCCCCCGGCACTTTACCCAAAGCGGCCCTGATCGCCGCCCGCGCCTCGGCAAATTTTGCCAATGCGAAGGGCGCGGGATGCGCCTGATCAATCTGCGGGTTCAGCGAAACGGCTTGTGGTGAGAGCGGAGCCACCGCCAAAGCGATCCGCGCGCAAGTCATCGCATCCAGCTTGTCGGCCCGATCCAGCGGCAAGGTCTCGCGCCCTCGCACCAACCGCAACGCGTTCGAGGAGAACAGAAACGCGATCAGATCATGCCCCGTCGCCGCGCGTACCGAGGCATAGGTCTTATACTCCAGCCCCAGATCCCGCGCCCGCTTCACCCGCAAACGCACCACTTCAATCGGCAAGGTCGGCAGCAATTCTGCCCGCGCGGCCCGCCAGCAATGCGCCCGCCAAGCCACTCCCGGCTGCACCGAAGGCCCGCCGTTATGCCCAAGGCCAGCCAAAGCCTATTCCCACTCGCGCAGCCGCGCCACATAGCGCGCCATGGTATCGACTTCTAGGTTGACCTTATCGCCCAGTTTGACCTCGCCCCAAGTCGTCACCGCCTGTGTATGCGGAATGAAATTGATACCGAAATCGCAGCCATCGACCTCATTCACCGTCAATGACGTGCCGTTCAGCGCCACCGAACCCTTTGAAGCGATGAATTTTGCCAAAGCCTCGGGTGCCCGAAACGTCACCCGCACAGACTCACCCTCCGGCACGATCCGCACTACTTCGGCCACGCCGTCGATATGACCCGAGACGATATGCCCGCCCAACTCGTCACCGACCTTCAGCGCCCGCTCTAGATTGAGCCTTTTCCCCAGCGTCCACCCCGCCAGATTGGTTTTCGACACCGATTCCGCCGAAATTTGCACATCAAACCAGTTGCGCGGAACTGTTCCCAGCGCCACCACCGTCAAACAAACCCCCTCGCAGGCAATCGATGCGCCAATATCCACCCGCGCGACGTCATAAGCCGTGCCAATCCGCGCCCGCAGATCGCCGCGCTGCTCCAACTCCAGCACTTCGCCCATATCGGTGACAATTCCGGTAAACATCGCTTGAGCCCTCATGATTTGCCGCAAAGGTACCGCCTGCGTCGGGCTTGCGCAATCGCCTCAAATTCGCCGCGCTTTCACGCTAGCTGTTCACAAAACCGAAATTTTCCCCTTCTATTCTGGGGCGCTGCGGCGCATTCAGACGAAAAATGCGAGTGATATGTCAGGTTCAGGTCAAGATCGCCACTTTTTGTTTCTTCAGGGTCCGCATGGGCCCTTTTTCCACCGTTTGGGCAAAATGCTTGCACTCGCAGGCGCGCAGGTCTGGCGGGTTGGCTTCAACCGCGGGGACCGCACGTTCTGGCCTTCGGAAACAAGCTACATCGCCTATAAAGGCACGTTACAAGACTGGCCCTTGGCCTTCCGCACTGTGCTGGATCAAAAGAAAATCACCGATATCGTGCTGTACGGCGACACCCGGCCCATCCATGCCATCGCCGTTGCGGCCGCCCGCGCCGCTGGCATCACCGTGCATGTGTTCGAGGAAGGTTACCTGCGCCCCTATTGGATCAGCTACGAGCGCGGTGGCTCGAACGGCAATTCCCGGCTGATGCAGATGTCGGTGCCGCAGATGCAAAAGGCGCTGGAAGCTTTGGACATGGAGCTTCCCGACGCCCCCGCCCGGTGGGGTGACATGCGCCAGCATATGTTCTGGGGGGCTTTGTACCATTGGTTCGTGATGACCGGATTCTGGGATTATCGCAATTTTCGGCCCCATCGTGCCCTGAGTGTGGGCCAAGAATTCTGGCTTTATGTCAAACGCCTTGCCCTGCTGCCTCTGCATCGGGGGGAGCGGATTGCCGCCACTTTCCGCATCAAACACGGCGGCTTTCCCTATCATCTGGTGCTGCTGCAACTGGAGCATGACGCCAGTTTCCAGATGCATTCCCCGTTCAAAACCATGAGCGAATTTCTAGCTTTGGTGATCGAAGGCTTCGCCAAAGGCGCCGCTCCGCATCACCACATCGTCTTCAAAGCTCATCCGCTGGAAGATGGTCGCGTTCCCGTTGCCCATGAAATCAAGCGTTTGGCAGCCCTACATGGCGTGGCCTCGCGCGTGCATTTCGTGCGCGGTGGCAAATTGGCGGCACTTTTGAACCATGCTCGCTCTGCCGTAACCGTCAATTCCACCGCCGCCCAGCAAGTTTTGTGGCGCGGATTGCCGCTGAAAACCTTTGGTGCTGCGGTCTATGCCAAGCCCGAATTCGTCTCCACTCAAAGCCTGAAAGACTTCTTCACCCTGCCAACCCGCCCTGACAGCCGCGCCTACCGCGATTATCGCCACTATTTGCTGGAAACCAGTCAGGTGCCGGGCGGTTTTTACAGCGCGCGCGGGCGGCGCGAGTTGCTACGACAGGTGGTCGATATGATGCTGCAAGCCGAAGATCCCTATGATGCGCTCACCTCGGGCAAAGCGGCACCACGGCAACAGTTGCACCTCGTTAAGTGATCGAAAAAACCAAGACTGGCATTTTGTTTCGTCTTTCTGTAGCTTTACAGGCAAAACTTGAGGCAAATCCAGTTAAAGGAGCCCGGGCAGTGAAAATTACCGGATCAAGGGGGGCGAAGGCCCTTGCCCTTGTGGCGCTTGTCGGTGCGGTCGGGGCCTGTGGCCTGCCGCGCTCGGGCCCCAACAAGGCAGAAATCTTCAAGGGCTCGGTCCTCAAAGAAGGCGACGCCTTTATCGTGACGGTGAACGCGCGGGTGACCCGCGCCACGGCGGTCACTCCGGCGTTGGGGTTCAGTTCGGCTTTCCGAAATGCGGGCGTGGTCGGATCGGATGTGATCTCGCCCGGCGATGTGCTGGGTCTCACGATCTACGAAAACGTCAAGGATGATCCCCTGCTTGGCAACACCGGGCAACGGGTATCGGCGCTGACCGAAATTCAGGTCGATGGCGCGGGCTATATCTTCGTGCCCTATGCCGGGAAAATCAAAGCGGCGGGCCAATCGCCTGATGGTTTGCGCAACATTATCACCAAAAAACTCGACACCCAGACACCTGATCCGCAAATTTCGGTGCAGCGTCTGGCGGGCGATGGTTCCACTGTCTCGGTTTCCGGTTTCGCCGGGGCCAGCGGTGTGTTCCCGATCGAACGCCCAACCCGCACGCTTTCCGCCATGCTCTCCAAGGCGGGTGGCGTGACGATCGAGCCCGCCGTCGCCATCGTGCGCGTCACGCGCGGCAATAAAACCGGCTCGATTTGGCTGGAAGATCTCTACTCCAACCCCGGCCTCGACATCGCTTTGCGTCCCGGCGACAAGATCACCGTCGAGAAAGACACCCGCTCTTTCGTCGCGATGGGCGCCACTGGCTCGCAAAGCAAGATCCCGTTTGAAACCCAAACCCTCTCCGCGATTGAGGCTTTGGCAACGGTTGGCGGCCTGAACACCGGCACCGCAGACCCCACTGGCGTCTTCGTGTTCCGCAATGAACCCGCAGAGGTTGCCAACGCCGTGCTCGGCCGTCGTGATCTGAAGGGCGATCAGCGCATGGTCTATGTGCTTGATTTGACGCAACCAACGGGCATGTTTGAGGCGCGTGATTTCCTGATCCGTGACGGCGACACCGTCTATGTCACCGAAGCGCCCTTCGTACAGTGGACCAAAACCCTGTCGGCGATTTCCGGCTCCACCACCGCCGCCAACAACATCGCCACTACGGGGCAGTGAGGCGATCTTGTCCGTAACCGGACTCAATAATACCCAAGCCGCCGGGGCCATTCCCTGGCGGCTTTTCTATTACAACGCAGGCTTTCTGCGCCAACCCCACCTGCGCCGGATGTTGGCGCTCGCCGGGCATGAGTTGCGCCTTGGTCTGCCGGGCTCCGCAGATGGTGTGGTGGTCTGGGGCCGCTCACCCTACGCGCGACGTGGTGAGGCGATTGCCGCCCGATACAACGTGCCGTTGGTCCGCATCGAGGATGCCTTCCTGCGGGGGATCCGCCCGGGCCGGATGGGCGATGCCCCTCTGGGCCTGCTGGTTGATGGCCTTGGCGTGCATTTCGACAGCGCCACTCCTTCGACACTTGAAACAATCCTCGCCAAACATCCCTTAGACGATTCGAACCTTTTGACCCGTGCAAGGGACGGTATTGCCAGAATCCGCGCCCTAGACTTATCAAAATACAACCTTCACCTGTCGGACGCCCCGCTCCCTGCCCCCGGCTATGTACTTGTGGTCGACCAAACCGCAGGCGATGCCGCGATCCGCCATTCCGGGGCCAATGCCACCCGCTTTGCCGAAATGCTGGCCACGGCGCAAAGCGAACACCCCTCTGCCCGCATCGTGATCAAGACCCATCCCGAGACGCAACTCGGCCTACGGCGCGGCCATTTCACCGCCGCCGATCAAACCGACCGCATCCAAGTGCTGACCACCCCGGCCTCGCCATGGGCGCTGCTCGAAGGTGCCATCGCCGTCTACACCGTGTCCTCACAACTGGGGTTTGAGGCGATCCTCGCAGGCCACCGCCCCCGCGTCTTCGGCCAGCCGTTCTACGCCGGCTGGGGCCTGACCTCCGACGCTTTCCCAGTAGACCGCCGCAGGCGCACCCTGACCAAAACCCAAGTTTTTGCTGCCGCTATGATCCTCGCCCCCACATGGGTCGATCCCTGCCGTGACCAGTTGTGCAGCTTTGAAGAAGCGGTGGATCAGTTGGAAGCCGAGGTTCGTGCTTACCGCGAAGATCGTTTCGGCCATGTCGCGGTGGGCATGCGCGTGTGGAAGCGCGCCCGGTTGCAAGCAGTGTTCGGGCGTGAAAAGTCGATGATATTTCAGGATAATCCAACCCGCGCCGTCGACAAAGCCCGCGCTACGGGCCGGAGCGTACTTGTCTGGGCAGGTAAAGAACCCGCTGGTCTGCCCGACACTCTGACCATCCGCCGCGTGGAAGATGGCTTCCTGCGCTCGCGTGGCTTGGGTGCCGAACTGGTGCCGCCACTGAGCCTCGTCACCGACGATCTTGGGATATACTATGATTCCACCCGCCAAAGTCGCCTTGAACAGCTCATCCAAACCCCGTTGCCTCCCGATGCGCAACGCCGCACTGAAAAGCTGATCGCGAGCCTAATCGCAGCGCGGCTGTCGAAATATAACCTCTCTGGCACTCTGCCCGATCTGCCCGATGGCGCGCGCGTCCTCGTGCCCGGCCAAGTCGAAGATGATGCCTCTATCCGCCTTGGTGCGGGCAATATCCGCACCAATCTCGGCCTGCTGCAGGCCGCCCGTTCCGCGCATCCCACTGCCATCATTATCTACAAACCCCACCCTGATGTGGAAGCTGGTCTGCGCCCCGGCGCTATCCCCGACGCCAGCCTGCGCGGCCTTGCCGATGTCATTGCGCACCATGCCGACCCGATCCAGCTGATCGAGACCTGCGATGAAGTCATCACGATGACCTCGCTGCTCGGCTTTGAGGCCCTGCTGCGCGGCAAGCGCGTCACCTGCCTTGGTGCGCCTTTTTATGCCGGATGGGGCCTGACCCAAGACCTTGGCTCCGTCCCGCTGCGGCGCAAGCGAGCGCCAGACGGCCATCCGCTGCCCCGCCCCAGCCTTCTGGCGCTGGCCCATGCCGCCCTGATCGCCTACCCGCGCTATTATGATCCGGTCAGCCGCAAACCCTGCCCGCCAGAGGTCATCCTGCACCGTCTGGCGACAGGGACCGATGCGCCAACCGGATTGGGTCTTCGCCTTCTGGCAAAGCTCCAGGGGCGCTTTGCCACCTATTCCCGGTTCTGGCGTTAACCAAAACACCCTTTGGCCTGCAGGCTAATAGATATATCGGATCTGCTCCGTCCAATATCGTTCGATCCGCTTCAGCGACTGGTTCATGTTTTCCATATTATTGGCATCCACCAAGCTCCGCTTCGCCAACCCTTCGGCATGGCGCTGGAACAGATCGGTCAGCATTCCGCGCACCCGGCGGCCTTTTTCCGACAACCGCACCCGCACCGAACGCCGATCAATTTCCGAGCGCTGGTGGTGCATATAGCCCAATTCCACCAGTTTTTTCAGATTATACGACACGTTCGAGCCTTGGTAATAGCCGCGCGATTTCAATTCGCCCGCTGTCACCTCATTCTCACCAATGTTGAACAGCAGCAGCGCCTGAACCGAATTGATCTCAAGCACCGCCACCCGTTCGAATTCATCCTTGATCACGTCCAAAAGCAGCCGATGCAGCCGCTCCAACAACGCCAGATTGTCGAGATAGCCCGCCATCAACAGCTTTTGCGAGCCGTCCAGCAAGGGGTCATGTAAACTCATTTGTTAACTCCGCGAGCGATGGCACCTGCGGATAGAATCGATACAAAACACAAACATATCGTAAACTCGCCTCGATTTTGGCGAAAATTACTGCGCGGCCAGCCGTCCGCGCGCATAGACGCCAATTTCTGCAACCAAATCCGTCAGATAGCCCGGCGCAGGGTTCTGCCCCAACACCCAAGGCAGCAGATCCTGATCGTTTTCCTCTAAAAGTTTATCGAAAACAACCAGCCGATCTTCTGTCATCCCGGCCAAATGCGCATCGGCATAGGGGCCTAAAATCAGGTCCATTTCCTTCATCCCGCGCCGCCAGCTGCGCATCGCCATCCGTTTCAGCCGCGCCTCATTGGTCTCGCTCATTGTGTCATCCCACGCAATTCGACTGTCAGCTTCTGCTCTGCCTGCATCAGTTCAACGCCCAGCGTCTGCATTTGCCGACGCAGGCGCGCGATATCGGCCAACGCACTGCGCGCGGGCAAAGTGATCGGGTCGCGCGCATCCGGCGCGGCCACGCCTTCTCCCCGCCCCGACAGCAGCCACATCAGCGAGACATTCAACATCCCGGCCAGCATCTGCAGCCGATTGCCGCGCGGCTCCCATTCATCGGCTTCCCAGCTTTTGATCGTCGTGTCGCGCACGCCCAGGCGCTGTGCCAATTCAGTTTGGCTCATCGCGCAGGACTCGCGCGCAGCCTCCAGCCGGTCGCCAAAGGTTGCTGTGCTTTCGCTATACCAGTCGCCATTGCTGATTTGTGCCATCTTGCCTCTCCATAAGGTGATATCGCTTGATTGCGTAGGGGGGCCACCATATGGCAGTGAGGCGAAAAATGCAAACCAGCCCTGTGGAGCCCGCCGTATGGCCTTCCTGTCCGACACCCTTGCCCGCGTCAAACCTTCACCCACCATCGCCGTCACCACCAAAGCGCAGGAGCTGAAAGCAGCTGGGCGCGACGTGATCGGCCTTGGCGCAGGCGAGCCGGATTTCGATACGCCCGAGAATATCCGCAACGCCGCCAAGCGCGCGATTGACGCAGGTAAAACCCGCTACACGGCGGTCGATGGCATCCCCGAGCTGAAAAAGGCGATCTGCGAGAAATTCGCCCGCGAAAACGGCCTGACCTATCAGCCTAACCAGATCACTGTTGGCACGGGCGGCAAGCAGACGCTGTACAACGCGCTGATGGCCACCTGTAATCCCGGCGACGAAGTGATCATCCCGGCACCCTATTGGGTCAGCTACCCCGATATGGTGCTGCTGGCCGGCGGCACGCCAGTTCCGGTTGTCGCCACCATCGACACCGATTTCAAACTGACCCCGGCGCAGCTTGACGCCGCGATCACGCCGAAAACCAAGTGGTTCATTTTCAACTCGCCCTCGAACCCGACCGGCGCAGGCTATACCCGCGCCGAGTTGCGCGCGCTCTGCGATGTGCTGCTGAAACACCCGCATGTCTGGATCATGTCCGACGATATGTATGAACATCTGGTGTTCGACGATTTCGAATTCACCTCGCCCGCGCAGATTGAACCCAAACTCTACGACCGCACCCTGACCTGCAACGGCGTGTCGAAATCCTACGCCATGACCGGCTGGCGCATCGGCTATGCCGCAGGTCCCGCGCATCTGATCAAGGCCATGGGCACGATCCAGTCGCAATCCACCTCGAACCCCTGTTCGGTCAGCCAATATGCGGCGCTCGAAGCCCTCACCGGACCGCAAGATTTCCTCGCCCCCAACCGCAAGATCTTCCAGCGTCGCCGCGATCTTGTGGTCACGATGCTGAACGGCGCGAAGGGCATCAAATGCCCGAAGCCCGAAGGCGCGTTCTACGTTTACCCCGACATTTCCGGCTGCATCGGCAAAACCAGCCCCGCGGGCACCAAGATCAGCACTGATGAGATCTTCGCCACCGCTTTGCTGGAAGAAACCGGAGTCGCCGTGGTGTTTGGTGCTGCCTTCGGTCTATCGCCAAACTTCCGCGTCAGCTACGCTACGGCAGACGAGGTTCTGCGTGAGGCTTGCACCCGCATCCAAGCCTTCTGCGCCTCTTTGACCTAAAGGACCCCATGGCCGACCGGATCACCGCCAATCTGCCAAGCCGCGATTTCGCAGCGACCGAGGCGTTTTACACCCGCCTCGGCTTTCGCACCACTTTCCGCGATGATGGCTGGATGATCCTGCAACGTGGGGGTCTGGTGCTGGAGTTCTTCCCGCATCCTGAGGTCGATAAATGGTCCAGTTGGTTCTCTGCCTGCATCCGCGTCGATGATGTGGCAAGCCTGCTGGCGGAATGGCAGCAGGTCGGGCTGCCAACCGACCATAAGGCGATCCCGCGCCTGACAGGCATCTTCAAACCGGGCAATGCCCCGCGCATGTTCGCGCTGGTCGATGAAGACGGCACGCTTCTTCGGGTGATCGACAACCGTGACGCTGGCGAGGCCGTCTGAATGTCCGCCGATCTGCCAGAGTTCTACTTCCGCATCCGTGACAACGGTGCTGCCGTGTTTCGGGTGGATACCGAAAACCGCCAGCGCCGCATCGACATGGAAGAAATCGCACTGGTCAACGTCAAGAATGGCAACATCAAGCCACATGGTGATCACAAGTTGACGCCGGAAGAAATCACCTTGATCGGTCAATGGGTTGCCAAGCGGCAAACCATATTGGCCGCGCGCGACGTTGATGACATTCTACGCGCTGTCGATCACATGAACCTGACGACGCAATGGGTGCAATCCAAGGCCACCGAGACGCAGCTAGAGGAAGTCACCGACCTTCTGCTGTTGGCGATGCATGATCTGCGCTCGGTTCTGGTGCGCAAGAAGGCCGAGCGCTTGATGAAGGGCGAGGCCGCCGAGTAAGCCCGGGCAGTGCCGCAAAATTCAGCGACGCACCCGGTGCCAAAACCGCCACATCATCGTCACCGCAGCAAACAGCAGGCCAATCACCAGCCCCAGCCACAGCCCAATGCCACCCATCCCTGCGTAGAAGGCCAGATAGTAGCCGCAGGGAATCCCGATCCCCCAATAGCTGATCGCCGCCGCGACCATCGGCACTCGCGTATCTTTGATCGCCCGCAGCAGGCCCAATGCCATGACCTGCATCGCATCCGCCATCTGAAACAATGCTGCCATCGCCAGCAAAGTCACGCCGAAGGCAATGATTTCAGCACTTTGCGGTTTCGCCTCATCCAGAAATAGCGAAATGATCGCTGCGGGCAGGCTGAGAAACAGCACGACCATTGCCACACCAAAAGCGAACGACAAGGCAATCGCCACCTTCGCCGCATCGCGCAAGCCTTGGGCGTCGCCCGCGCCATCCGCCCGCCCGGCCCGCACTGTCGCAGCATTCGACAGCCCCAGATGCACCATGAACGACAAAGCCACGACCTCCATCGTGATGCCATGCGCCGCGAGTTCCACTGTGCCGATCCAGCCCATCATCAGCGCCGTCGCCTGAAACAACCCGCTCTCGGCCAATGACGTAATGCCAATCGGCCAACCCAAGCGAAACACCTGATGCAAAGCTTGCCAATCCGGCCGCCAGAATCGCTGGAACAGCCGGAAATGCCGCAACTCCGGCAACCAGCCTGCGTAAGTCGCCAGCAGCACAAAGGTCAATATCTGCACAAATACCGATGCAATCGCCGCGCCGCGCACGCCCAATTCTGGCGCGCCCCAATAGCCAAAGATCAGCATATAGGCCAAAACCAGATTGACCCCCACCGCCGCCAGCGTCACCCATAACACCACCTGCGTGCGCTCCAACGCGGCGAGATAGTTCTTCAACACCATCACCAGAAGCGCCGGAATCATCCCCAGTCCCGCGATGCGCAGAAAATCCTGGCCCAAGATCGAAACCTCAGGCCGCTGCCCCAGTGACAGCAACACTGCCTCAGACCACCAGAAAACCGGATAGGTCAGCAGGCCAAAGCCAATCGACAACCACATCCCCATCCGCGTATCGCGCCGCACCTGCGCCTCGTCGCCGCGCCCGACAGCCGTCGCCACCATCGGCAAAACCGCCTGCGCAAACCCCGCGCCAAGGATGAAAATCACGAAAAATGTCGAAGTCGCCAGCACGACCGCGGCGAGCTCATTCACCCCATACCAGCCCAACAGCACGGTATCGGTGACATGCAGCGCCATCTGCGCCAGATGCGAGCCCACCAGCGGCAGCCCCAAAGCCAGCGTCGCGCGGGCATGTGAGATGTAGGACATTCTTTTGATCATATCACTTCCTACAAGCCCAAGATCACCGCCACAAGACACCGCATCCGCCGCATTGCAGCGCATCCGGTCCGGCACCTCACCGCAATGCGATGTCGGATTTCACGAAAGCCTGTCGATAACGCGGCATTTACATTTCCCGCCCAGCGCGCCTAGCGTAAGCCCTGTCATAGAGTGACCGCGATGCCGCACAACTCCACCCCCCATATCCAGCCGCCCCAAATCCAGCTCTGCCGCGCTCATGACATCCGCGCTGGCACCCCCACAATCGGCGCACGCCTGCTGGTCGACCGCCTCTGGCCGCGCGGCATCGCGAAATCCGATCTGAAGCTGGATGCTTGGCTCAAATCCGCCACTCCCAGCCCGCATCTACGCGAATGGTTCTGCCACGATCCGGCCAAATGGGGCGCGTTCACCCACGACTACCGCGCCGAGTTGGCCGCCACCTCAGACACCCTGACCGAGGCGCTGGAGTGGTGCCGCAAAGGCCCTGTCACTCTGATCTATGCTGCCCGCGACACCCAGCATACCCACGCCCTGATCCTGCGCGATGTGCTGATCGAAACCCTAACGCATGAGGCCACGGATGCTTAAAACCTTGACTGCGCATCAAAATCTACACGCCCCCGTCTGCGATCTGCTTGGCTGTGACCACCCGATTCTGCTGGCTGGCATGGGCGGTGTCGCGCGCTCAGACCTCGTCGCCGCTGTGGCAAATGCCGGCGGCTATGGCATCCTCGGCATGGTCCGCGAATCCCCCGACCTGATCGCACAGGAAATCGACGCCATCCGCGCCAGCACCACGCGCCCCTTCGCCGTCAACCTGATCCCCTCCGCCACCGATCCGGATTTGCTCGACGCCGAACTCAACGCCTGCTTTGCGAAAAAAGTCCCCGCCATGTGCTTCTTTTGGCACCCCGTCCCCGAAGCCATCCAGCGCGCCAAAGCCGCAGGTTGCCTTGTGCTGCACCAAGTCGGCTCGCTGAAAGCCGCGCTGGAAGCTGAAGCCGCCGGAGCGGACGTGCTGATCGTGCAGGGCGTCGAGGCCGGCGGCCATGTCCACGGCACCGCCGCAGCCCTGATCCTTGTCGAGCAAGTCGCCCGCGTCAGCAAACTCCCCATCGTTGCCTCGGGCGGTTTCGCCACTGGAGCCTCACTGATCGCCGCCCGTGCTTTGGGCGCGCAAGCCATCCACTGCGGCACGGCCTTCCTCGCCACCGAAGAATCCTTCGCGCACAACGACCACAAGGCCCGCGTGCTGGCCGCCTCTGCCGAGGACACCGTCTACACCGATGTTTTCGCGCTGAACTGGCCGCCGAATTCCCCGGTGCGGGTGATCCGCAATTCCGTCACCGATGCCATCGGCCACACCCTGACAGGCCACCACCCCGACACCCTGCCGCGTGAGGTCATCGCGCATGAGGACACCCGCCCGCTTCTGCGCTACAGCACGGATTCACCCCTGCGCATCACCACCGGCGATTTGGAAGCCATGCCCAACTACGCCGGCCAAAGCGCCGCGCTGATCACCACCCTGCCCACCGCCGCCGCGCGCATCGCCACCATCCTCGGCGAAGCCCAAACGGCCCTTGCCCGGCTTACATCCCCATGACCCAAGCCCCCCGCCCCTACGCCTCCCCCGCTTGCCTTGCGCAGGAAATCGACCCCAATCATATCGACCCGCAGCAAGCCACCGACGTCGCGCGCTGGCGTAAAGCCGAACGCATCCGCCTGCTGGCCGAGCGTGCGGCCCTCCCCGTCGCCACCCGCCAAAATGCCGCGCAAGCCATCGCTGCCCATCTCGACCACCTGCTCGCCCAGCGATTTGCCAGCCTGAGCGGCCTGATCATCTCCGCTTGGTGGCCGATCAAAGCCGAACTTGATTTGCGTTTCTGGCTGGCCACCCTGCCCGCCCGCGGCGCCACCGCCGGCCTCCCGCTCATCCTCACCCCGAAAGCCCCGCTCGCCTTCCGAACTTGGACGCCCGACACCCCGATGGAGCGCGGGTTCTGGAACATCCCCACCCCCGCAACGGGCCCCGAGATCACCCCCCATATCACCCTTTCCCCTCTGGTTGGCTGGGACAGCGCAGGATACCGCTTAGGCTACGGCGGCGGCTACTTTGACCGCACCCTTGCCAGCCTGACCCCCTCGCCCATCGCCATCGGCATCGGGCTAGATGCCGCCCGCCTGCCGACAATATTCCCGCAACCACATGATATTCCTATGGACTACATCCTTACCGATACCGGCCCACAGGCCCTCCACGCCTGAGACGCAAAGCCACATCCACAGCGTTGAAAATCCAGCTATATTCAGCAAATGACCGATGAAACCCGCGTTCTCTACAACGAAACCTGCCCGGTTTGCCGGTTTGAGATCGGCCATTACCGCAAAGTCGCGCTTGCTGAAGACCTGCCCCTGCGCTTTGATGATCTGACCCACGCAAACGCTTGGGGCATTGCCCCCGAGGCTGCCGCCAAACGCCTGCATGTGCTGCACCAAGGCCAAATCCTGTCAGGCATCCCGGCCTTTCAAATCCTCTGGGCGAAACTGCCGCGCTGGCGGCTGGCCGCGCGGATCACCGCCCTGCCGTTGATCCAGCCCCTCACCTGCGCCTTCTACGATCACCTGATGGCCCCCATCCTCTACCACGCCCACAAACGCCGCGAAGCCGCCAAAAACCTGCTGAAATAAGCGGGCATGGCTGTTGGCGCGACCTGGCCTGATCCAGATCGAAATTCGCGCGAATTTCGTACCCGATTTCCGCGCGGAAATCGCCTTACCCGATCAGGATAACCGCCCAAGTCACCCCACCCGCGATCGCCGTCAGCGCCACGGCAGCCGATCCGCAATCCTTGGCTTTCTTGGCGCGCGGATCCTCGGCTTTCGAGATATAGTCAATCGCTTCTTCCAACCCGGTGTTCATCAACTCAGCCGCCAGGAGCAACAGCCCCAGCGCCAAAATCAACCCGCGCTCTGCCGCCGATAAATCCAGCGAAAACGCGAGCACTACGGACAGCACATTCACCACCGTCCACTGCCGCAAGGTCTTTTCCGTGGCCCAAGCAGAAACCCAGCCGTCCCAAGACCAGATCACCGTATTGGCAAACCGCCGCGCTTCCGCGCTCAAAATATCCCGCATGGCTCCCCCCATTCAAGGAAGCTATCCAAGCTGAGGCTTCACGCCTTGGCAAGCACCTCAAGATAGGCCCGCACCGCAGTCACCACATGCGCGAAACGATCCCCGCCCAGATGCACCCCGCCATACCAGCGTGTGACCACCACGACATGATCGCGCAACTCCGCGCGTTCGAGCATCTTCAGGATCACGGCCCCCGCCCCGGCCTCACCATCGTCGCCCTTCACAGCGCCACCGTCCGACAGCACGCAAGCCCAAGTGTTATGCGTCGCCTTGGCGAATTTCTTCGCCCGCTTCAACTCGACCAGAAACGCCTCCACCCCGGCGCGGCCCTCAACCGCCCCGCCCGATACCGCATAGCGCGAGCCGCGGTCGCGCAAAACATCGACGATCTGCAACATGCCGTTCCCGTATCCACTGTTGAAGCCTCCGGCGGGGATATTTGAGCCAGTATGAAATAGCAAAGCGCAATGCCTTGGGCTTGACTTCACCCAATGGGCAGAGTGTATCGGGCAAAACCGATCCAGCCTCCGTGAAGGGGAAGTCCATGCACGCCTATCGCAGCCACACTTGCAACGATCTTAAAGCCACCGATGTCGGCAATCAGGTCCGCCTGTCGGGCTGGGTGCATCGGGTGCGCGATCACGGCGGAGTGTTGTTCATCGACCTGCGCGACCATTACGGCATCACCCAAGTGATCGCCGACAGCGACAGCCCGGCCTTCGCCGACATCAACAAGGTCCGCGCCGAATGGGTGGTGCAGATTGATGGTCGCGTGAAAGGCCGTGATGCCTCGCTGGTCAACCCGAAACTACCAACGGGTGAGGTTGAGGTCTACGCCACCGGCCTGACCGTGCTGGGTGCCGCCGATGAATTGCCGATGCCGGTGTTCGGCGAGGTCGACTACCCCGAGGAAACCCGGCTGACCTACCGCTTTCTTGATTTGCGCCGCGAGAAACTGCACCGCAACATGATGCTGCGCTCGAACGTGGTGCGCTCGATGCGCAACCGGATGTGGGATCAGGGCTTCAACGAATTCCAAACCCCGATCATCACCGCATCCTCCCCCGAAGGCGCGCGCGACTTTCTGGTACCGTCGCGCCTGCACCCCGGCAAATTCTACGCCCTGCCGCAAGCACCGCAGCAGTTCAAACAGCTGATCATGGTGGCGGGCTTCGACCGCTATTTCCAGATCGCGCCCTGCTTCCGCGACGAAGACCCCCGCGCAGACCGCAGCCCCACCGACTTCTATCAGCTTGATATTGAAATGTCTTTTGTCGAGCAGGAAGACGTGTTCGCCGCCGTACAGCCGGTGGTGCAGGGCATTTTCGAGGAATTCGCCCCCGGCAAGAAGGTCTATTCCGACTGGACCAAGATCGCCTATCGCGACAGCCTGAAATGGTATGGCAGCGATAAACCCGACCTGCGCAACCCGATCAAGATGCAGGACGTCTCCGCGCATTTCGCTGGCTCCGGCTTTGCGATCTTCGCCAAATTGCTGGAGCAACCCGGCAACGAAATCCGCGCCATCCCCGCCCCCACAGGCGGCAGCCGCAAGTTCTGCGACCGCATGAACGCTTTTGCCCAGAAGGAAGGCCTTCCGGGCATGGGCTATATCTTCTGGCGTGAAGCCGAAGATGGCTCAGGCATGGAAGCCGCTGGCCCCCTCGCCAAAAACATCGGCCCCGAGCGCACCGAAGCCATCCGCCTGCAACTTGGCCTGACCAAAGGCGACGCCGCCTTCTTCCTCGGCGGCAAACCGGAAACCTTCGAATCCATCGCAGGCCGCGCCCGCAATGAAATCGGTCGTGAGCTGGGCCTCACCGAGCAGAACTGCTTCAAATTCGCCTGGATCGTCGATTTCCCGATGTATGAGAAAACCGACGACGGCAAGATCGACTTCAGCCACAACCCGTTCTCGATGCCGCAAGGGGGCCTTGAGGCGCTGAACGGCGATCCGCTGGAAGTCTATGCGTATCAATATGATCTGGCCTGCAACGGCTATGAGCTGATCTCGGGCGGCATCCGTAACCACAAACCTGAAATCATGTTCAAAGCCTTTGAACTGGCGGGCTATCCGAACTCCGAAGTGGAAAAACGCTTCGGCGGTATGGTCAAAGCCTTCAAATACGGCGCCCCGCCGCACGGTGGTTGTGCCGCTGGCATCGACCGCATCGTCATGCTGCTCGCCGATGAGCCGAACATCCGCGAAGTCATCATGTTCCCGATGAACCAGCGCGCCGAAGACATGCTGATGGGCGCTCCGTCTGAACCCACCAACGCCCAGATGCGTGAGCTTTCCCTGCGCGTCACGCCGAAAGAGTAACGCCTCAGCCGCAATCTGGATGGTCTGCCGGCGTGGGCCATCCAACACGCTGCCCCGCAGGCGGCTTTCCGCTCTGTCTTGCGCAGACTTCGGCCATCCCATGCCCATGCCGCATTTTTGATACCGAAACGATGGTATTCTCCCCATGCTGGCCTATGTTTTCTCAAAGGCAGGCTGTGGCCGTGTGAACTGGAGTTTGAAAACGATGTCGAAGCTAAGTACCCTTGCTGCGATACGTTTTGGCTATGGCCTGCCGCAGCCCAAGGGCGCGCCAGATTCAGCCGAAGCCATGCTGGCGATGCTCGAAGGGCCAGACGAGGCGATGCAGTCATTGCCGATCCATAACTCTGCAGATTTGATCCCCAACCTGCAACAACTTCGTCAAATCCAGAAAGCTGGCAAGAAAGCCACCGCCAAAAATCCCAAGCGCGATGCGCTGCTGCAAAATTTCAGCGATGCCGCCCAAGGCGCCACCGCAATCACCTTCGCCCGCGCGCTGGACAGTGCCGACGGCTTTCGCGAACGGCTGACCACATTTTGGGCCGACCATTTTTCGGTCATCGCCAAGCGGCAAGTTGAGGCGCTTTTTCCTTATGCCTTGGTCGATGATGCCATCCGCCCGCATCTGACCGGGAATTTTGCCGATATGCTGACAGCGGCCACGCTGCATCCGGCGATGCTCAGCTATCTTGATCAATCCAGTTCGGTCGGCCCCAATTCCCATTTTGGCAAGAATCAGAACAAAGGCCTGAACGAAAACCTCGCCCGCGAGGTGATCGAGTTGCACAGCATGGGCGTTGGCGCGAACTACAGTCAAACCGATGTCACCGAAATGGCAAAGATCCTTGCTGGTCTGACGATGAACGCCGATCTGCTGATGGAGTTTCAGCCGCGCCGGGCCGAACCGGGGCCGCGCGAACTGTTGGGCAAAACCTATGATGCGAAGGGGATGGACAACATCCATGCCGCCCTACGCGATCTGGCGCTGCAACCCGCCACTGGCCAGCATCTGGCGCGCAAATTGGCGGTGCATTTCGTCTCCGACACCCCCGATGCCGATCTCGTCAAAGCGATTGCGGCGGCTTACAATGGCTCCGGGGGCGATTTGATGGCGACCTACACCGCTATGCTGAATCACCCTGCTGCATGGGTAGAAGCCACCGAAAAAGCCCGACAACCCTTTGATTTCATGATCGCCTCGCTGCGTGCCTTGGGTGTCAGTGGCGCGCAGCTTCAACAAATGCCCTACAAGAAATTTCGCGGCCAAGTCCTGGCCCCGATGGCTGGCATGGGCCAAACCTTCAAACGCCCTGCTGGCCCGAATGGCTTTGATGAGGCCGCCGAGGAATGGATCACGCCGCAGGGCCTCGCCCGTCGCATCACTTGGGCGATGCGGGTGCCGCCCCGACTGGTCGAGCCGTTGCCCGATCCCGTCGAGTTTGCGCAATCCTGCCTCGCCGACCGCGCCAGCGAGGCGCTGCTCTGGGGGGCCGCCCGGGCCGAAGATATCACACAGGGCGTCGGCCTCGTGCTGGCTTCCGCCGAATTTAACCGCAGATGAGGGCCGCGATGACAGCTTCGATGGACAGACGGAATTTTCTCCGCGGGCTTGGTGGCGTTCTTGGTTGCTCGATTGCGGCGCATCCGATGATGACCACCGTGACGATGGCCGGCGCCAATGGCGGGAAACTGCTGGGCGATCATCGGCTGATCGTGATCATCCTGCGCGGCGCGATGGACGGGTTGGATGTGGTGCAGCCGCAAGGTGATGCCGATTACGCTGCCCTGCGCCCCACGCTTTTGAACCCGCAGGCCACCGACCTTGACGGGTTTTTCCGATTGCACCCTGCCTTTGGCGATTTGATGCCACTTTGGAGTGCGGGCCAGTTGGGCTTTGTCCACGCCACCTCGACGCCTTACCGCGACAAGCGCAGCCATTTTGTTGGCCAAGACATGCTAGAGGCCGGAACCGGCATGGACGTGCCGCTCAATCAGGTCAAGGATGGCTGGCTGAATCGGCTGCTGCAGACCCAAAAAGGCCTGACCTCGGAAACCGCGTATTCGATTGGCCAAGTGGCGATGCCGCTAATGGAGGGCGCCGCCGAGGTGCGCAACTGGTCGCCGGAAACCACGCTGTTGCTGACACCGCAAGCGCGGCTGCTGTTTGACAAAGTCTACGAATCCGATCCGTTGTTCCACGCTGCGTCGCAAGAGGCGATGGAGTTGGCGGATGCCGGCAATGGCGACATGTCCATGGCGGCAGATCCTTCGCAAATGGCAGGCCTCAAGGTGCAGGATGTCGAACAACTGGTTGATTATGCTTCTGGAAAACTGCGCCAAGACGCGCGGATCGCCGCGTTTTCGATGAGCGGCTGGGACACCCATCGGGGTCAGGCGGGTGGGCTTTCCAAGTCTCTCGCCCGCTTGCAATACGCGATCCTGCGGCTGCAGACCGGATTGGGCGAGCAAGTCTGGGGCAAAACCGTTCTGCTGGCGATGACCGAATTTGGCCGCACCGCGCGCGAAAACGGCACGACCGGCACCGATCATGGCACCGGCGGCGTGATGGTGATGGCGGGCGGCGCGCTGAACGGCGGCAAGGTCTATGGCGATTGGCCGGGCTTGTCCGAGGCCAATCTGTACGAACGCCGCGATTTGATGCCCACGTCCGATGTGCGGGCTTGGGCCGCCCATGCGATCCAAGGGTTGTATGGCATTGACCAAAGCGTATTGGAGAATACGGTGTTTCCGGGCTTGAAAATGGGCAACGACCCGCGGATTTTGTTGTAGTCAAACGCCAGACATCACCGCCACTGCGCGGCTGTCAGCCAAATCCGCATCACCACGCCAAGCGGTGAGCGCCACCATGCATAAAGTCACCACAACGGCAGTGATCACCGCCCATTCCGCAAAAACCGCTCCCGATTCGTCGCGCAGAAAGCGTTGTTTGGCGGACATGCATCAGGCCTTCTTGTGATCAGCTTTGGTGCGGTTTTGACCGCTGATTGGGGCGAAACCATGCTGTAGATCGGCCAAAGCCGTGGTGATTGCGCGGCCGCACCGCGTCACACGGCCTCGGGTTTGGTAGCGAAAGCTGCGACCCTGTTGGCGACGGTCAACCGCCTATCAATCAAGCCGCGCAACTGATCGAGATCAGCGTTGTTCGGCATGCTTGCAGCACTTGCCGCCCGCGCCAAAGCGCTGTCATGCGCGTGATGCGCCACCCCCAACACGAAACCCGTCAGATAACGCCGCCCCGCTGCATCCGGCTCTGCCGAAAGTGCTGCCGCCGCACGTGAAAGATCATCCTGCAACGCCAAGGGGTCGGGATGTATCGCCGCGTCTTCAACCAAGGCCGGCGCAAGGCCCGGCAGAAACCGGCGCAAAACCATGCAGAACTCTGCGAAACTTTCCAAAGGTTTATTGAGAAACCCCTCTGCCCCCGCTGCCAAAGCCGCGCCCCGCCCGTCTGGATTGCCCGAGGTGCCCAGCACCGCCAGCGGCCGCTGGCGCGCCATCGCCAACTCGCGGATCAGCGCCTCGCCCCGGCCATCGGGCAAACCCAAGTCAATAATCACCACATCCGGGCGATACACCCGCAAATGCGCCCGCGCGCATGCCAGCGTATCCGCCCGACGCAATCGCGCGCCTGCGCGCTGGCTCATCAACCGCAGCGCTTCGCAGGCGTAGCGACTGTCCTCCACCGCTAGAATGGTGACACCCTGCAGCGGCAACGCGGACCCCGCCATAAGGTTCGGCAAGGCAAAACCGGGTGGCAGCGGCGGATCATGGGGCATTTGGCTGGGCATGGCGGACCTGCGGTTAAAGCGACCCCACAAGTCTTCCACGGCTTTGGTTCATAAATCGTAAACGCCACTGCCGCTGCGGCGATTTAAAACAAGACAGTGTCATCCCACCCTGCGACCGCGCGCCCCCTTGCCCGAAACCCTCCCTGCCTCCATAAGGCCAGCATCAGCTTGCAAGGAGCCTTGCCCATGATTGGCCGCCTGAACCATGTCGCGATTGCCGTGCCGGATTTGACCGCAGCCGCAGATCAATACCGCAACACCTTGGGGGCCAAGGTCGGCGCCCCGCAAGATGAACCCGATCACGGCGTCACGGTGATCTTCATTGACCTTCCGAACACTAAGATCGAACTGCTCTACCCCTTGGGCGACAATAGCCCGATCAAAGGCTTCCTTGAGAAAAACCCCGCAGGCGGCATCCATCACATTTGCTACGAGGTGGATGACATTCTGGCCGCGCGTGACCATCTTCAAGCCAGTGGCGCGCGGGTGCTGGGCACAGGAGAGCCAAAAATCGGCGCGCATGGCAAGCCGGTGCTGTTTTTGCATCCCAAAGATTTCAACGGCTGTTTGGTGGAATTGGAGCAAACATGACAATCACAGCCGCATTGGTGATGTTTTCGGTCATCTGGTTCATGGTGTTTTTCTGTGTGCTGCCGTTGCGCTTCAAAAGCCAGGCGCAAGTGGGTGAGGTTGAACCCGGCACCCCGCGCTCGGCCCCCGCCGAAGCAATGATCAAACCGAAAGCCAAGCTGACCACGCTGATCGCGCTGGTGATTTTCGCCGTGCTCTATCTGCTGATCACCTCGGGTCGCTGGGGCATCGCCGATCTGGATGTGTTCGGTCTTTGGACCAACCGTTACTGACGGTTCAGCCGATGGAACATATGGGTAAAGGTCGCGACCCCTAACACCGGAATCGCTAGGTTTACCAGCGGGATAGACAAAGGTGCTGCCATCAGCACCCCCGCCGCCCAGATCCGCAAACTGTAGGCCTTTCGCATCACGCGCGCACCATCCCGCCCCAAACGCCGCGTCGCGACCAGCGTGAAATATTCGCGCCCCAGCAGATAGCCGTTCATGCCCCAAAACAGCAGCGGGCTGAACGGTCCGACAAAGGGATAAAGCAGCAGCGCCCCCGTGTTCAGCGCCAGCAGCAAGCCAACAAAATTTAGAGTGTCGATAAAGGTGTCGCCAAAATTTTGTCGCTGTGCCGGTGGCAAGCTGGGGTAGTGCCGATCCTCCACCGCCTGCGCCACGTCCTCGAGAAACAGCCCCGAGAAAGCCGAGGCGACCGGAATCATCAGAAACACCGAAAGCACCGCCATCAGCAGGATCGAGCCCCAACTCAGCAAGGTATCCAGCCCGCCAACCGGGCCGACGAAAGGAATGTCGATGCTGCCCGGCGTGAAGGTCTCAATCAGCCACAACAACGCCGCATAGGCTCCGGTCAGCAGCGCCGCCGCAAGCGCCATCCCTAGCAGCATTACCCGTAGGAACCGACCATCACCCAGTTGGCTCAACGCCTTGGCGAAATCACTAAAGATCATGCGCTGACACTCCCGGCGTTCAGGCCGCCACCCATCAGGCCCATGTGATCAGCTTCGCCAAATCAGGGCGCGGACGGTCCGAAACCGGCGTCACAACCGTGCCGATATGCACGATTCCCGCAACCGTCTCATCGCCCACACAGCCAAACGCCTGCGCCGCGAACACCGGATCATGCGAGGGCCAGCCCGATAACCAGTTCGCGCCCCAGCCCTTCGCCAAAGCCGCATTGAGCACGCCAAAACACAGCGCCCCCGCCGACAGAATTTGCTCGGACGCAGGGATTTTATCGCTGGCTTTCGGCGAAGAAATCACCACCACCGCCAACTGCCCCAGATCAAACTGCCCCCGGCCCTTGGCAATCTTCTCGTCATCCGCCCCAATCGCCCGCGCCCGTGCCTCGGCCAGATCGGCCAGCCGCAGCATGGCCGCGCGATCCAGCACCACCAGCCGCCACGGCTCCAGCTTGCCATGATCGGGCACGCGGGTGGCTGCGGTCAAAATCTCCAGCAATTCGGCGCGCGCGGGCACCGGGCCTTTGAACAGCTTGGCCGGATGCGATTGCCGGGTTTGCAGGAAAGCGAAGGCGTCTTGAGGCAAAGTGAAAGCGTCTTGAGACATGGAAAGCTCCTTTGCGCCAGAGGTGGCGCTGTGGACGGTCCGCGTCAAGTGGGCTTGCCCTTGGCTGGCGGCTTCTGCACTCTGCGCCCATGCAAAAAGGCACATGGGCAGAGCTGGCGGTTCCGGGGGCAGAGTTTTCCTGCAAGGTGACGCCACGCGCCCGCCAAGCTGCGATCACCCGCGCGGGCAGCGTGATCAAGATCAGCGTCACCGCCGCGCCCGAGGACGGCAAAGCCACCGCCGCTGTAGCCGAGGCGCTGGCCCATGCCCTTGGCGTCGCCAAATCCCGCCTGACCCTGCTGCGGGGCGCAATCTCGCGCGAGAAGGTGTTCCGGCTGGATTAGGGTTGCTTCGGTTCAATCCGGTAGCTGCCCTCCGGCAGGTCCAGCGCCGCCGCAAGGTCGCGCAACTGCGCGATGGACAGGGTGATCGCAACCACCTCATCGGTGAACGGATCGACTTGGCGCAGCACCACACATTCAGCGAAGGCCTCAATGGTGATATCCTCTTGCAACGGGGTGTCGGGATCACCCTCATCCACCAGCGTGATCACGGTGGCGTCGAATTCATGCTCGATGGTGAACATCGCGAGGCTCCTGTGCCGGATCAAATCACAGCCAGATGAGCCCGCATTGTGGTCAGGGTCAAGCATCCGGGCCAAGTTCAAGCGAAAGTGCAGCCGGATCGGGGCCAGATGGGGCTATGAAACCGCAACGGGTTTGATATGGGCTGTCTGCAGGGCAGCGGTGAAGGCAAGCGTGATGAAACGGCAAGCAGGATGGGTTTTGGTGGCGGCGCTGCTGGCGGGTTGCGTGCAGCCGGGGATCCCCACAACCACCGAGACCGACAGCGCCGCACAGGTGCTGACCCAACCCTCGCAAACCGGCGGGGCGCTGGCGTCGCGGGCGGCGGCGGTGAATTTCCTGACCGTGGTGCAGCGGGTGGAACCGGTGGCCGAGGCCTACTGCCGCGCGCAGCATGTCGCGCATCGCTGCGATTTTCAGATCGTGATCGACGACCGCCCCGGCCAGCCGCCCAACGCATTCCAAACCGTCGATAAGGCGGGCAGGCCGATCATTGCGTTCTCCTTGGCTTTGATCGCCGACGCCCGCAATGCTGATGAGATCGCTTTCGTGTTGGGTCATGAGGCTGGGCATCACATTCTGGGTCACATCCCCAAGCAGGAACAAACGGCCCTCTCCGGCGCGATGATGGCGGGGATCTTGGCTGCCGCTTCCGGGGCCGGGCAAGACGAGGTGCAGCAGGCGCAGAAGCTGGGGGCTGGCCTTGCGACGCGGCAGTTCTCGAAGGAATATGAATTGCAAGCCGACGCCGTCGGGGCCGAGATTACGTTCCATGCGGGCTATGATCCGGTCATCGGCACTGGCTTTTTTGATCGGCTGCCCGATCCCGGCGATCAGTTTCTGGGCACCCATCCGGCCAATCGGCAGCGCAAGGCTTTGGTGGCCGCTGTGGTCGCCAAACTGCGCGGCGCTTAGGCTGTCCACGCGTGGCGCATGATCATATTTACGCAATATCAATGGCTTAATTATAACCATTCAGATTTGATTAACCAAGATCCAACCCCAATGTCAAACGCCGCCCGACCCGGATCACGCTGACCGCTGCACCGGGCACCCTCCGAGGGTTTCGGGCGAAGTCCCGTAAACCCGAGATAAAAACGTGCGCGGAACGCGCTCCGCTGGGTTACCGTCGGGGATCGCTTTGGATGCCGCTAAGTCAAGGGCCTGTGATATGATGGGAACCGGAATGCGACTGGTTCGTTGAACAAAACCGCAAATCTGTCTTTGCCGATGGACCCCCATGCACCGTATCGCCTGCGGGTCTGTTCCAAAAGCAGAGACCATTGATGTGCCAAAGCCATGCTTTTCTGTGCAAAGGGTATGACCATGTGGACGATCATTCTGAATAGAATGTTGGCGCAGTTGATCCGGCACGGCACGCTGATCCTGCATTTTCCAGACGGCACAAGCCAAAGCCATGGCAACGGCGGCGTGCCATCGGTATCGGTGCGGCTGACCGACCCCGCCGTGATCGCGCGTCTGGTGCGCAATCCTGATCTGGCCTTGGGCGAAGCCTATGTCGAGGGCAGCCTGACCATCGACGCGGATGATCTGCGCGGCTTGTTGGCGCTGGTGATTGCCAACGCCAAAGGCGGCGGCGCGTTGGTGTGGTGGCGGCGGATACAGGATGCGGTGCGGGTGATGCTGCGCGGCGCGGCGCAGTTCAACAGTGCCGAACGCTCTGCCGCGAATGTCGAACACCATTATGATCTGTCGGGCGCGCTCTATGATTTGTTTCTGGATGCCGACAGGCAGTATTCTTGCGGCTATTTCCTCCATCCTGAGGACACGCTGGAACAGGCGCAACAGCAGAAAAAGGTGCATATTGCGGCAAAGCTGTGCCTGCAGCCGGGCATGACGGTGTTGGACATCGGCTCGGGCTGGGGCGGCATGGCGCTGACGCTGGCGAAGGATTATGGCGCGACAGTGCTGGGCGTGACGCTGTCGCAAGAGCAATACAAACGTTCGGTGGAACGCGCCGCCGAGGCCGGTCTGTCTGATCGCGTGTCGTTTCACCTGATGGATTATCGCCATCTGACAGGCAGATTCGACCGCATCGTCTCGGTCGGCATGTTCGAGCACGTCGGCGTGCCGCATTACCCCGCCTATTTTGCGCAGGTGAAAACCCTGCTCGCCCCCGATGGCATCGCGCTGATCCATACGATTGGCCGCGCGGCCCCGCCGAGTGCGACAAATCCGTGGATCACAAAATACATTTTCCCCGGCGGCTATGTGCCCGCGCTGTCTGAAATGTCGGCGGCGATGGAGAAATCCGGGCTGTGGCCGACGGATGTCGAGGTCTGGCGGCTGCATTACGCGATGACACTGGCGCATTGGCTGCAGCGTTTTGAGGCCAATATCGAGAAAATCCGCGCGCTCTATGATGAACGGTTCTGCCGGATGTGGCGCTATTATCTGATCGCGTCCGAGATGACCTTCCGGGAAGGCCGGCAATGCGTGTTCCAGATGCAGCTTGCCAAACGACAGGATGCCGTGCCCTTGACGCGCGATTACATCACCGAAGCGTCACGCCCCGAGCTTTTGCACCCCGACCTCGGGCATAAAAACCGCTGGGATCAGGCCGCGCAGTGAATTGCCCAGCCAAAGCTGAACATTAGCAAGATCGGCGACTGGTAGCACCGCCTCGCGTGCGGCCCCCGCCGCCAGCATCTCGGCGCGCAGCACGCCCGGCAGCAAGCCACAGGTTAGCGGCGGAGTGCAGAGGCCATCGCCTTGATCGAAGAACAGCGTGGTGATCGAGCCATCACAGACCTCGCCGCGCTCATTGCAGAAAATCACCTCATCCAAACCGTCTGGCAGGTTCGCCCGCGCCGCATCATAGGCGGCGCGCTTTGTCGATTTCACGGTGAGCCATGGATCGCCAGAGGCCAGTCGTTCTGCCGCCAGACCCACCCGCCATTCCGGCTTGCCCGCAGGCAGAGCCGCCGCCTGCACCTCGACCGCGCCGTTTGCATCCAGCGTCAGCCGCATCCGCGCCGCCGCCACTGGCACCGCAGCCTGCAAAGCCGCCGCGACCGCCGCCAGATCGCAGCCCCAGCCCAGAGCCTTAGCCGAAGCGGACAGCCGCGCCAGATGCAGCGGCAGGCGCACAAGTGCCGCGCCATCCCAACACAGCGTCTCGATCAGCTTCAGGCCGGGCGCACCAGCCCCTGCATGTAACGCGCTTTCCACAACGCCTCCTCCCATTCGCCATCGGGCGTGCTGTCTTGCACCACGCCGCCGCCGACATTCAGCGTGATTTCGCCCTCCGCAGACACCGATAGCGTGCGGATTGCGACGTTGAACGACGACGCGCCATCCGGGGCCATCCAGCCAATCGCGCCGCAATAGACGCCGCGTGGGAAGGGTTCGACCTCATGAATGATCTGCATCGCGCGGATTTTCGGCGCGCCGGTGATCGAGCCGCAGGGGAACAAGGCTGGCATCAGGCCGGTCATCGTGGGGGCTTCGACCAGTTGCCCGACCACGCGGCTGACCATCTGATGCACGGTGGCATAGTGTTCCACCGCGAACAGCTCCGGCACCTTGACCGAGCCTATGCGCGCCACCCGGCTGATATCGTTGCGCAGAAGGTCAACGATCATCAGGTTTTCCGCCTGATCCTTGGTCGATCCGCGCAGAGCCTCGGCCAATTCCGCATCGCGCACCGGATCGGCGTCGCGAGGGGCGGTGCCCTTCATTGGCCGCGCTTCGATCCGGCCCGCCGCCGTGGTGCGCAAAAACAATTCGGGGCTGCGCGAGACCAACACCGGACCCACGCCGAGATCGACATACGCGCCGTGCCCCACCGCCTGCCGCGCCCGGAGCGCGCCATAAAGCCCAAGCGCCGAGCCGTGCAGCAGCCGGGTGCGCAGGGGAAAGGTCAGGTTGATCTGATAGCAATCGCCCGCCGCGATATAGGACATGACGCGGTCTATGGCCGTGCCATAGTCGGCGCGGCTGATCGCAGGTTCCAGTGCCGTCACCGCCACGCCGCGCGCCTGCGCTGCCGCATCCGCCAGCATCTGCGCCGGATCGCTTGGACCCGAGAACACCCCGAACACCAGCAAGGGCCGCGCCGGGTCCGTCGCAGGCATCAGCGCCGCGAGCTTTGGCTCTAACGCATAGCCTGCCTCATAGCCGATATATCCAGCGACCCATTTGCCCTGCGCGCGCGCGACGTCCAGACGCGCCAAAGCCGGGGCCACCTCATCCGCAGCCCGCGCCACGATCAGCGTCTCAGCTGCGTCAAACAGCGCAGGCTGTCCCAGAGGTCCGTCTTCGATCAGGATCACGCCCGCGCCCCTTGTTGCCCTGCTCTACCACCTAGGCCAGAGCCCTGCGCAAATCCAGTCCTGAGCCGCCCGTCTTTTGCGCATTTGCGACGCAAAAATGTCCGTCCCGGATCGCGCTGCTGCCCGCCTACCGCTGTTTTCTGTAAAAATCTATTCAGTGCTTGCCAGACTGAAAAATTCGCGCTTCCCTGCGGTCAGGGACGGCAAAATGCCGCACCGCCAACGATAATAACGACCCATCAACGGTTCGGAGGGAAAAGCAATGGCAGCCGACGACTATTCGGACAAACACAAACATGAGGATGTAAAAATCCTGCACGGCATGGGCTATGCCCAAGAGCTTTCGCGCTCGATGTCGAAATTCTCTAACTTCGCGATCTCATTCTCGATCATCTGCATCTTGTCGGGCGGCATCAACTCGTTCGCGCAGGCGATCAGTTCGGTGGGCGGTGCCGGTGCAGGCATCGGCTGGATCGTTGGGTGCATCCTGTCGGGGATGTTCGCGCTGGCGATGGCGCAGATCGCATCGGCCTTCCCGACCGCGGGCGGGCTGTATCACTGGGCCTCGATCCTGGGGGGCCGCTTCTGGGGCTGGCTGACGGCGTGGCTGAACCTGCTGGGTCTGATCACCGTGCTGGGCGCCATCAACATCGGCACCGCCTATTTCTTCGCGGGCACCTTCGGGTCGATGTTCGGCTTTAGCGGCACTGACGGCCAAGTTGTGACCTTCGTGGCCGCCATCACCATCATTCAGGCCCTGTTCAACCACGTGGGCATCAAAGTCACCACGATGCTGACCGATGTGTCGGGCTATATCATCTTCGCCACCACCGCCGTTCTGGTGCTGGCTTGCCTGTTCTACGCCCCCCCCATCGATATCTCGCGGCTGTGGACCTTCACCAACTACTCGGGCGAAGCGGGCGGCAATGTGTTCCCGGCGTCGGACAACATGGGCTACCTGTTCCTTTTGTGCCTGCTGCTGCCGGTCTATACCATCACCGGCTATGACGCTTCGGCGCATACTTCGGAAGAAACCAAAAACGCCGCCCATTCGGTGCCGCGCGGCATCGTCACCTCGGTGTTCTGGTCGTCGCTGATCGGCTGGATCATGATCTGCGCCATCACTGTGGCGATCCCGGACCTGAGCGTGGCTGCAAGCCAAGGCTGGGGGATGTTCTATGCCACGATGGATGCGATCCTGCCGTCTGGGCTGAAAAACGTGCTGTACTTGGGTATTCTGATCGCCCAGTTGCTGTGCGGTCTGGCGACCGTCACCTCGGCCAGCCGGATGCTGTTCGCGTTTTCGCGTGATGATGGGATGCCGGTTGGCTCTAAGGCGCTGGCGACGGTGTCGCCGAAATACCGCACCCCGGTCAACGCGATCTGGACCGCGACCGTGCTGTGTATCCTGTACGTGATCCTGGCAATGTCGATCAAAGTCGGCGGTACCTCGATCTATGTGATCGTGGTGAACTCGACGCTGGTGTTCTTGTTCCTGTCGTTCACCGTGCCGCTGGTGGCAGGTCTGTTCGCCTATGGCACCGCGAAATGGCCGAACCCCGGCCCTTGGGCGATGTCTTCCGGCATTTACAAACTGGTCACGGTTCTGTCCGTGGTTGGCATGGCGGTGATCTTGTTCATCGCGGTGGCCCCGCCGAACGAGCGTGTGCTTTGGGTGGTGCTGGGCTTCATCGCACTGGCGCTGGTGCTGTGGGTCACGGTTGAAAACCGCCGCTTTGAAGGCCCGCCGACAGGCGAGCGCATTGCCGCCCGCAAAGCCGTGATCGCTGCCGCCGAAGCGGCTGTTGGCGAAAAGGGCTGAGTTTACTTGACAATCGCGGAAGGCAGCCAGAGGTTCTGGCTGCCTTTTTCATTTGGAAACCGCATGATCTACCTTGTGTTGCCATGACCTATCTGCTGCTGAAAGCCGCAATCTCGGGCATCCTGATCGCGCTTGCCTCGGAAGTGGCCCGCCGCAACGCGGGCTTGGGCGCGCTGATCGCGTCCCTGCCGCTGATCTCGGTGATGGGGATGGTCTGGCTCTGGCGTGACACCCATGACCCCGAGCGTATGGCGGCGCATGTCAGCGCAACCCTGTGGTATATCGCGCCCTCGGTGCCGATGTTCCTGCTGATCCCCTGGCTTTTGCGGCATGGTATGGGATTTTGGCCCACGCTGGGGCTTGGCTGCGGCCTGACTTTTCTGCTTTATCTGCTGATGCTTTGGATCGCCAGCCGCTGGGGTCTCCAGCTTTAGCCAATTTCGCCCGCAACGCCCCTTGCGCCCCGGCGTCGCATGGCTATAACCCGCAAAGTTTTGCGCATTGGGGGCCGACATGCCGAAAAGAACCGACATCAAATCCATCATGATCATCGGTGCAGGCCCCATCGTCATCGGTCAGGCCTGCGAGTTCGACTATTCCGGCGCACAAGCCTGCAAGGCGTTGCGCGAAGAAGGCTACCGGGTGATCCTGGTGAACTCGAACCCCGCCACGATCATGACCGACCCCGGATTGGCGGATGCCACCTATATCGAGCCGATCACCCCCGAAGTCGTCGCCAAAATCATCGAAAAAGAGCGCCCCGATGCGTTGCTGCCCACCATGGGCGGCCAGACCGGGCTGAACACCGCGCTGGCTTTGGCTGACCTTGGCGTGCTTGAGAAATTCGGCGTTGAGTTGATCGGCGCCAAACGCCCGGCGATTGAGATGGCCGAAGACCGCAAGCTGTTCCGTGAAGCGATGGACCGGATCGGTCTGGAAAACCCGAAAGCCACCATCATCGCCGCCCCCAAACTGGCCTCGGGCAAATATGACATCTCCGCAGGCGTGGCCGAGTGCATGACCGCCATCGAATATGTCGGCCTGCCCGCGATCATCCGCCCCGCTTTCACTTTGGGCGGCACTGGCGGCGGTGTCGCCTATAACCGCGACGACTATGAGGCGATCTGCCGGAGCGGGCTTGAGGCCAGCCCGATGGCGCAAATCCTGATCGACGAATCCCTGCTCGGTTGGAAAGAATTTGAGATGGAGGTGGTGCGCGACACCGCCGACAACGCCATCATCATCTGCGCGATTGAAAACCTCGACCCGATGGGCGTGCATACCGGCGATTCCATCACCGTCGCCCCCGCCCTGACCCTGACCGACAAGGAATACCAGATCATGCG
>CAYLYV010000017.1:0-43266 GCA_964387655.1 uncultured Cypionkella sp. | reverse complement strand
ACCAGTGCCAATTCATCCGAGCCTTGCAGGAACTTCTTCTTGAAATCCGGCGTCAACTGCCAGCCCAGATGCTGATCGTTCGACAGCCGCTCCAACTCCTCGACCAGAATCCGCGAGCGACCCTCCTCGGCCCGCCGCTGCATCCGGCCAAAGCGGATGTGGGAAAGGTTCTTCACCCATTCGAAATAAGACACCGTGACGCCGCCCGCGTTGGCATACATATCGGGAATGATCACGCAGCCCTTGGCGCGCAACACTTCATCTGCGCCATAGGTGATCGGGCCGTTGGCGGCCTCGACGATCAACGGCGCCTGAATCCGCGCCGCATTGGAAAGATTGATCACGCCTTCAAGCGCCGCCGGGATCAAGATATCGCAGGCCATCTCCAGAGCCTTGGCACCGTCAGCGATATGCTTGGCCTTGGGATAGGCCGCGAGCAGTCCATCGTTGCGGTTCATCCATTGCCGCACGTCTTCGACATCCAGCCCGTCTTCATGCACCAAAGCGCCATCGCGTTCGATGATCGCGATCACCTTGGCGCCGTCTTCTTCCGACAGGAACTTCGCCGCGTGATAGCCGACGTTGCCCAAGCCCTGCACCACCACCCGCTTGCCATCCAGATCACCCGACAGCCCCGCCACCGCCGCATCATCGCTGTGGCGGAAAAACTCGCGCAAGGCGTATTGCACGCCACGCCCGGTCGCCTCGACCCGGCCCTGGATCCCGCCCGCATGCGGCGGTTTGCCGGTCACGCAGGCTTTGGCGTTGATATCGGTGGTGTTCATCCGCGCATATTGATCGGCGATCCACGCCATTTCCCGCTCACCGGTGCCCATATCGGGGGCGGGTACGTTCTGCGCCGGGTTGATCAGGTCGCGCTTGATCAACTCATAGGCAAACCGCCGGGTGATCTGTTCCAACTCGTGCTCATCCCACGCGCGCGGATCAATGCAGAGCCCACCCTTGGAACCGCCAAACGGCGTTTCCACCAGCGCACATTTATAGGTCATCAGTGCCGCTAGGGCTTCCACCTCGTCCTGATTGACGCCCAGAGAATAGCGGATGCCGCCTTTCACCGGTTCCATATGTTCGGAATGGACCGAGCGATAGCCGGTAAAGGTCTCAATCTTGCCGCGCAACCGCACACCAAACCGCACCGTATAGGTCGAGTTACACACCCGGATTTTTTCCTGAAGACCGGGGCCAAGGTCCATCAGGGCGGTCGCCCGCCGGAACATCATATCTACGGATTCGCGAAAACTCGGCTCGCCTGCAACGCTCATGGTCGTCCTCCCAAAATGCCGTCTCTCTCCCGGCAGAGCGCCTGTTGCGCTCCCCCAACACCTACCGCCATTTGCTTCATAAACCAGCAAACATTGTAAGCAGATTTGAGCCGCTTTTGACCAAAAGTGATTCGGGATTATACAATATGGGCGATAGTGTGGCGATCCATACAACCTATGCGAAAGTAGATCGTTCCCGGTTTCGCCACAGTAAAATCCCTGCATCTCCAGTGTTTCAACAGCGGTCAACAATGCCCCCTGCTTGCCCATGTTGCCACAATTTTGCCACAACTTCTGGGCAGCAAAATGGCGAAAGGATGTGTTTGCGGGGGCAGCATCCGATGTGGCTCGTAAAGGAATATACCGTGGTTTTCGCCCCCTCGACCCGCGCCGTGATGCGCAATCTGGTAAATCGCAGCCAGCAGTTTCGCCGCGACGAAGACGGCTCGCTGATCATTTTCGCGCTGGTCTTGTTCTTGCTGATGGCGATGATGGGCGGCTTTGCGGTCGATATGATGCGCTATGAGCAGACCCGCACCGCTCTACAAAACACGCTGGATCGCTGCACCCTGATGGCCGCCAGCCTAGAGCAGACGCTCGACCCTCAATCGGTGGTGCGGGATTGCGTCGACAAGGCCGGTTTTGGGGCCGATCTTCAGGGCGTTCAGGTGACGCAGTCGTTGAATGCGCGCAGCGTCGTCTCGAAGGGCAGCGTCGATACCAAGCCGTTCTTCATGCATCTGATCGGTATCGACAAATTCGATGCCCTTGGCACCTCTGGGGCCGAGCAAGCCATCACCAATGTCGAAATCGCGCTGGTGCTGGATGTCTCGGGCTCGATGACCGGGGCCAAGATTGCCAACCTCAAGATCGCCGCGACCGAGTTCGTTGACAACATGCTGGCCAACGATCCCAACCACCGCATTTCGATCACCATCGTGCCCTATAATGCGCAGGTGAACCTCGGCGCGGTGCTGCGCGCCAAGTATCAGGCGGTCAATCTGCATGGGGTCGCTGATGTAAACTGCCTTGAGCTACCGCCTTCGGCGTTCAGCACCCCCGGCATCCCGCGCAATGTCGATCTGCCGATGATGGCTTATGCAGACCACTACTATGGCACCAGCCAGACCAATGCCGCAGTCTCGCCGACCTCCGGTTCTGCGCTGCCGAACTATGCCGCCGCCTTCTGCACCAAACAGCCTGCCAACATCGTGCGCCTGCCCAGCCAGAACGCCACCACCCTGAAATCGCAGATCAACGGCCTTGTCGCGGGCGGCAACACCTCGATCACTTTAGGGATGAAATGGGGACTGTCACTGCTCGATCCCTCTGCACGCGGTATGTACAATGAGCTTATCGGAGACGGTCAGATGGGGACCAACCTTTCGGGCCGCCCGTTCAATTACACCGACCCCGAGTCGATGAAGGTCGTCGTGCTGATGACCGATGGCGAGCATGTCGCCCACAACCGCGTCACCAACCCCTACAAGACCGGCCTCTCGCCGATCTTCAAAAGCTCGGACGGTCAGTATTCGGTGTATCAGCCATCTCATGCCGGAAACCCGTACTGGGTGCCGCATCTGGGCAACTGGTCGGCCACCCCTTACAACGGCGGCGTGCAACAGAACTGGGAAACCGTCTGGACCAATTTGAAGGTCAGCTATGTCGCTTGGCAATTCTACGCCCGCGCCTTGGGCAGCACCACCACAGCGCGCAACACGATCTACACCAATCAGATGAATGACATGGTGCAGACCTATGACTCGGTCAGCGGCATGGACGCCTCGCTGCAGCAAAGCTGTGGCTTGGCCAAGCAGAACAACGTGCTGGTCTATGGCATCGCGTTTGAGGCCCCCAGCAATGGCAAAGCCCAGATCCTGCAATGCGCCACCTCGGCTGCACATTATTTCGACGCGCAAAATGGGGCTGACATTCAAGCGGCGTTCCGCACCATCGCCTCGAACCTGACCCAGTTGAAGCTGACGCAATAACCAAGCGCCCCCGATCATACCGTCGGGGGCAATCCTTTTCTGCATCGGTCAAAACCAATGCCTCAACCTTATATGACCTCTGATTCGCACCGCCCGCCGCTTCGCGATGCCCCGGCGCATACCGAAAAAGCCGATTTGGACCGTTCTATCTACGATTGTGTCCAATCTTCCTGTGATTGCGTCCAAATACGCAACAATCTCGGCCATCCGCGCCGTTTGTCGCCAGAATCATGGTTTTCGCCACAAGCTGCCCACAATCTGAAACACCAAAGCCATAGTTTTGCCCAAGCCCACGCGCTTTATGCCGTTTCAAGGTGTGTTTCTATGCTTCGCCGCCCGGTGCCCAGCACTGCAAGCCGCGAGCCGGAGTTGGGGTATGTCCATGTTCATCGCGAACGTTGGAATTCAGGGTTGTGGCCGAACCAAACCGCGCGTTGCGCTATTGAAACGCTTTTGGGCGGCGCAAGACGGCTCGCTCACCATTCTGGCGCTCACCCTGTTCCTGTTGATGGTGATGATGGGAGGCCTCGCGGTTGACCTGATGCGCTACGAGCAAACCCGCACCACGCTGCAAAACACCCTCGACCGCGCCACGCTGGCCTCGGCCGCGCTGACCCAGACTCTGGACCCCAAGAGTGTGGTGGCAGACTACTTTACCAAGGCCGGGATGGACAAATACCTCAAAAGCGTCACGGTGTCCGAGGGCATGAACTTCCGCAACGTCACCGCCGATGCCGCCGCCGCCACCGATCCCTATTTCCTGCATCTGATCGGTCAGGACAAGATGGATGCACTGGGCCATTCGATGGCCGAACAACGCGTGACCAATGTCGAGATCATGCTGGTGCTCGACGTATCGGGCTCGATGGCGTCCAACAGCAAGCTGGTCAATCTCAAGACCGCCGCCAATGAATTCGTCGATACCGTGCTGTCCAGCGATACCGAGCATAAAATCTCCATCGGCCTCGTGCCGTTCAACGGTCAGGTCAACATCGGCCCCGACCTGCGCGCGAAATACACCGCCTTGACCGATGATCCTGCGCTTGCCCTTCCGACAAACACCGATGCGCAGAAGGTGCAATGCGTCGACATGCCCAGCACCGTCTATAACCAGACCGCGCTGCCGACCAACACCGCGATGTCAATGACCGCCCATGCCGACACCTATTCCGGCACCAATCAGACCAACGCGTGGGTGTCCTATACCGACACCAGCTATGCCATTGGCTACAACGCCACCAGCAACGCGGGCAACGTCTGGTGCCCGCCGATTGCCAGCAACATCATCCGCCTGCCCTCCGAGACAATCGCAACCCTGCAAGGCCAGATCAACGGGCTGGTCGCCGTTGGCGCGACCTCGATCAACGCGGGGCTAAAATGGGGTCTGGCGCTGATGGACCCATCCGCAGTGCAAATGTATTATCAGTTGATCGGTGCGAACAAAATGGCCCCCGATCTTGCTGGTCGCCCCTACAGCTTCACCGACCCCGAGGCAATGAAGGTGATCGTGCTGATGACCGATGGCGAACACTTTGCCGAGGAACGCGTCAATGCGGCTTATAAAAGCGGGTTGTCGGATATCTACAAAAGCAACAACGACGGCAACTATTCGATCTATCTTGCCAGCTTGACCACCACCAACAAATATTGGGTGCCGCATCTGAGCAGGTTCCAAGCCGTGCCATGGACCAACTCGACCAACACTGGCACCTCAACGCAACAAACTTGGCCGCAAGTCTGGGGTGCGATGCGGCTCAGCTATGTCGCGTGGCAATTCTACGCGCGCGGCCTTGGCAGCACCAGCTCGGCGCGCAACATCGAATATGCCAACCGCATGGACGCCTTCCGCAGCAAGACCCCGACCACCTCGATGGACAGCCAGTTGCAGCAGATTTGTGGCTTGGCGAAAGGTCAGGGCGTGATCGTTTATGGCATCGCGTTTGAGGCCCCGACCAACGGCCAGACCCAGATCCGCAACTGCTCGACCTCGGCCGCGCATTACTTTAACGCTTCCGGCTTGCAAATCCGCACCGCCTTCCGCGCCATTGCCAGCAACATCAGCCAGTTGAGGTTGACGCAATGATCCGCTGGTTCAAACGCCTAAGCCATGCGTTTCGGCGCGAAGACGGCACCGCCGCGCTGGAGTTTGTCCTCGCGGTGCCCATTTTGATCACCATCTTCATGGCCTCGTCTGAAAGTGGCCTGCTGATGATCCGCTCGATCATGCTGGAACAATCCGTTGATATGACGATGCGCGAGCTCCGCTTGGGTCATTACACCCTGCCCGACGCAACCCTGCTGAAAACCGAGATCTGCAAGCGCACCGTGGTCTTCAAGGATTGCGAGGCGAACATCACCATCGAGATGACGCGGATCAGCACCACCGGTTGGGCACTGCCCACCACCGACGTCGCCTGTATCGACCGATCAGAAGAAATCGTGCCCGTCACCTCGCTGGTAATCGGCCAGCAGAATGATGTAATGCTGATCCGTGTTTGCGTTGTGCAAGACGCGCTGTTCCCCACCACCGGCATCGGCCTCGGGCTGCCCAAAGACGGTGAAGGCGGCTACGGCGTGGTTGCCGTCTCAGCTTTTTCCGTTGAACCGACTTAAGGATAAAGCCATGCGCGCGCTTCGTAACATGTTCCGCCGTTTTGGCCGCGACGAAAGCGGTGTGCTGATGGCCGAGGCTATTATCGTCCTGCCCTTTCATGCTTTGGTCCTATCTGGCATTATTCGTTTATTGGGATGCCTTTCGCTCGGTCAATGTCTCGCAGAAGGCCGCCTACACCATCTCGGACATGATCTCGCGTGAGATGGCGACGCTGCCGACCAATTACATCACAGGGATGCGTGATCTGATGCGCTACCTGATCGACAATGATCAAACCGTGAGAATCCGCGTCACCTCTGTCACTTGGTCTGAAGCCAATGCGCGCTTCGAAGTTCACTGGTCACGCTCGCCGGATAATGCAGTGCCGCTGCTGACCACGACCACATTGCAGACTTACGCCTCACGCATCCCCAAAATGGCGGCGGGTGATTTCGTGACCATCGTCGAAACATGGGTCAGCTATCATCCGGCTTTCAGTGTTGGCATGAATGATGAGGAGATCAAGCAGTTCGTGGTAACCCGCCCCCGCTTCTTTAGATGCATCAGCGTCGACACAACACCTTGTCCGCTGTCCTGAGACGGCTTCGTTCTCCTCCTTCACTTGCGCAAATCTGCACATAAGACCTGTGCATTCACGCCTTGCTGCAAATACGCACCAGACCTACTTTGAGGACAACGCAATCAAAGGAGCCTTCCATGTCCCTCCGCCCCGTTCTCAGCCAATCCACCGCCCAGCCGCATATCGAAGGCGCAGGCGTGCATCTGCACCGCGCTTTCGGCTTTGGCGATCCGACCCAGTTCGACCCGTTCCTGCTGTTCGATGATTTTCGCGGCGAGACCCCGCGCGATTACATGGCAGGTTTTCCGTGGCATCCGCATCGCGGCATTGAAACCATCACCTATGTGCTGGCGGGCGCGGTCGAGCACGGCGACAGCCTCGGCAATCGCGGCACGCTGAAAGGCGGCGATGTGCAATGGATGACCGCTGGTTCGGGCATCCTGCACCAGGAAATGCCGAAAGGGAACGCCAAGGGCCAGATGCACGGCTTCCAGCTTTGGGCCAACCTGCCCTCGAATCTCAAGATGACGCCGCCGCGCTACCAAGATGTCAAATCGGGCGACATCCCGGAAATCATGGATGATGACGGCTCCATCGTGAAGGTGATCGTGGGCTCGTTCTGGGGCAAAACCGGCCCGGTCGATGGCATTGCCGCCGATCCGCAATACCTTGACGTCTTTGTGCCACCGGAAAAGAAAAAGACGTTCAAGATCGACACCCGCCGCCACGCCTTCGCCTATATCTTTGAAGGTGCTGGAAAATTCGCCGACAGCTCTCACCCGCGCGGGGTGCTGCTGGAAAAGGAATACAAGGGTGAGGAGTTGAACATCCGCGACCTCTCCGGCAACCGCACCCTGATCGAGTTTGGTCGTGGCGATGAGATCACCGTGCAAGCCGGCCCCGATGGCATCCGCTTTCTGCTGGTCTCGGGGGCTCCGATCCAGGAACCCGTCGCATGGCACGGCCCCATCGTGATGAACACCAAGGCCGAACTGCAACAAGCGATGACCGAGTTGCGCAACGGCACCTTTATCAAACCTGCGCATTAACAACTCCGCCTGCGCATTGAACCTGAACCAACCGCGCGTTATGCTCGCCCGCATGACGCGCGCCCTTCTCCTGATCCTCAGCCTCTCCGCCTGTGCCCAATTCCCCGAAGTGGATGCAGGCAGCCGCACCAATTTGCCCACACCCACCCTGCTGCCCACTGATCAACTGATCGCAGGCACCGATCAGACCAGCCCAGTCGATCCGTTGGCAGGCCCGGTGGCAATCCTCAAAGCCCGCGCCGCCACCCTGCGCGCCGAAAGCCCCAGCCAATAACCCCACAACGCCCGCGTTGCGCAGCGCCACGCCATCGGCTAACACCCGGCGCAAGCAATCTGAAACGGAGTCCCCTCATGTCTGCCAAACCCCTGCGCATTGGTCTCGCTGGTCTTGGCACCGTGGGCATTGGTGTGGTGAAGATCGTCCAACACCACGCCGATCTGATCGCCAAACGCACCGGACGGGACGTGCAGATCACCGCCGTTTCCGCCCGCGATAAATCCAAGAACCGCGACGCTGATCTGTCCGGCTATGCGTGGGAAACCGACCCGGTGGCGCTGGCGCAACGCGCCGACATCGACGTGTTTGTCGAAGTGATGGGCGGCCACGAAGGCCCCGCCAAATTGGCCACCGAAGCCGCCATCGCCGCAGGCAAGGATGTGGTTTCCGCAAACAAAGCCCTACTCGCCCATCACGGTCAGGCCTTGGCCCTCGCCGCCGAAGCCGCTGGCCGCGTCATCCGCTTTGAAGCCGCCGTCGCCGGTGGCATCCCGGTGATCAAGGCGCTGACCGAAGGCCTCGCCGCCAATCAGATCAAACGGGTGATGGGGGTGATGAACGGCTCGTGCAACTACATCCTGACGCGGATGCAGAACGAAGGCCTGTCCTACGCCGAAGTCTTCGACGCCGCCCAGCAGCTTGGCTACTTAGAGGCCGACCCGAACCTTGACGTGGGCGGCATCGACGCAGGCCACAAACTCTCCCTGCTCGCCGCCATCGCCTTCGGCACCCAAGTCAGCTTTGACGCTGTGGAACTTGAAGGCATCGGCGCGATTTCCATCGACGATATCAAACTCGCCGCCGACATGGGCTATCGCATCAAACTGCTGGGCGTCGCGCAAATGACCGGACGCGGGCTAGAGCAACGCATGACCCCCTGCCTCGTCCCCGCCGACAGCCCCTTGGGCCAGTTGCAAGGCGGCACAAATATGGTGGTGCTGGAAGGCGATTCCGTCGGCCAGATCGTGCTGCGTGGCCCCGGCGCAGGCATGGGACCCACCGCCTCTGCTGTCATGTCCGACGTGCTCGACATCGCGCGCGGCCTGCGCCTGCCCACCTTCGGCCAACCCGCGAGCACCCTCGCCACCCCGCAAGCCGCAAAATCCGCCACCCCGGCCAGCTATTACCTGCGCATGACCCTGTTGGATAAACCCGGCGCTCTGGCCAAAATCGCCACCTGCTTGGGCGAAGCGGGCGTCTCCATCGACCAGATGCGCCAGTATGACCATGAAGGCGACAAAGCCACCGTGCTGATCGTCACACACAAAGCCACCCGCGCCGACATTGATCACGCCACCGGGCGCTTTGCTGGCACCGGCGTGATGGTCGGTGCTCCGGTCGCGCTGCGCATCGAGGAAGTTTAACCGCGATTCGCAAAGGCTTGACGAACGCAAGCCTCGCCTCGCGTTCGTCAGCACGCTGAAAGCTCGGCAATTATACGCCCTAAAACCTTGCAACTCGGCAGATTACCTCAGCGGCCTCAGACTGTTAGCGCCACCATCCTTGCCGCCCTGCGCGCCCCCGGCTAGACGAGGGGAAACCGCATTTTCCCGCAAGGATATCTCATGGCCGACGTCACCGAATTCCAAGACCGCCTGCTTTCCCTCGGCCTCGCCCGCGTGTCTGAGGCCGCAGCCCTCGCCTCGGCCAAGCTGATCGGGCGTGGTGATGAGAAAGCGGCGGATCAGGCAGCGGTCAACGCCATGCGCGACCAGTTGAATTTGCTGGATATTGCGGGCGTCGTGGTGATCGGCGAAGGTGAACGCGACGAGGCCCCGATGCTGTATATCGGCGAACAGGTTGGCACCGGCACTGGCCCCGCCGTCGACATCGCGCTCGACCCGCTGGAAGGCACCACGCTGACCGCGAAAGACATGCCGAACGCGCTCACGGTCATCGCGATGGCCCCGCGCGGCACCCTGCTGCACGCCCCCGATGTCTATATGGAAAAACTCGCCATCGGCCCTGGCTACGCCCCCGATACCGTCACCCTCGACATGCCCCCCGCCGCCCGCGTCCGCGCTTTGGCCCGCGCCAAAGGCGTCGCCGCAGATGAGATCACCGTCTGCATCCTTGAACGCCCCCGGCATGAAGCCTTGATTGCCGAAGTCCGCTCCACCGGGGCCGCGATCCGGCTTATCACCGATGGCGATGTGGCAGGCGTCATCCATTGCGCGGAAAGCGAAATCACCGGAATCGACATGTATATGGGCTCCGGCGGCGCCCCCGAAGGCGTACTCGCGGCCAGCGCCTTGAAATGCATGGGCGGCCAGATTTACGGCAAGCTGCTCTTCCGCAATGACGACGAGAAAGCCCGCGCCTACAAGGCTGGCATCACCGATCTGAACCGCATCTACACCCGCGACGAGATGGTCACCGCCGACGTGATCTTCGCGGCCACGGGTGTGACCCAAGGCTCGATCCTGCAAGGCATCAAGATCGAACCGGGCTGGGTCACCACCGAAACCATCCTGATGCGCTCGAAAACCGGATCGGTGCGCCGGATGCTGTACAAAAGCCCAATGAAATAAGTCGCAAACCGATTTCCGCCCCGGAAATCGTGCCCGGAATTTCTCAAATTCCGCCTTGCTCCGGACCGCTCTGTCAGGCACACCCAAACCATGACAGAGCGCGCCTTCCTCTCGGTTGACCATTCGCTGACCCAGCGCCGCTGGATCGGCCCCGGTGATGAGGCCGAACGTCTGGCCGAGGCGATGGCTCAGATCACCCGCCTGCCGCTTGCGCTCTGTGCCACCCTCGTCGCACGCGGTGTCACCCCGCAAGACGCGCCCGCCTTCCTCGCCCCGCAACTGCGTGACCTGCTGCCAGATCCGCTGAAACTGCGCGATATGGCCAAGGCCGCCGCCCGGTTCCTCTACGCCGTGAAAACCCGCCAACGCATTGCAATCTTTGCCGATTATGACGTCGATGGCGGCTCGTCGGCTGCGCTTCTCATCATCTGGCTGCGCGCGATGGGCGCGCAAGCCACGCTCTACATCCCCGACCGTATTGACGAAGGCTACGGCCCCAACGTCCCCGCGATGGCCGAACTGGGCAGCAAACACGAGCTGATCCTCTGCGTCGATTGCGGCACGCTCAGCCATGATCCCATCGCCGCCGCCAAATGTGACGTGGTGGTGTTGGATCACCACCTTGGAGCCGAAACCCTGCCCCCCGCCTACGCCGTTGTGAACCCCAACCGCCAAGACGAAGACGGCGATCTCGGCCATCTTTGCGCCGCCTCGGTGGTGTTCCTGATGCTGGTCGAGGCCAACCGCCAACTGCGCGTCGAGAACAGCCAAGGCCCTGATCTGATGGCACTTCTTGATCTCGTTGCGCTGGCCACCGTCGCCGATGTCGCGCCCTTGATCGGCGTCAACCGTGCCTTCGTGCGCCAAGGCCTCAAGGTCATGGCACGCCGCGAACGCGCGGGCCTGCGCGCCCTCGCCGACATCGCCCGCATGGATCAGGCCCCCACCCCTTACGCTCTTGGCTTCCTGCTCGGCCCCCGCGTCAACGCTGGCGGCCGCATTGGCCAAGCCGACCTCGGCGCGCGCCTGCTATCCACCGATAACCCTTGCGAGGCCATCGCTTTGGCCGAGAAGCTCGACCTCTTGAACACCGAGCGCCGCGATATCGAAGCCCGCGTCCGCGAAGAAGCGCTGTCGCAAGCCGAGATGCGCGGCATGGATGGCCCGCTGGTCTGGGCCGCAGGCGATGGCTGGCACCCCGGCGTCGTTGGCATCGTCGCAGCCCGGTTGAAAGAAGCCAGCCACCGCCCCGCCGTGGTGATCGGTTTTGATGGCAACGAAGGCAAAGGTTCTGCCCGTTCCGTCAGCGGCGTCGATCTGGGGGCCGCGATCCACCGTCTGGCCACCGAAGGTTTGCTGCTGAAAGGCGGTGGTCACAAAATGGCCGCTGGCCTCACCGTGGCGCGCGATAAGCTCGAAGCCGCGATGGAGCGTCTGTCAGACCTGCTCGCCAAGCAAGGCGCAGGTGCGGGTGGCCGCGAAGACCTGCGCATCGACAGCCTGCTGATGCCCACCGCCGCAACCCCGGGATTTGTCGAACAAATCGAGGCTGCGGGCCCGTTTGGTGCCTCTGCCCCCGCCCCCCGTTTCGCCTTTGCTGACACCAATATCACCACCCGCCGCATCGGCGAGAAACACCTGAAAATCAGCTTCGGTGACAGCATGGGTGCCCGCCTCGAAGGCATCGCCTTTGGCGCGTTTGACACCGATCTCGGCCCCGCTTTGGAAAACCCCGGCCACCAGCGCTTTCACTTGGCCGGGCGGCTGGAGCTGAACACATGGGGTGGGCGCACAAAGGTGCAATTTCGTCTGGAAGATGCGGCAAAAGCCTGATTTTTCCTCTTGCGAAGCGCCAAATCTGCCCTTAAACACCGCCGCACCACAGTGGCCCGTTCGTCTATCGGTTAGGACACCAGATTTTCATTCTGGGAAGAGGGGTTCGACTCCCCTACGGGCTGCCACTTCCCCCAACACCCTGACAGTGCTGAATAATTTCAGCCCCCTTGCGCCGCGCGTCAGCCCGGCTATTCTGCCCACAACCTTTCCTTGCTGGATGCAGACCGTGTTGACCAAATCTTTGACCGCATTGCTTTTTTCCCTGACTTTGACCGCCCCCGCTTTGGCTGCCACCTGCGGCAACACCGCGTCAGGGTTTGACGCCTGGAAGGCCGACATGGCGCAAGAGGCGAAAGTCGAGGGCGTCGGCGAAGCGGGTCGCGCGGCATTGCTGAGTGCCAGCTATTCCAAAGCCACCATCGCGGCGGATCGCAACCAGAAAAGCTTCAAATACACCCTGCAAAAATTCCTGTCGGTGCGCGGCGCCGATGCGATCATCTCGCAGGGCCGCGCCCGCGAAAAGAAGAACCCGGATTTCTACGCCGGGCTAGAGGCACAATATGGTGTGCCGGCAGGTGTTTTGCTCGCCATCCACGGGATGGAAACCGGCTTTGGCAATTTCATGGGCGACACCAATGTTGTCTCGGCCATCGCCACCCTGACCTTCGACTGCCGCCGCACAGATTTCTTCCGTCCGCATCTGATCGGCGCGCTGCTACTGGTCGATCAAGGCTCGATCAGTGCCAAATCTGTCGGCGCAAAGCATGGCGAACTTGGCCATACCCAATTCCTGCCCGGCAATGCGCTGCAATATGGTCAGGACGGCAACGGCGATGGCCGGATTGATCTGACCAACCTCACCGATGCGCTCTCCACCACTGCCAACTACCTGCGCCAGAAGGGCTGGCAGCCCGGCAAGGGCTATCAGGAAGGCGAGCCGAACTTCGCGGTGATCAAAGAATGGAACGCCGCCAAGGTCTATCAGCAGGCCATCGCGCTGATGGGCGCAAAAATCGACCGATAAATCAGCTTTCCCCACTTGAACCCCGCGCGCCAACCGCTTAGGAACCGCCGCAGTGGCCCGTTCGTCTATCGGTTAGGACACCAGATTTTCATTCTGGGAAGAGGGGTTCGACTCCCCTACGGGCTGCCACTTCCCATGATTTTATCAATGAAATCTGCCGCTTGGGCTTCCGCCTCCGGCCACGCATCTTCCTTCCAAATCCGCAGCAATCGCGCTAGTCTGCGCTGAATTCCACAGCGAAAGCGCGCCAATGGACCGGTTGATCAGCGAGCGGATGTTCGTCACCGTGCTGGAAACCGGCAGTTTTGCCGCCGCAGCGCAACGCTTGGGCACCAGTTCCGGCCAAGCCTCCAAGCTGGTCTCGAAGCTCGAATCCGAACTGGGCGTGCGATTGCTGCACCGCACCACCCGCGCGCTGGCGGCGACCGAGGCGGGCCAAGCCTATTTCGACCGTCTGCGCAGCCTGCTGGATGAATTTGACGCACTGGATACCGAAACCCGCAACGCCGCCCTGTTGCCGCGCGGCAAAATCCGGCTCAGCGCGCCCTTGAGCTTTGGCACCATCCGCCTCGCCCCCCGCCTTGCCGATTTTGCCAAGGCCTATCCCGAGATCGCGCTGGATGTGCATTTCTCGGACCGTCTTGTGAACCTTGTCGATGAGGGCTTTGACATGGCGGTCAGGGTCGGAAAGCCGCGCGACACCACGCTGATCGCGCGCAAACTGTGCAGCTCGCAACTGATCGTCGCAGCCTCCCCAGGCTATCTTGCGACGCGCGGAGTGCCACAGACACCGCAAGATTTGACCGGACATGACTGCCTGATCGACACCAACTACCGCGACCCGCACCGTTGGACTTTCTCGCAAAATCAACGCGTTGTGGTCGCAGGACGGCTGACCTTCTCCAACGCCTCCGCCTGCATGATCGCCGCCGAGGCCGGATTGGGCATCGCGTCTTCGCCCGACTTTGTTCTGGCCGATAGCCTTGCCAGCGGACGCCTCGTCCGCCTGCTGGCCGCATATGAGGACCCCCCCATGGGGGTTTTCGCGCTCTATCCCTCTGGGCGGCATCTGGCGCTGAAGATGCGGGTGCTGATTGATTTTCTGGCGCAGCATCTGCCGCAACCAACTCCTTCCAAATAGGATGCAATGATCTTCCATTTGGCAAGATTATCAATCCAATCGGAACGGGTCATATTGCAATCATCCATCCCAACCCAAAGGATACCCGCAATGACCGCCCTGCCCACCCAATCCGCCAGCCAGACCGACCTTGCCGCCCTGATCCTGCGGGTCAGCCTTGGCGCTTTGTTCCTCGCCCACGCTGGCCTGAAAATCTTCGTTTTCACCCCCGCGGGCACCGCTGGCTTCTTCCAAAGCCTCGGCCTGCCGGGACCACTCGCCTATCTGGTGATCTTGGTCGAAGTGCTCGGCGGCCTCGCCCTGATCGCCGGATACCGCACCTGCATCGTCTCCCTCGCGCTGATTCCCGTGTTGCTCGGAGCCATCGTCACCGTGCATTTCGCCGCTGGTTTCTGGTTTTCCAACGCAAACGGCGGCTGGGAATATCCCGCATTCTGGATCATCGCCCTTGTGGTGCAATCCCTGCTCGGCGACGGTGCCGCATCCTTGGGCCGCAAACTGCGCTAACCCCTGACTTTAGGAGAACCGACATGTCCACCGCATCTGCACCTTTGGAAATCGGCCGCGTCGCCCTGACGGTGCATGACATCGGGCGTGTCGGTTCGTTTTATAAACAAGCTCTTGGCCTGCAAGAGCTCAGCAACGATGGGGAAACCCTGCGCCTTGGCGCAGGCAACACCGCCCTGCTGGAACTGCGTGCCGACAAAACCGCCCGCCGCCGCAGCCCAAAGGAAGCCGGTCTGTTTCACACCGCCTTCCTGCTGCCCTCCCGCGCCGATCTTGGCGCATGGCTGCTACACGCCTCCGAATCGCGCCTGCCACTGGAGGGCGCCTCCGACCACCTCGTCAGCGAGGCGATCTATCTCTCAGACCCCGAAGGCAACGGCATCGAGATCTATATCGACCGTCCCCGCTCTGCATGGAAAACCCAAGGCGGCCAGATCCAAATGGCCACCAACGGCCTTGATCTGAACGCCCTCGCGGCTTCCGCCAAAGCCCCATTCACCCAAGCCCCCGAGGGCACCGTCATCGGCCATGTCCATCTGCAAACCGGATCGGTGCCCGAGGCGGAAGCCTTCTACAACGGCGATCTCGGTTTTGCGATCACCACCCACTACCCCGGTGCCGCCTTCTACGGCGCGGGCGGCTACCACCATCACATTGCCACCAACACTTGGAACAGCCGCGGTGCGGGTCCGCGCAATTTCCCCTCCACCGGCCTCGCCGATCTGGAAATCCTCGCCGATGCCGAACCCCTCGTCGCCCTGCGCGCCAAACTGCCCGCCGCCCTGACCGACCCCTGGGGCACCCCGATCACTCTCTCGCCAAAGGAGACCTAAGATGTTGGTCGACGGCAAATGGATGGAAAACTGGCAGCCCGTGCAGGCAAAAGACGCCGAGGGCGGCTTCGTGCGCCAGCAATCGACGTTCCGCAACTGGATCACCCCCGACGGCTCCTCCGGCTTCAAGGCCGAGGCCGGGCGCTATCACCTTTACGTCGCCCTGATCTGCCCTTGGGCCTCGCGCACTTTGATAGCCCGCAAACTCAAAGGCTTAGACTCCGCCATCACCGTGTCCGTGGTCGAACCCACCCTCACCGATCAAGGCTGGCGCTTTGGCACCTACCCCGGCAGCACACCCGACCACTTGCACAACGTCACCTATATGCACGAAATCTACACCCGCGCCGACCCGCATGTCTCGGGCCGCGCCACCGTGCCGGTGCTGTGGGACAAACACACCGACACGCTGGTGAACAACGAATCCGCCGACATTCTGCGGATGCTCAATTCTGGCTTCGGCAACCTCGCCTCTGGCCCCGACCTTTACCCAGAGGCCCTGCGCGCTGAGATCGACGCCTTGAATGACCAAATTTATCCCGCCCTGAACAACGGCGTCTATCGCACCGGATTTGCCACCACCCAAGCCGCCTACGAAGCCGCCTTCGCGGACGTATTCGCCGCGCTCGACAGCCTCGAATCCCGGCTTTCCGACCACCGCCCCTACCTGCATGGCACGCAATTCACCGAAACCGATATCCGCACCTTCGTCACCCTGATCCGCTTTGACGCCGCCTACCACGGGTTGTTCAAAACCAATCTGAAACGCATCGCCGATTACCCGCACCTGCAAGCCTATATGCTGCGTATCCTGGCACTTCCCGGCATCCGCGACACCGTCAGCATCGACCATATCAAACGCGGCTATTACTCGATCAAAACCCTGAACCCCTTGGGCCTTGTCCCGGTCGGCCCGCTGCTGCCGTGGGATCAAGCATGAGCAAACTGTTGATTATGCTGCACGGCGTCGGCAGCAACGGTGCGGATCTGGCCCCGATCGGCCAACACATCGCGCAAAACATCGGCGCGGACTCCACCAGCCCCGACGCCCCGCACCGCTTTGATCAAGGCGGCGCAGGCCGTCAGTGGTTCTCGATCACCGGCGTCACCGAGGCCAACCGCCCCGCCCGCGTTGCCGAAGCCCGCGCCAGCTTTGACACCACCCTCAGCGCGATCATCGAGGCCCATGGCCTGCAAAACCAACTCCACAACGTCGCCCTGATCGGCTTCTCGCAAGGCTCCATCATGGCCCTAGACGCCGTCGCCTCTGGCCGCTGGCCCATCGGCGCGGTCATTGCCTTCTCGCTGCGCCTCGCCAGCCCCGCGCCGCTGACGCCCGCGCTGCACACCCCGGTTCTGCTGATCCACGGCACCACCGACCCGGTGATGCCAATCACCGAGGCCACCACGGCCAAAGCCACTTTAACCGCCGCAGGTGTGCAAACCACGCTGCACCTGCTGCCCGGCGTCGGCCACACCATCACACCCGAAGGCGTGGCCTTGGCGCAAGATTTCCTGCGCCAGCACCTGCGCTAACGCCGCTGCGTATCCACCGGATAGGCAGTGCCAAACTTCATCCGCTCCATCACGAAATGCGAGGTGAAATTCTTGATCGCCACCGCATCGGTGAGTCGCTTGTAAAGCCCGTCAAAATCCGCCGTATCGCCGACCGAGATCCGCAGCAGATAATCCATCTCTCCGGCCATCCGGTAGACTTCCATGATCTCAGGGATAGCCTCGGTCGCCTTCATGAAGGCGTCGCGCCACTCGGCGGAATGATCCACCGCCTCGACCTCGACAAACACCGTCAGCCCAAAGCCAAGCCGCGCCGGGTCCACCATCGCCACCCGTCCGGTGACGATGCCCGTCGCCTCAAGCCGTTGAATCCGCTTCCAGCACGGCGTCTGCGACAGCCCCACCCGGTCAGCAATCTGCGCCACCGGCAGCGTCGCATCGCGCATCAACTCGGCGATAATCTTGCGATCAATCTGATCAAGTTCGGCCATAGCCGTTCCCCTTCTGGTTCTGCGCTTAGGATGAGGCAAAAATTCTAAATGTCTACTATGTTTATCGTGATATATTCCAAAAATAAGATAACCCATTGCTTTCAAATGATTATATCTAGTTAAAATCGGCTCATCACGCCGCAACCCATTGAAAACAAAGCAGAGAGAATTTTCTTCTACAATCACGACAAAAAAGAGCGTTATTTTTTCGTTGCTAAACTCGACTAACTCTGTCGTTATTAAGGGCATCGACATACTCGATCTCTAGAGGAGACCACCATGTTCGCAGCACCCCATTCAGACTTCAGCCATGCGGCGCCGATGTCCTGCGCCTATCAGGTTTCTCTGATCGACCGCCGCACCGGACGCGCCCATCGCGTCTCGGGCAGCCCGCTGGTCCGCTTCACCCGCGATCCGCAATCTGCGGTGCAAGAATTGCTCGATGGCCGCGACGCCCGCCTGTGGGAAACCCGTATCGAGCCGTTGGACGCCTTTGCGCGATGACCGCCCCCATTCTCGGGTTCATCCCCGCCCTTCCCTTCCCGGCCAAACGCCACGCCCTTCCGCAGGAGAAACCAATGCTGACCACCATCACCCTTGCAGGCCCGATCTCTGCCGCCAAAAAGCCGACCGTCCAAGGCACCCTCACCCAGCGCCACCCCGACGGCCGCGTCACCATCACCACGGGTGAGCGCGATTTCACCGGCTTCCCGGTGCGCGAAAACTGGCTCGGCAAAGCCGCGCTGATCGCGCTTTCGGCGCTGTATCTCAGCTTCTCGGCTGTCCAAGAACTCCACGCCGACACGCTGCTGAACGTCAGCTACGACCCGACGCGCGAGCTTTACAAAGACCTGAACGCCGCCTTCATCGAAAGCTACACCGCCGCAGGCAACCCGGCCCCGACGATTGAGGCCAGCCACGGCGGCTCCGGCGCGCAAGCCCGCGCCGTGATCGAAGGTCTGGATGCGCAGGTCGTCACTTTGGCCCTCGCCGCCGACATCGACAAAATCGCCAAGGAAGGCAAACTGCCCGCCGATTGGCAATCGAAACTCCCGCACAACTCCTCACCCTATACCTCGACCATCGTGTTCCTCGTCCGCGAAGGCAATCCGAAGGGCATCAAAGACTGGGGCGATCTGGTGAATGAGGGCGTCGAAGTCATCACGCCGAACCCGAAAACCTCGGGCGGTGCGCGCTGGAATTACCTCGCCGCTTGGGCTTGGGCGGAAAAGAATGGCAAAGATCCGCAAGCCTTTGTCAAAACCCTGCTGGAACATGTGCCCGTGCTGGACAAAGGTGCGCGCGACGCCACCACCACCTTCGCCCAGCGCGGTATCGGTGACGTGCTGTTGGCATGGGAAAACGAAGCCTATCTGGCCGAAAAAGAACTCGGTGCCGATCAGTTTGACATCGTTGTGCCGTCGCTCTCGATCCTTGCCGAGCCACCCGTCGCGCTTGTTGAGGCCAATATCCACAATGACGATCAGCGTAAACTGGCCGAGGCTTACCTGAACTTCCTTTACACTCCCGAGGCCCAAGCCATTATCTTCAAAGACTACTACCGTGGCTGGGATACCTCGAAAGCCGATCCGGCTGACGTGGCCCGCTTCCCGAAACTTGAACTGGTCGATATCGCCCATTTCGGCGGCTGGGCCGAGGCACAGAAAACCCACTTCGCCGATGGCGGCACCTTCGACCAAATCTACACCGCGAAGTAACGCCCCATGAGCAGACCGCTGATCAACCGCTCGCCACTTCCCGGCATGGCACTCAGTGCCGGGATCACCCTCACCCTGCTGTCACTGGTGGTCTTGCTGCCCATCGGCGCCCTTCTTTTGAAGGGCGCCACTGCCGGTTTTCCGGCGCTGTGGACCGAGGTGAACACCCCGCGCATCTGGGGCGCTTTGTTCCTGTCCTTTCGGCTGTCGCTCTTTGCAGCCCTGATCAACCTTGTGTTCGGCGTCGCCCTCGCCTGGGTTCTGGTGCGCTACCGCTTCCCCGGTCGCCGCCTGCTGGACGCCGCCGTTGACCTGCCCTTCGCGCTGCCCACCGCCGTCGCAGGCATCGCTTTGACCGCCCTCTACGCCCCGAACGGGGCCTTCGGTTCCATCGCCAAAGACCTCGGCTTCAAGATCGCCTACACCCAATGGGGCATCCTGATCGCGCTCATCTTCGTCGGCCTGCCCTTCGTCACCCGCACCGTGCAGCCCGTGGTCGAGGAAATCGAGCGTGAGGTTGAAGAAGCCTCCGCCACTCTCGGAGCCACCCGCGCCTATACCCTGCGCCGCGTGGTCCTGCCGATGCTCGCCCCCGCCGCGATGACAGGCTTTGCGCTGTCACTGGCGCGCGCGGTGGGCGAATACGGCTCGGTGATCTTCATCGCAGGCAACATCCCGTTGAAAACCGAGATCGCGCCCTTGTTGATCGTCATCAAACTCGAAGAATTCAACTACACCGGCGCCACCGCCATCGGCATCGCCATGCTGTTGATTTCCTTCGCGATGCTCTTGCTGATCAACGCCATCCAAGTTCTCAGCCGCCGGAGGATTGGCTATGTCTGAAACCCCCACCCACCACTGGCCGCAACCGCGCCCCAGCCACAAATCCGTCACCACCGAATCCCCCGGCTTTCGCTTCGGCCTGATCGCCGTGATCGTGCTGTTCCTCGCCGTCCTGCTGTTCGCCCCCCTCGTCGCCGTCTTCGCCGAAGCCCTGTCGAAAGGTGCGATCGAGGCCGTCAAATCCCTCGCCAACCCCGAGGCATCTTCGGCGATCAAACTCACCTTGATCGTCGCCGCCGTGGCCGTGCCGTTGAACGCCGTCTTCGGCATCGCGGCGGCGTGGTTCATCACCAAATACGACTTTCGTGGCAAAGCCCTGCTGATCACCCTGATCGACCTGCCGTTCTCGGTCTCTCCGGTTGTCGCGGGCCTCTGCCTCGTGCTGACCTTCGGCGCCAACACCGCCGTCGGCGGCTGGATGGTCGCCCACGGTTACCCCATCGTCTTCGCTTTGCCCTCGATCATCCTCGCCTCGATGTTCGTCACCTTCCCCTTCGTCGCGCGCGAACTCATCCCGGTGATGATCGAGCAAGGCAAGGCCGAGGAGGAAGCCGCCCTCACCCTCGGGGCCTCCGGCTGGCGTATTTTCTTCACCGTCACCTTACCCAACATCCGCTGGGCGCTGCTCTACGGCGTGCTGCTGTGCAACGCCCGCGCCATGGGCGAATTCGGTGCGGTCGCGGTGGTGTCCGGCAAAATCCGTGGCCAAACCGCCACCATGCCGATCACCATCGAGATGCTCTATAACGAATACCTCTCGGTCGCAGCCTTCAGCCTCGCCGCCGTGCTGGCCTTGTTGGCCCTGCTGACCCTCACCCTGAAAACCCTGCTGGAATGGCGCTTTGCCGATCAGCTTGCCGCAGCAACCCGCCCCTGAAAGGCCCGCCCATGCAAATCGAAATTGATCAGATTTCCAAAGAGTTCGGCGCGACGGCAGCCCTGCATCCCGTCTCGCTCTCCATTCCCTCGGGCGCTTTGGTGGCACTCTTAGGCCCTTCGGGGTCTGGCAAAACCACCCTGCTGCGCATCCTCGGTGGCCTCGAATTCCCCACCGCAGGCCGGGTTTTGTTTGACGCCTCCGACGCCACCAACCTGACGGTGCAAGACCGGCGCGCGGGCTTCGTGTTCCAATCCTACGCTTTGTTCCGCCATATGACGGTGTTTGAGAACATCGCCTACGGGTTGCGCGCCCGCCCACGGGCCGGACGCCCCGCCAAGGCCGAAATCGCCCGCCGCGTCACCAAACTGCTGGAGCTGATCCAGCTGCCCGACATCGGCGCGCGCTACCCCAGCCAGCTTTCCGGCGGCCAACGCCAACGCGTCGCCCTCGCCCGCGCCTTGGCGATTGAACCCCGGATGCTTCTGCTCGACGAGCCCTTCGGCGCGCTAGACGCACGCGTGCGCAAGGAACTCCGCGCCGGTCTGCGTGAAATCCACGACACCACCGGGTTGACCACTATTTTCGTAACCCATGACCAAGACGAGGCGATGGAACTCGCCGATCTGGTCGTCGTGATGTCGATGGGCCGCATCGAACAAATCGGCCGCCCGCAAGACATCCGCGCCCGCCCCGCCACCGCTTTCGTCAAAGAGTTTCTGGCGGTCTGATCGCCAGAACACCCTCAAGCCGACAGCAGATCATCGCCCGTCGGCTGATAAAACTGCGCCTGCGCCCGCCCCGCCCGCTTTGAGGCATAGGTGGCCGCATCGGCATCGCTCAGCATCCGCTCGGCCTCGGGCGGATCATACACTGTCGAGATCGTCAGCCCGATCGAGGCTGAAATTCGGCACGGCGTGCCTTCAAAATCAATCGGTTGCGTCAAACGATCAATGATGCGCCGCGCGATCTGCTTCAGTCGCGTCGCATCCGACAACCCCGGCAGCAGCACCACAAATTCATCGCCGCCCACCCGTGCCACCATGTCCGAGGCCCGTGTTTCCACCACCAGCGCTTTTGCCACTTCGCGCAGCACGACATCCCCCGCCGCATGGCCCAAGCTGTCATTCACCTGCTTGAAGTAATCCAGATCAATATGCATCAGGCCAAACGCCACGCCCTGCCCGATCAACGCGGGTAACGACACCTCCAGCGCCCGCCGATTACGCAACCCGGTCAACGTGTCGGTCAGCGCCTGTTCCTCCGCCGTCGCCTTCGCGCCCAAAAGGCTAAGGTTCAGCCGCCGCAATTCCGTCATCACCGCCTGCTTGACCTCAACCAGATACAGCATTTCCACCGCCATATCGGTCGCGGCAAAATCGGCATCGGTCAGTGCATGGTGCCGCACCGCCTCTATCAACCGGATGCCAAACGACAGGTTCAACAGCATCCCGCCGTCTTCGGTCGGCATCGCAAGCCCACGAAATGTATCGCCCTTGCCGCGCAGATCGACATGCAGCCGTACCCCGGCCCGCGCCCGCAGATCCTCCATCGAAGCGATGCCCGCTGGCCTGCGCACCGCAAACACCTTCAGAAACCCCACCCCCAACGGCAGCGGCCCCACAATCAGCTTGGCCAAAGTCGGCCCCATCGAGGTGATCTTGCCCGCCGCATTCAGTCCAACATGCATTGGCATCAACCGCGACAGTGCCGCTTTGTTTAATGCAGCCCCCGGCATCACCTAAGCCCCCGGCATGGCAAGCTCAAACCGCCGCCCCTCTGCAAAAGCGTGGTCCAGCAGATGCACAGCCACCACCTCCCGCCCCGCCTCAACGCCCGCATGGTCCAGCACCACCAGCGCACCATAATCATCCGCCATCGCCCGCAGCAGCCCGACAGTGACATGCCCCACGCCCTCTATCAGCCGCGACACATACAGCAAAAACCGCCCCTCGCCCTGATCCGTCAAAGTGAACTCAGGCACTTCCAGATCGGGCAGGCCCAAGCGACCATGTTCCGGCAAATCTTCCATCGAGTGCAGAAAATCCTGAAAACTCACCCCGCCAAAGCGCAACAGCCGTCGCAAAGCTTCCAGATTGGGGTGTGACACCAGATAGGTGCCCAAATCCTCCAATACCGTCTCGCGCGGGCGCTGCAAATGCCGCGCGGCAGCCTCAATCACGGCTTCGGTCAGCGCCGTATCATAGATCAACAGCGGCTCAAAATTGTCAAAACCTAAGCCCGCCGCGCGCGCAATCGCGGACCAGCTGGCACCCCCATAGGTGTCGCGCAGAAAACACTGGATCGAGCGGTTGATCAGGCCGTGCATCGGAACACTCGCAAAATGATTCTCCCCGAGTTTAAGCGCAGGGCGTTAACAATTACCAAATCGCCGCAAGGACAACGCGATATTCCCCGATTTCACCCGCCAAACAAGCTTGCGCCCAAAATGCCAAAGGGCCCGCGCGGAAATCCGCACAGGCCCCATCTAACCCTTTGCCAGCAATCAGAAATCGGTAGGCGCGCCGCCCTCTTGCTTGCGCTTGGCCACGAACTGCCGCAGTGCTTCCTGATCATTGCCGTTCATCTCGGGTGCTTCAAATTCCGCGATGATCTGCTTGTAGATCCGGTGCGCCCGCTCCACCGTCCAGATCGAGCCATCCTGCTGCCACGCCTCATAGTTGCGCCAGTCCGACACGATCGGCGCGTAAAATGCCGTGGCATAGCGGTCTTGCGTGTGCTGGCAGCCAAAATAATGCCCGCCCGGCCCCACCGCCTTGATCGCCTCAAACGCCAGATCATCCGGCGTCACCGCCACCACGGAATCCTCAAAATAGCGCTGGATCATCTGCAACACTTCGCAGTCCATGATGAACTTTTCGGGGCTGGCGATCAGCCCGCCCTCCAGCCAACCCGCCGCGTGGTAGACCATGTTGGTGCGCGATTGCACCGCCGCCCACAGGCTGTTTGAGGTCTCCCACATCGCCTGCCCATCCGGCACGTTGGCCGCACAGGTGCCCGACGAGCGCAACGGCAGCTTGTAATGCCGCACCAACTGCCCGGTCATCTGCGTCGCGCGCATATATTCCGGCGTGCCAAACGCCGGCGCGCCCGATTTCATATCGACGTTCGAGGTGAACGTGCCCAAAGCCACCGGACAGCCCGGATTGATATATTGCAGCAGGGCCACCCCGGCCAAACCCTCCGCCAAAGACAGCGACACCGCCCCCGACATCGTCACCGGCGCCATCGCCCCTGCCAGAGTAAACGGCGTGATCACCACGGGTTGCCCGCGTTTCGCCAACCGCATCGCGCCGTCCAGCATCGGATAATCATGCTGCAACGGCGAGACCGAGTTGATGTTGGTATACATCCGGGGCTTGGCGTCGAATTCATCGTGGCTCAGGCCGCCCGCGATGCGGACCATCTCCATCACATCCTCGACCCGTTCCGCGCCCAGCGAATAAGCGTGCACCACCTTATCCGTCAGCGTCAGCTTTTCATACAAACAGTCCAGATGCCGCACCGAGGCGTGAATATCCACCGGTTCCACCGGATAGCCGCCCGCCACGTGGATGCAGTTGAAATACTGCGTCAACTTCATGAATTCTTTGAAGGTTTCAAAATCCCCCGTCCGCTTGCCACGCTCCAAATCCCAAGCGTTCGGAGGCGAGGATACATTCACAAACAGCATATGCTTGCCGCCCATGATCAATTCCCGCTCAGGGTTGCGCGGCGTGATGGTGAAGCTTTCCGGCGCATGGCCCAGCATCTCCATCACGAAATCTTCGTCCATCTTGACGTTGGTGCCGTTCACCACGCAGCCAGCCTGCTTGAGGTAAGCCACCGCTTCGGGGTTCAGAAACTCGATGCCGATTTCCTTCAAAATCCGCATCGTCGCTTTATGTATCGCCTGCACGCCATCTGCGTCCAAAGGCTCAATCGGGCGATCCGTATTCACCGGAATCCGCCACGGCATCTGGTCAATCACCGCCGAGCCCGCCCGGCTTTTGTTGCCCGCCCGGCCCCCGGCACGGATGCGTTTGCGGCTTGCGTCATCGCTCATCTGGCGTCTCCATTCTGGCGGCCACAACCGTGGCCGCTGCTGGTGCCTAAGATGAACGAAACGCAGCGCCTTAGCGCACCACGTTCCCGACGCAAACGTGTCGTTTTTGTCCGCTGATCCGGTTAAGCCGCAGCCAAACCGTCAATCCAGCCCGCCAAACTGCTGATATTGGTCAAAACCACATCGGCATGCGCCTCCAGATCGGCACGCACAGCGATCCCGGTCAGCACCGCCACCGCCTTCATGCCAGCCGCCCGCCCCGCATCCAGATCATGCAAACTGTCGCCCACCATGGCAACCCGACCCGGCGTCAGCCCGCATTGCGCAACGAAGGCCAGAAGTTGCCCCGGCGCGGGCTTGCCGCCAAAGCCGGAATCGCAGCCGACCACAAAATCAAACAGTTCCAACACCCCGGCCCCGGCCAAATGCCGCCGCGCGGGCACTTCCGTATCATTGGTCGCCAAGCCCAACTTCAGCCCCCGCGCCCGCAAAGCCCCCAGCACCGCAGGCAAATCCACCGCTGGTACCATCGGCGCATCCGCCGCCAACTGGTTCATCCGCTCCAACAATTCCTCCAACCGCATCCCCGGCAAATGCGGCAACAGAATATCGGCGATCTCGGGCGTGGTCATCGCAATCACCGGGCTGTCGGCAGCAAAGTCATTGCGCGCCGCATCATAGCCCAAAACCGAGGCCAACCGCCCATCGGCATCACCCAGCTCAGCCAACAGATTGCGAGTCCACGCCCCCCAGCTCAGCCGGAAATCAAACAGCGTGCCGTCCTTGTCGAAAATCAGCGCCTCAATCATGCCAGTCTCCATTGGGTCAGCTTCCTGACCGGGGCTTCGTTTTGGCCGCACCCTGAAGCCTTGATCCCAAAAACGCAATCAGGTCCAGTTCGGCAATTCGCCCCCCGGCAGCGCCGCCCGTGCCTGCATCACCGCCGTATAGGCCAGGCCTGCGGCATCGCAGAAGCCGATCACCCGCGAATCATCCTCCATCAGAAAATCCAGCACCGCGCCCAGAAACACCGGATCGCCGGTCAGCGTTGCCAAATCGCCCTGCCCGGCCCCGGTCGCGTTAAGAAAGATGCCCACCAAATCATCTTGCGCCAAAAGCCAAGCAAAGGCCTGCAATGCCAGAGTTTCAGCAGATTCCCGCCTATTCATGCCGTTTTCCTTAAGTTTTGCGCAGGTCACGCTGAAATTGCGTATCTGAAATATTGGATTTGGAAAGGATTTATTAACCCTTTCGGCGGCACACTGGAAACACAAGCTTAATACTCAAAGCAGGCGTTTCGACAATGGTCGGCAAGATACTCATCGTAGACGATGTTGCGACAAATCGCATCGTCATGAAGGTCAGGCTGACGGCGGCTGGCTATACCCCGCTTTTGGCGGCCGATGCTGCCAATGGTCTGCAGCTTGCCCTAACCGAAGCGCCCGATCTGATCCTGCTGGAACTCACCCTGCCCGACATGCCGGGGGTGCAACTGCTGGAACGATTGCGGGCGGAACCCGCGCTGCAGCATGTGCCGATTGTAATCTGCTCACCCGTTCTAGATGCGAAAGCCCGCTGCGCCGCCTTTCGCGCCGGGGCCGATGATTTCCTGCAAAAGCCGCTGGATGATCAAAGCCTTCTCGCGCGCATCCGCAGCTTCATGCGTGCGCGGGATGAGGTGGAAGGTTTCTCCTCGCATCACGACGGCATCGCCATGCTAGGTCTGGCCGAAGCCCCGGCGACGTTTTATCAGCCCGGCGTGATCGCCCTGATCACCCAGCGCAGCGAAGTGGCGCTGAAACTGCGCCGCGACATGGCTCCGCATCTGGCCGACCGCGTGCTCGCCATGTCGGCAGAAGAGGCGGTGACCGAAGGCATCAACTCCGGCATCACGCCGGATGTGTTCCTGATCGAATCCGATTTCAACGGTCCGGGTTCTGGTTTGCGGCTGATGTCAGACCTGCGCTCGCGCACCCACACCCGCCATGCCGCGTTTTGCGTGCAATCGGGGCTTGGTGCCGCCATCGGCTCGGCTGTGGCGTTTGATCTTGGCGCGCATGATCTTGTGGCAACTGACATCCCCGCCGAAGAACTCGCGCTGCGTCTGGCCCGGTTGCTCGTGCGCAAACGCGCGGCGGATGGCATGCGCGCTTCGGTGCAAGACGGTTTGCGCTTGGCGATGATTGACAGCCTGACCGGCCTGCACAACCGCCGCTACGGCATGGCGCAACTCGCCGCCATCGCCGATATTTCCCGCCGCTCGGGGCAGGAATTTGCCGTCATGGTGGTCGATCTCGATCGCTTCAAATCGGTGAACGACCGCTGGGGCCATGCCGCAGGCGACGCCGTGCTGATTGAAGTGGCCGAAAGGCTGAACCGCAATCTGCGGTTGGGCGATCTGCTGGCCCGCATCGGCGGCGAAGAATTCCTGATCGCTTTGCCAGAAACCTCGCTCTCTGAGGCCCGCAGCATCGCCGAACGCCTCTGCCACGCGATTGAGGAAACCCCGGTGCGGATCAGCGATTTTGCCACCCTGCGGGTCACCGTCTCCATCGGCCTTGCCACCTCCGCCGATGCGGCCGCTCCTTGCGTCAAAGACACCCTGTCCGACCTAATCGCCCGCGCCGACCGCGCGCTTCTTTACGCCAAATCGGCAGGCCGCAACCAAGTCACCATCAGCCGCACCGCCGCATAACAAAGGCCGAGGCATTGCCCCGGCCCCCCCTACATCCTGAAAATCCCTAAGGCTTCGGCGGTGGCCCCTCATCGCCAAACTTATCCGGCCCGCCCTTGCCGCCCTGCAAGCGCTTCTCCAGCCGATCCGCAAACGCCCGCCGCGCCTCGGGCGTCATCGCCACCAGCAGATCGCGCATCAAGCCCTGCCCGACCTCAAACCGCCCCGCCATCCGCACCCGTTGCGTCTCCAGCACCGCCGTAAGCTGGCCCGGATCAAACGGCTCCGCCCGCAACACGCCCAGCAAGGTCTGCGCATCCTGCGCCGCCTCTTGCCGCGCCTGCCGCATCTCGGGCATCCGCGCCAGCAGCGCGCGCCGCAACGCCTTGCGATCATCCCGGCTCAGCGCCTCAGAAAACGGCCCAAACCCGATCTCGCGCACCCCGCGCGGCCCGCCATCCTCGTGATCCTTCAGAAACGAGCCCGCAAACAGCCCCGCCACGGCCAGGTTCAGCGCCACCGAGACCGCTAGCGCAATCCGCACCCCCTTACCCGGTGCTTTCCCCACAGCCGCTTCGCTCATCACCTATTCCTCTGCCAAAAGCACATCGAGCTGCGGCATCAGATCGACCTGATCCACCGCATTCCCCGCCCACATATCCGCAACCGCACCCATACCATCGGGCTGCACAAAGCCGAAAAACAACCCCACCACCGCCGCCGAACCGACCCCCACCAAAGACCCCGCCCCACCAAACAGCGCCGCCAGCCCCGCCAGCCACCCGGCACGCGGCACCGCAACCATCACCGCAGGGCGCACCTGCACTTGCAACGCCGCCGCATCCGCCAAAACCCGCGCCATCAGCGCATCCGACGGCTGCATCGACGCCCGCGCTGCCCCGGCCAAAAGATCGTCAAGATCATCCATCATTCCGCCTCCTCATAGCCCAAAGCTGCCCGCTGCCCCGACAAAAGTGCGGCCAGTGCCCGCTTGCCCCGCGCCGTCAGACTTTCCACCGCTTCCACGCCAATCTGCAAGATCTCGGCAATTTCCGGGTTACTGAACCCCTCGATATGCCGCAACACCACCGCTTCCCGCTGCCGCTCGGGCAAAGCCGCCAAAGCCAGATCCAGCGCCGCCATCCGGTCCGCCTCGATCATCCCGGCCACAACACTCAATGCCCCATCCGCAGGCTCGGCCACATCATCCAGCGCCTCGGCCCGCCGCCGCCTGCGCGCCCGCAGACGATCCGTACACAGATTGGCCACCACGCGGAAAATCCAGGTCGAGACCTTGGCCTCACCCTGCCGCCACTCTGGTGCCACTTTCCACAGCCGCAGCATGGCTTCCTGCGCCACATCTTCGGCCTCAGCCCGATCCGCCAGCATTCGCCCGGCATAGCCCAAAACCCGTGGCAACAGCCGCCGCGTCAGCAGACGCGCCGCATCAGGGTCGCCATGGGCATAAAGCACCACCAGCGCCTCATCAGCCAAGTCTGCAAGGGTATCGCGCGGCATTGTCATCCTGTGATCGGGCTTACCCGGCTTGCTCCGGGCTGGCAATGTTTTGCATCAAATCCGTCTTTCGCTGCGGATTGGGGTATGCGACAACCGCCGCAAACCCCAATCCCTGACGCCCCGATCCCGGCCAAAGCCTCTGGGGATGATGAAGCCTAACCCAGATCAGAGCATCAGATCAGCTTTGATCAGTTCGCCGGGTCATGGCCTTCATCCGGGCCGCCCATCATGTCATCCATCATCTCATCCATCATCGGCGGGCGGTGCTTGCCGTGCTTACCCTTGCCATGCTTCTCATGCATCGCCTTGCGCGCCGCATCGACCTCATCTTGGGTCACAGCCCCGTCCGCATTGGCGTCGATCCGGTCAAACAGCCTCTCCGGTCCCGGACGCGTCGCCATCTCGGCTGCGCTCAACAGCCCGTCGCCGTCCGAGTCCATCTTCTGCACCATCTCCGCCGAGCGCGCCTTGATCCGATCACTCGAAGCTGCAATCCGAGGTGCCGCCAGCTCATCCGCCGAGATTTTGCCGTCAGCATTGGCATCCATCGCCTTGACCTTGGCGGCGCGGAACGCCTCGACCTCGGCCTTGGTCACTTTACCGTCTTTGTCCGCGTCCAAAGTGGCGAAATCGAACCCGCCATGCGGCGGTTTCGGCGGCGTGGCGTCCTGCGCATAGGCCGCAGCGCCCATCAAAGCCGCCACCAGAATCAAGGCTGACCCCGCCAGTTTCGGATTGCCCGCCAGTTTGCTGTAGCGTGCCAATTTGCCGTTGATAGCCGTTTTGCTGTTAAGCATGCTGTTCTCCTCAAGCTCGCCGCAGCCTCTGCCAGGGCGTTCATAGCCAGATAAACGCCGCAACTTTCGCTTTCCGTCGCGCAGCCTTGCTGGATTTTTTCAGCCCTGCTTGCGACAAAGCACCACCCCCCCGTGTAACCTCTCAACTTTCGTCCCCACATCGGCTAGAACATGCCTCTCGCATTCAGGATTTTCCGATGACCGACGCCGCCCTGCACCTTGCCCATGATCTTCCAACTCATGATCACGACGCCTTCGCCGAGCGTCCGACCTGGCCCGCCATGCGCAGAGGCTGGGCGCGGCGCTGCCCGAACTGTGGCGCGGGACCCTTGCTGAAAGGCTATCTGAAGGTGCGCGAAAGCTGCCCGGTGTGTTCCGAAGATTTCACCGCACAACGCGCCGATGATGGCCCGGCTTATATGACCATTATGATCGTCGGCCATGTGCTCGCCCCGATCCTGATGTTTGTCTTCGGGAAATACCGTCCCGAACCCATCACTCTGTTCACCATCTTCTCGATCGGCACCGTGGCGCTATCGCTCTACCTGCTGCCGCGTCTGAAGGGGGCTATGGTCGGGCTGCAATGGGCCAAACGGATGCACGGCTTTGGCCGCACCATCGCCACCGCTACCGCCACGCCCGAGCAGTTGTGAGCAGCGCCGCAGCCGAGATGATCCGCCCCGCCGCCACCATCGTGCTGTGGCGGCCTGCGGGCGCGGGGTTTGAGGTGCTGATGGGCCAGCGCGGCCACGCCGCCGCCTTCATGCCCTCGAAATATGTCTTCCCCGGTGGCGGCGTCGATGCCGAGGATGCCACCGATGCGCTGCCCGGCCTCACCGCTGATTGCGCCCACCGCTTGACCCTAAGCTGCCCCACGGATGCCCCTACGCCCGGCACCCTCGCCACCGCAGCCCTGCGCGAACTGACCGAGGAAACCGGGCTTTCGCTGCCCGATCCTGCCCCCGGCACCCTGCGATTCATGTTCCGCGCCATCACCCCACCGGGCCGCTCCCGCCGCTTCGACGCCCGCTTTTTCCTGACCTCCGCCGCAGGGGTGCAGGGCGACACCGAAACCTTCTCCGACACCCTGACCGAACTCTCTCACTTGCACTGGATCGGCCTCACCCAAGCCCGCGCCCTCGATTTGCCCTTCATCACCGAAGTCGTGCTGGCTGAAGTCACCGCCCTGCTCAACGGCCATGCCCAGCCCGGCGTGCCATTTTTCGACAACTCCGGCCCGGTGCCAACCTTCCGCAGGCTGTAAACAAACCGCGCAACCGCAGAACCATCCGCTTAAGGTCATCCTCTCTGCTCAAATATCCCCGCCGGAGGCACCTGTGGCCAGCCACGGAAGCCTCCGGCTACCCGCAATGCCCGGCATTGCGGGCTGAGTATTTCAAAAAGAGCAAATCCGCAGAAAGGTTAAGACTTCCTAAACACCGCCCCATAACCACTTGAACCAAAATGAAATAAAAATGGTCCCGAGTTGGGACCACCCCCTTTCACCCCAGCAAAGCCTTCACCCGCGCGGCAAAATCATCGCCCCGCACCTCAAAATTCGGATACTGATCAAACGAGGCCGCCGCCGGGGCCAGCAATACCACCTCCCCCGCCACAGCCTCCTCAACCGCCCGCGAAACCGCCCGCTCCATCGTCTCGCAAATCTCATAGGCGGTGTCGCCCAATTCCAGCGCAAAATCGCGCGCCGAATGGCCGATCAGATAAGCCTTCACCACCGATCCCAGATGCGGCGCAAGGGCGGAAATCCCGCCTTCCTTACCCATCCCGCCCGCAATCCAGCGGATCTTCGCAAACGCCTGCAACGCCTTGGCAGCAGCATCGACATTGGTGGCCTTGCTGTCATTGATAAACCGCACCCCCGCCTTTTCCCCCACCACCTGACTGCGATGCGGCAATCCCGCAAAGGAATGAAACGCGGTTTCGATCAGCTTCGGCCCGATCCCAAGGCTGCGACAGGCCGCATAGGCAGCACAAGCATTCTGATGATTATGCGCCCCCGGCAGCCCCGCCACCTCGCGCAGATCCATCGAGGCCACCTGCTTGCCGCGCCGCCATTCCGCGAGAAACCCCTTGCGGGCGAACACCGCCCAGCCGAAGCCCTCCAGCTTCTGCCCCGAGGAAATCCGGATCACCCGATCATCCTGCGGCCCCTCCGCCATCTGATTGGCCAGAAACCGCCCCTCGACCTCATCCACCCCAATCACCGCCCGGTCCGGCCCGCCTTCAGAAAACAACCGCCGCTTCGCCGCGAAATAGCCGCCCATCCCGGCGTGGCGGTCCAGATGATCCGGCGAGAGATTGGTGAACACCGCGACATCCGGCGTCAGGCTGCGGGCGAGGTCGGTTTGATAGCTGGACAGTTCCAGCACCACCACCTCGCCATCCTGCGCGGGGTCGATATCCAGCACGCCACGGCCGATATTGCCCGCCATTTGGGTGGCCCGTCCTGCCACATCCAGAATATGATGGATCAGCGCCGTGGTGGTGGATTTGCCGTTCGATCCGGTCACACAGATCACCCGGGGGGTGAGGTCGAAGTCGTCCCACTCGGGTCCTGCAAAGCTGCGGAAGAACAGGCCGATATCGTTGTCCAGCGGCACCCCGGCCTCTAAAGCGCGGGCGATGACCTTGTTCGGGGTGGGGTAAAGATGCGGGATGCCGGGCGAGGTGATCAGGGCCACGACGCCGTCAAAGGCCCCGGCCCGGGTCAGGTCGGTGCAGGTGAAACCCTCGGCCTCGGCTTTCAAACGGGCCTCGGGGCTGTCGTCCCAGATCAGGGCCTCGGCCCCTCCAGCCTGAAGGGCGCGGGCGGTGGCAAGGCCGGACCGGCCCAGACCCAGCACGGCCACTTTTCGGCCCTCATAGCCTTTTACGGGAATCATCGCAGCCTCCGGTTTTATCTGGCCCAGACAATGCCCCGAGCGGGGGGGGCGGGGCAAGGCGGCATCTGTCCACGCGTGGACAGGGGGGCGGGGTATGATTTATCAAGGGGTTAGGGGTGGGGCGTTAAGAGGTTGTTAGGGTTTTCCCGGCGTGGCGGGGTGAACCCCGCCCTACGATTGGCAAAGGCGTCTGAGGTGAGTCCCCACCGCAACACTATCGCGCCACTGCAAGGTGTCCGCCCGTCACAGCTGGTGACGCTGAGGCCATGCCTCTATGCTGAACCGAAGCAGTCAAAAATAAGAAAGTGACCATTATGCAGGTTCTTCGCAAGCACATCCTTGCCGTGTTCAGCCTTGTTCTGGCTGGCTCAGCCGCCCAAGCCGAGATGACCGGCGGGCAGGTCAAGCTGTCGCAATCGGGGTTTACCGATGATTTCTCGGTCGCCAAGACCAATATCAGCGGCTCGGTGGAATTGGCGTTTGGGCCGCAGTTCGGCATGCAGATGGATCTGGGCGTCAACCTGCTGAACTTCGCCGATGAGACCGCGACGAATTTCGTCACCCATGGCACCTATAAGCTGGGTGACAGCACGGCGTTTGGTGCGTTCTACGGCATGGATGCGGTGAATGGCGGGCGCACTGATGTTTACGGGCTTGAGGCGGCGCAGAACTTTGGCAGCGGCGGCGTGCAGGGCTATGTCGCGCATGCCGAGGATGATGGCGGCAGCGGCACGGTACTGGGCGTCAGCGGCGGCATGGTGATGGGCAATGGCGTCGGCGTTGGCGGTTCGCTGGATCACGGCTCGTTTGAGGGCACCTCGCTGACCCGCTATGGGGTGCGCGGTTCGTTCGGGTTGGGCGAAAGTTCGAAAATGTTTGCCGAACTGGGGGCGTTGAACACCGATGCTGGCTCGGAAACCTATGCCAAGATCGGGGCGACCTATAACTTCGGCACGAACTCGGGGTTGATGTTTGGCGACCGCAGCCTGTTCAACCTGCTGCCGGGGTCGTAAACCCGCACGCTCTGCCTGTTTCATCTGTTTTCTAAATATCCCCGCCGGAGGCTTCCGTCGCTGATGTCGGAAGCCTCCGGCGGGGATATTTTTACCAGTATGAAACCCAACCAGCGGCCAAGACCCGCAGGGGCGAGGCCGCCGGGGCGGGACGCAAATTTTAATCTTGTTTGAGTCAAACTCATGCCCAGCGCGAACCGCACCGGGCGTTTTGCTGCGCCTCAGCGCACTTTCAGCGTCGCGAGGCCAATCATCGCGAGGATCAGGCTGATGATCCAGAAGCGGATGACGATTTGCGGCTCGGCCCAGCCCTTTTTCTCAAAATGGTGGTGGATCGGGGCCATCAGGAACACCCGCTTGCCGGTGCGTTTGAAGTAGAGCACCTGGATGATGACGCTCAGCGCCTCGACCACGAACAGACCGCCAACGATGGCGAGGACGATTTCGTGTTTGGTGCAGACGGCGATGGCGCCCAGAGCGCCGCCCAAGGCCAATGACCCGGTGTCCCCCATGAACACTGCCGCCGGGGGGGCGTTATACCACAGAAAACCCAGGCCGCCGCCGAACAAAGCCGCGGCGAAAACCAACAGCTCCCCGGTCCCGGGCACGAAATGCACGCCCAAGTATTCGGAGAAATTGAAGTTACCGACGATATAGGAGATCACGCCCAAAGTACCGCCCGCGATCATCACCGGCATGATGGCAAGGCCATCGAGTCCATCGGTCAGGTTCACCGCATTGGCCGCGCCGACGATCACGATCATGCCGAACGGAATGAAGAACACGCCGAAGTCCAGCAGCACGTTTTTGAAGAAAGGCAGCGCCAGATGGTTGGTGAGTTCGGGCGGATGGAAGCTCGAAGCTGCATAGGTGGCCATCGCGGCGATGGCGAGGCCGGCGAGCATCCGCACCCGGCTTGAGACGCCTTTGGTGTTTTGCTTGGTGACTTTGGCGTAATCGTCGGCAAAGCCGATCAGCCCGAAGGCCAAAGTGACCAGCACCACGATCCAGACGTAGGGGTTATCGAGCCGCGCCCACATCAGGGTCGACACCATCAGCGCCGACAGGATCAAGAGACCGCCCATGGTGGGGGTGCCCGCCTTGATGAAATGGCTTTGCGGCCCGTCATCGCGGATCGGTTGGCCCTTGCCCTGCTTGCGGCGCAGCAGGTCGATCAGCGGGCGGCCAAAGATGAAGCCGAAAATCAGCGCGGTGGCAAAGGCGCAGCCCGCGCGGAAGGTGATGTAGCGAAACAGGTTGAAGACGTCGCCGCCATCCGAAAACTCGGTGAGCCAAAATAGCATTACGCTTCTCCTTGTTGTGAGAGCATTACGCTTCTCTTTGTTGCACGGGGGGACGGCATGATCCCGCGCCTCATTGCTTTGTGTCGGGCGCTGGGTGCCCCAATTTGCGCAGGGCGTCAACGATCAGGCTGACTTTTATGCCCTTGGAACCCTTCACCAGCAGAATATCCCCTGCGTCAATCAGGCTGCGCGGGCGGGCGGCAAGGTCACGGGCGTCGCTCACCCATTCGCCGCGTTGGGCGCGGGGAAGTTTTAGCCAGAGCGATTTCATCCGGGGACCGACGCAGTGGATCAGGTCGATTTTGTTCAGATGCGGGTGCCGGGCCACGGCTTCGTGCAAAGCGATTTCGGTGGGGCCGAGTTCCAGCATATCGCCGAGGATGGCGATGCGGCGGCCCTTGCCGACACGGCCCATGCCGTCTTTTGGCGTGGCGGCGATCAGCACATCCAAGGCGGCGGCGAGCGAGGTTGGATTGGCGTTGAAGGCGTCGTCGATCAGATCGAAGCTGGTTTCTTCCACGATATCAAGCTGGATATGTTCGCGGGTGCCCCGGCCTGCCGGGGGTTTCCATTGGCCAAGGTCGGCGGCGGCGATCATCGGGTCGAGGTGCAGGGCATCGGCGACGGCCAAAGCGCCCAGACCGTTGGCGGCGAAATGGCGGCCGGGGGAGAGGACTTTGAACAGGGCGGGCGTGCCTTGCCGTGTGGCTTGCACGATGGTGGCGGTGTCGCAGAGTTTGACTTGGGCAAGCTGGTAATCGGCGGTGTCGTTGGTGCCGAAGGTGAGAGCCTTGACCCCGGCTTTGCGGGCGGCTTCCAGCAGGATCGGCGTGATGCTTTGATCACCGGGGAAAATCGCGGTGCCACCGGGCCGCAGGCCGTCGAAAATCGCGGCTTTCTCGCGGGCGATTCCTTCCAGATCGTTGAACGCCTCCAGATGCGCCGGGGCGACGATGGTGATCAGGGCCACGTCGAGGTCGGCCAAGCGCGCGAGGGGGGCGATTTCGCCGGGATGGTTCATGCCGATCTCGATCACCGCGAAGTCGGTGTCCACCGGCATCCGGGCGAGGGTCAAGGGTACGCCCCAGTGGTTGTTATAGCTCGCTTCGGCGGCATGGGTGCGGCCCTGGCCGGAGAGGATGCGGCGGAGCATTTCCTTGGTTGAGGTCTTGCCAACTGAACCCGTCACACCCACCACTTTCGCGCGGGTGCGGGCGCGGGCGGCCTGGCCGAGTTTGCCAAGCGCTTGCAGCACGTCATCCACGATCAGCAGCGGCGCGTCGGGGGCGACGCCTGCGGGGATATGGGAAACCAAAGCGGCGGCGGCGCCTTTCGCCAAGGCGGTGGCGACGAAATCATGGCCGTCGCGGATGTCTTTCAGCGCCACGAACAGATCGCCGGGCTGGATGCTGCGGGTGTCGATGGAAACTCCGCTGGCGGTCCATGCGGCGGTCGTGCGCCCACCCGTGGCGGTGGCGGCATCGGTTGAGGTCCAGAGAGTGGGCAAAGGTTTCATAGCAATCCATCCAGTGCGGCGACGGCGATGCTGGCCTGTTCCACATCGTCAAACGGGTAGATGTTGCCCATGATCACTTGGCCAGATTCGTGGCCTTTGCCCGCCACCAGCAAAGCGTCACCGGGTTGCAGGGCATCGACGGCCAGCAGGATCGCCTCGGCGCGGTCGCCGACCTCGTTGGCTTCGGGGCACGCGGCCATAATCGCGGCCCGGATCAAAGCGGGGTCTTCGGAGCGCGGGTTGTCATCGGTGACAAAAAGCACATCGGCATTGTCGCGCGCGGCGGTCCCCATCAGCGGACGCTTGCTGGTGTCGCGGTCGCCGCCTGCGCCGAACACCACGATCACCCGGCCCATCACATGCGGGCGCAACGCGCGCAGGGCGGTTTGCAAGGCATCGGGGGTATGAGCGTAATCGACGAACACCGACGCGCCGTTTTTGCGCGTGCCTGCCAGTTGCATCCGCCCCCGCACGCCCGTCAGGTGCGGCAGCACGGCAAAGACATCGCGGGCAGATTCCCCGGCACCGATCACCAGACCTGCCGCCAGTGCCACATTCTCGGCCTGAAACCCGCCGATCAGGTTCAGCCGCACTTGGTAGGGCGTGCCTTTCCACTCATAGCGCACATCCTGACCCTTGGCGTCAAAACGCTGGCCAAGGATGCGCAGATCGCAGCCCTCGCCGGAGCCGACCGAGATCAGGCTTTGGCCGCGTGCCACCGCGATCAGCGCCACCTCATGGCCCTTGGGATCGTTCATGTTGATCACCGCCACGCCATCTTCTGGCAGCACCCGGTCGAACAAGGCGGCTTTGGCGGCGAAATAGGCCTCGAACGTGTGGTGATAGTCGAGGTGATCTTGGGTGAAGTTGGTGAAACCCGCCGCTTTCAGGCGCACGCCGTCCATCCGGCGTTGATCGAGGCCGTGGCTGGAGGCCTCCATCGCGGCATGGCTGACGCCCTCTGCCGCAGCCTGCGACAGCATCCGGTGCAAAGTGATCGGATCGGGCGTGGTATGGGCAGAGGGGGCAGACCATGCGCCTTCAACGCCGGTGGTGCCGATGTTGATCGCGGCATGACCCAAAGCCATCCAGATCTGGCGCGCGAAGGTCGCCACGGACGTTTTGCCATTGGTGCCCGTCACGACCACCATCGTGGCGGGCTGGCTGCCAAACCACAAAGCCGAAGCGCGGGCAATCGCCTCGCGTGGCTCCTCAGCCACGATCAACGCGGCATCGGACTCCGCTAAAGCCTCTGCCGCCAATCGCGCCCCTGCGGCATCAGTCAGAATCGCAGCGGCCCCCCGTGCCAAGGCGAGTTCGACATAGCTTGCGCCATGTACCGACGAGCCGGGCATGGCGGCGAACAGGAAGCCATCTTCCACCGCGCGGCTGTCCAGCGTGATACCACGCAGGACCGGGTTGCGGCCCTCACGGGCGGTCAGGCCCAACTCTGCGAGTGTTTTTGTCCGATCTGCCACGACATGCCCCCAAGCTTAATTCTTGACGGCTACTAGCCCATCCAAGCTGGCGGCTTCAACCTGTGGTCGCATCCCCAGCAAGGGGGCGGCACGGCGAATGATCTCGGCGGCGACCGGAACGGCCGTCCAACCTGCGGTGCGGCGCGGCTTTGACCCGGTGTTTTCCGAAGGCTCGTCCAAAGTCACCACCAGCACATATTTCGGATCATTGGCGGGGAACACGCTCGCAAAGGTGTTGACCACCTTGTCGTCGTAATAGCCGCCACCCTTTTTGGTTTTCTCGGCGGTGCCGGTCTTGCCTGCCACTGCATAGCCCGGCACATCGCCAAGGCTGGCGGTGCCTTCTGTGACGACGCGGCGCATCATCGCCACCGATTGCAGCGCCACGGCTTTCGACAAAATCCGCTCCCCCTGCATCGGCTCGGTGCGCTTCAGCAAGGTCGGCGTCACCTTGATGCCGCCATTGGCGATGCTTGCGTAAGCGGTGGCAAGGTTCAGCGGGCTGCCCGAGATGCCATGACCATAGGCGGCGGTGATGGTGACGATTTCCGGCCAGCGCGCCGGGCGCAGAGGTTTCGCGCCCTTCGCCTCAACCAGTTCCACCGGAGAGGCATCGAACAGACCAAGCGATTTCAGGAAGGCCTGCTGACGCTCTCCCCCGATCATCATCGCGATATGGGCGGTGCCGACGTTGGAAGATTTCGCAATGATATCAGACACCGACAGCATCGGGCCATAGTTATGACCCTCAAATTCATTGATCTTGAACTTGCCGTAATACATCGGCGCATTGGCATCGACGAGGGTTTCGGGTGTCAGTATGCCCAGCTCGATGGCTTGTGCGGCGGCAAAGATCTTGAAGGTTGAGCCCAGCTCATACACGCCCTGCACCGCGCGGTTGAACAACGGGCTGTCCGATGGATCGCCCGAGGTCGGGTTGGCAGGACGGTCGTTCGGATCAAAGGTGGGGCCAGCGGCGAGGGCCACGATTTCACCGGTGTTCACATCCATCAGAATGGCGGCACCGCCCTTGGCGTTCATCATGGTGATGCCCGCAGACAGCACATCCTCGACCGCCGCCTGCACGGTGATGTCCAGCGATGTGACCAAAGGCGTGCCCGCTTGGGCGGGGTCACGCAGGCGGGCGTCTTCGAATTTCTCAAGCCCCGCGGTGCCGATCACTTCGGCGCTGTTCACACCTTCCGCGCCAAAGGATGAGCCGCCCAGCACATGCGCGGCCAAGGTGCCGTTCGGGTAAAGCCGCATCTCACGCGGGCCAAACAGCAGGCCGGGGTCGCCGATTTCGTGGACAAGTTGCATTTGCTCGGGGGACAACACCTTGCGCACCCAAAGAAAGCTGCGGCCATCGGTGAAGCGCCGCAGCAGGGCTTTCTCATCGAGATCGGGGAAGATCGCGGCGAGTTCTTTGGCGACGCGCGCGGGATCAATCAGATCGCGGGTCTGCACATACAGCGCGTGGGTCAGCATGTTGGTCGCCAGAATCCGGCCATTGCGGTCGACGATATCGGCGCGGCCGGCGTCAATTTCCGTACCTGCCGAGGCGGTGCGCGGCTCGACCGGTTCCGAGGCCGCAATCGTGCCCATCCGCGCGCCGATCAGGGTGAAAGCGCCGAAAAAGCACATGGCGAGGATGACAAGGCGGACTTGGGCAGACCCCCGCGATTTGTCGCGCATGACCTCATGGCGCAGGCGGAGGTTTTCGCGCTCGATGCTGTCGGGGTTTTCGCCCTTTTGGCGGGCGTGCAGGATGCGGGCAAGCGGACGCAGCGGGGTGCGGGTCATGGCGTTTGCGCTCCTTCTGCAGAGACGGGGAGAGTACCGGACACCATTTCACCGCCCTCAAGCGGCAGGTTGGTGATCAGCGGCGCGGGCGGGAAGGCGATTTGGTTGGCGACACCAAATTGCTGCGGCACCATCGGCAGCAGTTCCAGCCGATCAAAGTTCAGCGTCGCCAGATCGCGCAGCCGGTCGGGGCGGTTCAGATACGCCCATTCGGCGCGCTCAATCGACAGGCTTTCGCGCAGAGAGCCGATTTCGTTCTGCAGGTCGGTGACATCGCGCAAGCTGGCTTGGGTCGCGTAATTCTCGCGGTAGGCCCAGAACCCCAAAGCCATCACGGCGAGAAACGACAGAACGTACAGCACAGGGCGCATGGCTTAGCGGTGTCCTTTTTTGCTGGAGGGTTTCGGCAGATCGGGGGCATTCAGCGCCGCACCATCAATGTCTTTGGCAGGCGCTGCAGTGCGGCGGGCGACGCGCAGCTTGGCCGAGCGCGCGCGCGGGTTTTCTTCGAGTTCAAGGTCATCCGGGCCAATCGCCTTGCGGGTGACCAGTTCAAAGCGGGCGGTGGTGTTTTCTTTGACCGGCGCATAACGGTTGGAGTTCGGCTCCTCGCCCGCGGCCTGTTGGAAGAAGCGCTTCACCACGCGGTCTTCCAAGGAATGAAAGGTGACGACGGCCAGCAATCCGCCGGGTTTCAGCGCGCGCTCGGCGGCGAGAAGCCCCTGCACCAACTGGCTAAACTCCTCATTCACCGCGATGCGCAGGGCTTGGAAAGACCGCGTCGCCGGATGCGATTGCCCCGGTTTCGGGCGCGGCAGGCATTTGGCGACAATCTCGGCCAGCCTGAGAGTCGTTGTAATCGGCTCAACCCGCTGTTCGACAATCGCATGGGCGATGCGGCGCGAGGCGCGTTCTTCGCCGAAATGATACAGGATATCGGCAAGGCGCTGCTCAGACGCGGTGTTGACAATATCCGCCGCAGACTCGCCCGATTGGCTCATCCGCATGTCCAAGGGGCCGTCTTTCTGAAACGAAAACCCGCGCTCGGCCTGATCAATCTGCATCGACGACACGCCGAGATCAAGCACAACGCCGTCCAGCAATTCCCCGGCATGGGCATCCATGTCCGAGAAGTTTCCCGCCACCAGCCGCAGTTTGTCGCCATAGGCCCTAGCCCAAGAGGCCGCCATTTCCAACGCCAACGGGTCGCGATCCACGCCGATCACGCGATCCGCCCCAGCTTCCAGCAAACCCTTGGTATACCCCCCTGCCCCGAAGGTGCCATCCAGCCACAGCCCGCGCACGGGCGCGACAGCCGCCAACAGGGGCCGCAACAATACGGGGATATGCGGAGAGCGGCCGATGTTCTGGTCGCGGATCGGGTCCATCTTAACCCGCCCGCGAGGCCCGGCCCACAAGGGCCAGAGGATCGACACCATCATCGTCATCATCATTCATTTCGGCGTCATAGACTTCGCGACGATACAGCTTGAAGCGGTTGGTAAAGCCCGCAAACGCCGCCTCGCCGGCGATATCGTCTGCCGAAAACCCCATCTTGGCGCGCACTTTCAGCGGCAGCACAATCCGGCCATCCGGTTCAATCTCGACCATCACCGAGCGCGAAATCAAATCACGTTCCGCCTTGTCGCGATCGTCGGAGCCGAGTTCCATCGCTTCGATCTTGGCGGCCAAAGCATCGGCACCCGACTTGGAATAGCACTCGACGAAATTGCGGCTTTTGCCGCCATACACCATATAAACCCGGGGGCGTGCATCATCAGAGGAGGGGTCTTCTGCTTCCAGAATGCGGCGGAAGGCTGCTGGGATAGACACCCGCGCCTTGCTGTCTACCTTCTGGTAGAACTCGCCTCTGAACGCCTCACTCACCATCGGCCTTTCGGCTCCTTTTGGGGTTTTTCGACCCCTGAAATAGAAAAGGCGGACCGAGCTGCTGCCACTGCTCGATCCGCCGTCTGTCCCATCGCTGGGCGTCCTGCTGCGCTTGCCACCTGGGGGAGATGTCTGCTCGCTCGCGCGCCGGATCTGTCAAAGTTGGAAAGGCGGGGTGCCTGTATGAGCCTGTCTTTTTCGCCTTGTTCGGGGTCTTCAGCCGCCCCTGCTTTTTTGTCCCGCCGTTCCGTCTTCGTGAGATAGGGATGCCATGGGATTACATGGGAAGCAATGGAAATCTTTGGGTGAATATCGGGAATATCTTGTTTTCAGGCCGGGTGGAAAACAGCATCTTGTGGTCCGGGATGCTAAATTTAGGCGGTAACGGCGCTTTCACGGCGGCGTGAACACTAGATATAGATATTCAGAAATCGCGCCCTCGGCGCCCATGATTTCCCAATAATTTTTAGGCTTTGGCAGAAATCACCCGGATGTTGCGCAGAAACCGGTCGAATCGCCGCAAGACCGCCAGCCAGAAACGCAAAAAACCGAAGTTTCCCCCGGTTTTCCCATGATTTCCCAGATAAGTGATTCGCGGGGTTGGGATTCCCATGAATTCCCAAAACCGGTCGTAGGGTGGGTGCAACCCACCGCCCGCCACCGCCATCGGCAACACGGGGTGGGTTGCACCCACCCTACGCCATGCCACCCGCGATCAGCCTTTGTGCCAGCCGGGCGTAAGCCTGCGCATGCGGGCTGTTGCCGACTGCAATCGGCGTGCCGGCATCGCCCGCCAGCCGCACATCTATCGACAGCGGCAATTCCCCCAGGAACGGCAGGTCCAACCGCTTGGCCTCTGCCGCCACGCCACCGTGGCCGAACAGATGCTCCTCATGGCCGCAGTTCGGGCAGATGTAAGTCGACATGTTTTCGATCAGCCCCAACACCGGGGTTTTCAGCTTTTGGAACATATCCAGCGCCTTGCGGGCATCCAGCAGCGCCACATCCTGCGGGGTCGAGACCACAATCGCGCCGGTCAGATGCGTGCGCTGGCAGAGAGTCAGTTGAATATCGCCAGTGCCGGGCGGCAGGTCGATGATCAGCACATCCAATTCGCCCCAAGCCACCTGCCCCAGCAGTTGCTGCAGCGCGCCCATCAGCATCGGGCCGCGCCAGATCACCGCCTCATCTTCCTTCAGCATCAGGCCGATCGAC
>CAYLYV010000016.1:0-43834 GCA_964387655.1 uncultured Cypionkella sp. | reverse complement strand
TGCCGAGAAAATTCTACTTATGCAGCCCCTTACTTTCGGGGAGGATTACCCCATCTTAATCACTTATCCTCTTAAGTTAAGCGAAGATGAATTCTCCGCAATACCCCTGACCGTTAACAAGCTACTGGATGGATTGGCATTAGTCAATCTAAGGTATATATACTTTATATGAAACATTACGCTCAGACGCGTTATGATTGTGTATAACAAATGGAGATAACTCTGGGTTGTGTCAGCCTTATTGACGTATTGCTTGAGGGTCAAGACACACAACTATCGCAGCAATTACAGGCGGGCGCTTGACTTGGGTCCACTTGAAAACGTCAAGAGGATGTTGCGCATGTGCAAACCGGGCTGTCTGCCCGTCAACGCAGCGATCTTGAGAGCGAAGTTGGTTCCAGCCATCGTCATGGATAAGATTGGGACAGATTCGATCGCAGGCGGACGTTGCAGCGGCTTGAGGCCAGAGTCGCGCGCGACTTCGGGGTTTTGGAAAGCGGTTTGCGGCGATCTGCTGCGCAAAGCGGCGCGAGGCTTGCATTCAGGCCTATGACGAGGATCAAGAATTCGCTAGCTAGAGAACAACCTATTGGGGAAGTTTGGTTGCAGAACATTGTGTCTTTGGTTGCAGTCCTTGGTGATCTTCTGGAATCTTGCAAGCGCGGCGACGTCTCGGCGGTCGATTCCGCACTGGGAGGGCTTTGCCCTTTGATCCATGTACGCAGGACCGTTGTGTACCTGCGCGCTGGCGATGGGTTCTGTCATCTGACCTATCGTTCTGCCCCCGGTCAAATTACCCCGTTGCCGCAGATATTGCCGGCCGTGCTGGTTGCGCAATGGCTGGGCGATGGCGGGGACGGGAAGGCGATGCAGATTTCCGGTGCTGGGTTTGCTGAGCGCAGCGACGCCGTAGATCGCGGCCCGGAAGATTTCACGTTTTTGCCGATGCTGGACGGCGGCCAATGCGTTGGAGCCATAGGCTATGCCGCCTTGGGGGCTGAGTATTCTGACAGGGCGGCTTCGGCGCAGACATTGCGGGCGTTGACGGATATCTTACAGGCCATGCTGGTTGTGGCCAAGCCGGGCAACGCTGATCGACCGCGCCGGCCTGATGTAAGGGCCACGCAGGATCATCTGGGCGCCCTGCAGGGCTATGGCTCGATCAGTGCGGTGGTAAGCAAGCTGAAAGATCAGGAATCGGCGATGGCGGCGCTGGCTTCGGCGGCTGCGGCCTCGCATATGCGGCTGAACAATGCGATTCAGGCGCTGCCCGATGGCGTGGTGATCTTTGATGCAGAGGATCGGCTGGTTGCGGTCAACGCGGCCTATCACCGGAGCTTCCCAGACCTTGTTGATTCTGCCGTGGTGGGTGTCACCTTGCGTGAGTTGTTGCGGGCTGGCTTGGAAAGGCGGGCATTTCTGGGCGACTCGACCGCGGCGCAAAGAGAGGCGTGGCTGCAAGAGCGGCTGTCGCAGTACCACAAACCGCATTGGGACGACGAGGTGCAACTGCCGGACGGTCGTTGGATACACCGGGTCAGCACGCGCACTGCGGATGGTGGTGTGATTGCGATGGGCTTTGACATCACCTCCAAGCGCCATCAGATCGCCGCCTTGGATGCCGCCAACCGGGATCTGACGCAAGTGCTTGCCGACCGGGATCGGGCTGAGCGGCATTTGAGCGGTATTATCGACGGCGCTGCGGTGGGGACTTGGGAGTTGGAGGTTGCCACCGACAAAATCCATGTCGGCGGGCGTTGGGGCGAAATTCTGGGACTGGAGACCTGCAAGCTGAGTGCGCTGAGCGTGCCGGACTTTCTTGCCATGCTGCATCCAGACGATCAGACAAAGCTGTTGCGGGCGGAGGATTTCAATCGGGAGCCGAACGCGCAGAACGTCAGCACAGAATTCCGCATGCGCCACCGCGATGGCCATTGGGTCTGGATTCTGTCGCGCTACCGGGTGTCGGAGCGTGCGGCCGATGGGGCGCCCTTGCGGATATCCGGCGTGCATCTGGACATCAGCGAGCATAAGCAACTCGAACAGGATGTGTTTGCCAGTCGGGCGTTTCTTTTGGGCGTGATGGATGCCAGCAGTTCGGCGATTGTGGTGTTGGATGACTCACACCGGATTTCTTATGTGAATCAGGACGCCAAGCGGCTTCTGGGGCTGACCTGTAACACAGAACCCGGCGATCATTTCGACATCGCCGCGCTGATGTTGCAGCATGTGGATGGCACAGCCTTGGCGGAAAATGACTCGCCGTTCAAACTGGCGCTAGGGGCGGTTGAGCCGGTGCGCGACATTCAATGTGCGTTTTTACGCCCCGATGGCGGACGCGGTATTTTGTCGTTTAACGCAACCCTTCTGGATATGGGCGACCAGCGCTTCGGGGTCGTGTCTTTCTCGGATATCACGGAGAGTTTGGCGGCGACCCAGCGTTTGCAAGACGCGCTGATGCGGGCCGAAGACATGAGCCGGGCGAAATCGACCTTTCTTGCCAATATGAGTCATGAGATCCGAACCCCGTTGAACGGGGTGTTGGGCATGGCTGAGGTTCTGGCTGACATTGTCGTCGAGCCGTTGCAGCATCAGATGGTTGATACGATCCGCAAGTCTGGGGAAACGTTGCTGACGGTGCTGAATGGCATCCTAGATATGTCCAAGATTGAGGCTGGTAAGATGGCGGTAGAATCGGTGCCCTTCGTGCCGCTGGAATTGATCCGCCAGGCGGAATCGATTTATGCGATTGCTGCCGAAGAAAAGGGCGTGGCGTTTGAGGTGCTTGCGACGGCCGGCTGCGACAAGCCGCGTTTGGGCGATGCGCATCGTTTGATGCAGGTGCTGAACAATCTACTGAACAACGCGTTCAAGTTCACCGAGAGGGGCAAGGTTACGCTGAAATTCTCGTGCAGGACCGGCAAGCCGGTTCAGATCGAAGTCTCGGATACCGGAATCGGCATGGATGCGTCGCAGGTGGCGCGGGTGTTTGAGAGTTTCGAGCAGGCAGACGGCAGCATGACGCGCAGGTTCGGTGGCACGGGGCTGGGGCTGTCGATTGTCCGCGAGCTTGTGACCTTGATGGGTGGGACGATCTTGGCGGAAAGCGTGCCGGGGCTTGGCTCGATGTTTCGGATCGTCTTGCCTCTGCCAGAGGCGGAGAACATGCCTGCAACCCAGGTGAAGCCGAAAGAAGGCTCTTTGCGCGAAGACGCGCTGTCAGGTGTGCGGCTGCTGTGCGCGGACGACAACGCAACCAATCGGCTGGTGTTGTCAGAGATGCTGGCCAGAACTGGCGCCGTTGTGACGCAGGTTGTAAATGGCCGTGAGGCGGTTGAGGCTTGGCTTGCGGCGCTGGATCGCGGGGAATCCTTTGCCTTGCTGCTGCTGGATATCACCATGCCGGTGCTGGATGGGATGAGCGCGCTGGCAGAAATTCGCGCCATCGAATCGTCGCGCGGCTTGGCCCCGGTTTTGGCCGTTGCGGTGACGGCGCACGCGATGCCGACACAAATTGCGGATTATCTTATCGGCGGATTTGACAGTCATCTGGCCAAACCGTTCCGGCGGCTTGATCTTTTGCACAGTTTGCACAGCCTGTTGCAGTTGTGACGCCACTCAATACAACCTGCGGTTGCTAAGCGGCTGAAACTCCTAGCAAATAGGCCAATTCCACGCGTTTTGGCCATTTTTCGGCTCTGTTGCACAAATCGGCTGATGGCCGGACTTCCCTTTATCCCGGACAGACCTATCCTGCGACCTTCGTGACTGGGATGCCGAGCGCGGTGTAGCCGTTCAGCACGGCAACACGAACCTGGAACTCAGCGACCTGGCGGTCGAAGTCTCGCGCCATGAGGCGTTGACCCAGGAGTTTGACGCAGTGCATTTTCGTTTCTGCACGGCTTCGGCGGTGATATCCGCTCCATCGTCGCCAGAGCGCACGGCCGAGGTATTTCGATGCCCGGAGTGCTTCGTTGCGCGCGACCGCGCCTGCCGTGATCGCCTTCCACGGCTTGGCGTTCTTGCGGGGCGGGATCACGGCATGGGCCCCGCGTTCAGCTATGGCGTCGTGGCACTTGCGCGTGTCGTAGGCCCCGTCGGCGGTGACGCTTGCGATCTCCTGATCAGGAGGGATCTGGCTGAGCAACTCCGGCAACATGGGCGCGTCGCCTATGTCGCTACTGGTGACCTCGACCGCCCTGATCTCCAACGTTTGCTCATCGATCCCGATGTGGATCTTGCGCCAGACGCGGCGCTTGGGACCGCCATGCTTGCGCGCGTTCCACTCGCCTTCTCCCTCGACCTTGATCCCGGTGCTGTCGATCAAGAGGTGCAACGGACCCTGCGCCCCCCGATGCGGAATGTTGACGGCAAGGCTCTTCTGGCGACGGCTCAGGGTGCTGAAGTCGGGCATATCCCAGTCCAGGCCGATCAACCGCAACAGGCTCTCCATGAACCCTGTCGTTTGCCGCAGCGCCATGCCGAACAGCACCTTCATCGTCAGGCAGGTCTGGACGGCGGCGTCGCTGTAGACGGGCTGTCGCCCGCGCTTACCGGTGGGTTCCGCCGCCCAAACCATGTCAGGATCGAACCAAATCGCCAGCGACCCGCGACGCTTGAGCGCCTTGTTATACGCGGGCCAGTTCAGCGTCTTGTAGGTCGGTGTGTCCGGTCTGCTCATGGCATCCAGCTATCACGCTGGATTCACAAGATGAATCCCTGACAGGATTTGTGCAACAGAGCCCCATTTTTCTGGTAAAAATTTATGCGACTCGGTTTATAGGGGAACCATGTTTTATTTGCTCTATGTGACGGGTTGATTCCATATGACAGAAGCTGCACCGCCGACCAAATTCCAAGTCTTGTTGGCTGAGGATGATGTGGTCAATCAAAGCATCGTTCAGGGGTTCCTCTTTGGGGTTAACGTCGAGCTGACGATTGCCTCGGATGGGCGGGAAGCTTTGGAAGCGGCGCTGACGCATCGGTACGATTTGATGATCGTCGATCAGAACATGCCCTTCATCACCGGTGACCGGGTGATCCGTCATTTGCGGGCAGGGCGGTCGATAAATTCCACAACGCCGGTGATCCGGTTTACCGCCGATGCGAATTTTCAGCCGTTTGATCTGCGCACCGTCGCCTCCTCGCTTGAGGTCACCTTGCCGAAACCACTGAGCCGGCAGGACCTGCTTTCGACGGTTGGCGCGTTGCTGGGGGACGTGGTGCCGCAGGGCAGCGTCTAGGCCAACATTTGCTTGACAGTGACAGGCCATCGTGAGGACCTGTTCTGAAAGCGTGAATGAAAAGGCTGAATGTGAGCACAGCAGATAACGCAGGAACGGGCATTTCAGGCGCTGGTTCTGTTGATACCGCAGGCCAAGAAAATGCCGTTCGCCACCAGCTTCAAATCGAAGCCCTACGTATCCTTGAGCAGGGCGTGGTGATCTATGATGCCGATGATAGGTTGGTCTATTGCAACCAGAGCTTTCGGGATTTCTATCCGCTGATCGCGGCGAAATTGGTGCCGGGCCGTGGGTTTCAGGACATGCTACGCGATGCCATCGCGCAGGGTCAGTTCGTGGAAGCGAAGGGCAAGGAAGAAGCGTGGATTGCCGATCGGATTGCCAATCGCCACGCTGCCGGGCGGAGCTTTGAGCGCACGTTGCAGGATGGGCGGATTTTGCGTGTCGTTGCGCAAACCTTGCCAAACGGTGCGCTGATGGAGGTTCATGCCGACATCAGCAAGCAGTTTCTGGCGGAACAGAAGTTTAGCAATCTGATCAACGGTGCCGAGGTCTGCTCGTGGGAGTGGAATGTCATCACCAGCGAACACAAGGTCAACGAATATTGGGCGGCGTTGCTGGGCTACCGGCTGGAAGAACTCAGTCCGGTGACGTTTGAGACTTGGCGGCAACGGGTGCATCCCGATGATCTCGAGGGCGCCGTAGCGCTGTTCAACAATTTGTTCGACGACCCGAATTATCTCTACGAGGCCGAGTATCGGCTGCGCCACAAAGCGGGGCATTGGATATGGGTGCTTGATAAGGGCCGCACGATCCATCGCGGGCCGGATGGCGCGCCGGCGCTGATTGTTGGCGCGCATGTTGACATCAGCGCACAAAGAGCGCGGGAAACCGCGCTGACGACGGTGAAAGCGGAACTTGAACGGGAGATGGTCGAACGCGCCAAGGTCGAACAGCGCCTGATCGATATTGCGGCGGTCTCGGATGGTTGGCTGTGGGAGATGGACAGCGATCGGCGCTTTGTCTTCGTGCTGGACGGCGCATATTTCGATGATGGCGGCGTGCCGAAGGAGGGCCTGTTCGGCAAAACGCAGGAGGAGTGGCTGCAAGCCCACCCGGATATGTTGCCGGGCATCGACTGGGATATAATGCTCAGCGCCCTCAACTCAAATCAGCCGTTTCAGGATTTCGTCTACCGCGCGCCACAATCGACCGATGGCGTGGTGCGCTGGCGCCGGATGAGCGGCGCGCCGGTGTTTGACGAGGCGGGCACGTTCATCGGCTTTCGCGGTGTTGGTTCGGATGTAACGCAGCTTTATTTGGCCAAGGACCGTGCCGAGGAAGCCAGCCGCACCAAATCGAAGTTCCTGGCCAATATGAGCCATGAAATCCGCACCCCGTTGAACGGGGTTCTGGGCATGGCCGAGCTTCTGGAATCATCGCTGGAACAACCAGATCAGAAGCGCATGATCGGCACGATCCGGCGCTCGGGTGAGGCATTGCTGAACATTCTCAATGATATTTTGGACATGTCGAAGATCGAAGCTGGCAAGATCGAGTTTGAGGCGCTGCCGTTCAGCCCGCTTGATCTGGCAAAACGGATTGAAGATCAGTACGAATTGCGCGCCGATGAGAAGGGCTTGGATTTTGAAGTTCTGATCGGGTCCGGCGCGGAACTGTTGCGTGTGGGCGATCCGCACCGGGTGCAGCAGGTGCTGCACAATCTGGTCAGCAACGCGATCAAATTCACGGATCGCGGCGAGGTGACCGTCAAGATCAGTGGACCTGCGACGATGCCACTGGTGATCGAGGTGCGCGATAATGGGATCGGCATGACGCCGGAGCAAGTGTTGCGGCTGCATGAAGAATTCAGTCAAGCCGATAGCTCGGTCACGCGGCGTTTCGGGGGCACGGGTTTGGGTATGGCAATCACCCGGTCGTTGGTGGATCGCATGGGTGGCACGATCACAGTCGATTCCGCACACGGGCGCGGTACGTCGATCAGTGTTTCACTGCCGTTGCCGCTGAGCACCGTGGCGGTAGATCGGGTTGCAAGGGCACCTGTGGATTCAGTGGGCCTTACGGGCCTGCGGTTGCTAGCGGCTGACGACAACCAGACGAATTGCGCTGTGCTGGAAATGATGCTGTCCCGGCTTGGCGCAGAGGTGGTCATCGTGAACGATGGCGCACAGGCTGTGCAGGCTTGGCAATCCGGGCAGTTTGACGCCATCCTGCTGGATATTGCGATGCCGGTGATGGATGGCCCCACGGCATTGCTGGAGATCCGCGCGCTTGAAGCGCTGCATGGCGTCCCGCCGATCCCGATCATTGCGGTGACCGCCAATGTGATGGCGCACCAGATCGCAGACTATATCGCTTCGGGGTTTGACAGTTGCATCGGCAAGCCGATCAGTTCGATTGATCTATCGCTGGCGGTCAGCGCTTTGGTGGGATCGGCAGTGAAATCCAAGCCATAAGGAAAGCTTAGGTTACGCTTCAGTCGTCGAGCAGGGCTTCCATTTCGACCAGAAGCGCCTCTAGCATCGGATCGACGATGAGCCGGAAATATTCAGGATCGGCACATTTTGTCAGATTTTCCGTGATGGCCCGATCCAAGGCGCCCGCGAGTTGTCCGGTTCTGAAAAAGCCAAGCGTCGCGCCCACGCCGGAAATTTTATGGGCGATATCAGCGATCTTCGCCATCTCATCCTGTGGGTTTTCGCCATGCTGGACAAGTTTGCGATAGGCCTCAAAGGCCATGATGCGTTCGACAATCAAGCCGCGAAACATCGCGCGTGCGGGCTCCAGTACCGCCGTCATGTCATTGGCCCCGCCGCCTGCTGATCCGCCAAAGCATTGCAATCCGGTCATGCGGCGCTCCACCACGATTTGGGTTTTCCGTCTTGGCGTGGTTGGGCAAGGGTCACCGCATGATCAAGGATGCTTGTCGGATTGAATAGGCCAAAGAACGAGGCGCGCGCCAGATCCCCGACTTTGATCTGCGGCAAAGGTAGACGATCGGCCGCATAAAAGCTGGCGAAATCTTCGATGCCCGACTGGATCATCGCCTCCAGCTCAACCCGCTCGGTCGAGAGATTATGCGACACCACAGCGACGAAATTGCCGGCCCCCGCGTAGGCGATCATCATCTGTTCGGCCTTCAGCGCGTCACTGATGGCTGAGGCGACATCACCCAGCATGTTCACAAAACCCGAGGGCGAGGATTTCTTGAAGAAGGAATGGGCGTTCTTCACCGAAATGCAAAAGGCAGCGGTGGAGTACATTCGCTTGTTTCCCAGCATCAGCAGGTAGTTTTCAAGCGCCAGATATTCGACGCCGCGCTCAAACCCGGGGATCGGGAATGGGGTGTCAAAATCCACGTCGATGGTGATGACGTCGCTGCGCTGGTCAAACTTCTTTTCGAGCGAAGCCGTGATGCTGCGTTCTTTCAGCAAACGTTCTGCCATGCCGATGCGGGCTTTCAGGTCGATCGGGTCCAGTGGCTTGGTGATGTAATCGGTCGCCCCGGCAGCAAACGCATCATCTATAAAGCGTTTGCCGGTCATTGCTGAGATCATGACGATGGGCGTGCGCCGATAGGCGGGCAAGTTGCGGACATGATTGCACAGCTGTACCCCGCTCATGCCCGGCATCTGGATATCCATCAGCAGACAGTCGAACACCTCATCGGCCTCAGCCAGTTTGAACAAAGCTTCGTCGCCCGAGCGCGCGATGGTCACATCGGTTTTGCCAAGCGCGCCGAGCATCGGAAGCAAGACACCGAGAAAAATCGGGTCGTCGTCGACCGCAAGGAGCTTCATTTTCACACCCTCTCGTCTAATACACGCTCTGATTGCATAACATTTGCACGGCACTTTTCTAGAGCCTATCTGAAAAGCTAGATTTGAAATTTGTCATTTATCGGGCAGAGAGTCGATGATATTGGTTTTGCCACAAATAATATCGCTGCATGGTTGAGTTTCTCGCTGCGCGAGTTGAGCAGAGGTGTGACGCGGAACCTCGCAGAAGCTAAGCGCTGAGATTTGGTGATTAAACCGTCTGGCGCAGCTGCCGCGCAGCGACCCAGCTGGCCGCCGCCATGGCGCCTGCTGTGGCAAGGCACAGCGGTAAGCCTCCGATTTGATAGCTGATTCCTGACAATGCAGTCCCAAGAAGCCGACCTGCTGCGTTGGTCATGTAGTAGAAACCAACATCCATCGACACCCGGTCGGATGAGGCGAAGGCGAGGATCAGGTAGGAATGGACGGAGGAATTCACCGCAAAGACGAAGCCGAACAGAAGCAACCCTGACGCGAGTGTCAGTGTGAACCACAGCGCGGGGGCGGGGGCGGTCAGAGCGAGTGCGGCCAGTGCAAAGGGGATGGGCGTCAACAGGGCGGCCCAGTGTATCGCCTTGGTGATGATGGCTGGTTCTGACTCGCCTTTAACGCGTAGTATCTGCGGGACGAAGGCTTGAACCGCGCCGTAGCAGATGGTCCAGAGCGCCATGAATCCGCCGATCAGAAAGAACGCGGATCGGCTGCTGTCGGGTGAGCCATCCGACAAAACCGCGTGGAAATAGACCGGGACGCCGACGACGAACCAGACATCCCTTGCACCGAATAAGAACATCCGGGCGAGCGAGAGGCGGTTGATGCGCGTGTCTTTCGACCAAACCTGCGAGAATTTGGTATCTTTCTTACCGGGTGGCAGACCTTTGGGCAAAAAGACCAGAATGGCGAGCAGGATTACGGCCAGAACGGCGGCCATCGCCCAGATTGCCGCTTTGAAGCCCACGAGGGCGAGCAAAGCTGCGCCAAGGAAAAAACCAAAGCCCTTCACGGCGTTCTTTGACCCGGTCAGGACTGCCACCCAGCGAAACAGCATGCCCTCGCCTTTCGGCGCAAGCACTTTGACCGCCGATTTTGATGACATCTTGGCCAGATCTTTGGCAACGCCCGATGCGCCTTGCACGGCCATTACGAAGGCGACCGAGGCGGCAACGCTCCATGCGGGGTCAAGTTGCGCAAGCGCCGCGAGGGCGGCGATTTGCAGGCCAAGCCCTAGATACAGCGTGGTGGCAAGGCCAAACCGCGCCGCCAGCCAGCCTGCCGACAGATTGGTGATCACTCCGGCGAGTTCATAGAGCAGGAACAGCCATGCCAGTTGGATTGGCGAGAAGCCGAGGCCGTTGAAATGCAACAGAACCAGCAAGCGCAGCGCGCCATCCGACAGCATGAAGGCCCAATAGGCCGCCGTCACCGCCGCATAGGCGCGCAGGCCGTTGGCATGTTCCGTCATAGCGAGGCTGCCACCATGCGGACCACATCGGCCAGACGGCAGGAATAGCCCCATTCATTGTCATACCACGCGTAGATCTTCACCTGCGTGCCGTTGATCACCATCGTCGAGGCCGCATCAATGATCGCCGAGCGCGGGTCGTTGAGGTAATCGGTCGAAACGAGGGGGCGGGGCTCATAGCCCAAGATGCCGTTCAAAGCACCTTCTGAGGCGGCTTTGAACAGGGCGTTCACCTCCTCCACCGAAGTTTCCCGCGCCACTTCAAACACGCAATCGGTGAGCGAGGCGTTCAGCAAGGGCACGCGGACAGCATGGCCGTTCAGGCGGCCTTTCAACTCGGGGTAAATCAGCGTGATCGCGGTGGCCGAGCCTGTGCTGGTAGGGATCAGGTTCATCAGGGCCGAGCGCGCGCGCCGCATATCTTTGGCGGGACGGTCGACGATGGTTTGGGTGTTGGTCACATCATGGATGGTGGTAATTGATCCGTGCCGGATGCCGATGGCTTCGTGGATCACCTTGACCACCGGGGCCAGACAGTTGGTGGTGCAACTGGCCGCCGTGATCAGGTTGTGCAGGGCGGGGTCATAGAGGTGATGGTTCACGCCATAGACCAGATTCAGTGCGCCGCCGTCTTTGACCGGGGCGGACACCACCACCTTTTTCACCCCAGCCGCATAATAGGGGGTGACTTTCGTCGCTGTCTTAAACACGCCCGTGCAGTCGATCACCAGATCAATGCCCATCGCCGCCAGTGGCAGATCCTCGATGCGTTTGGCTTGGGTGAGCCGGATGTTCTGTCCGGCCAGCGTCAGGCTGTCCGCATCATAGGAAATCGCACGCGGCCAGCGGCCATGCACCGAGTCAAACTCCATCAGAAGCGCGTGTTGCTCTGGCTCTCCAACGGGATCGTTGATCAAGACGATCTCCCCCCCCGCACCAGTGTCAATCAGATCGCGCAGGGCAAGTTTGCCAATCCGGCCAAGGCCGTTGAGGGCGATGCGGGGCATGGGCTATTGCCCTCCAAGGGTGTCAAGCTGCTGTTGCAGCGCGATTTTCTCAAGTTCCGCGAACGGCAAGGCAGTGAAAGCCAGAATCCGACGGCGCAGGCTGGCGAACACATCGGCGAAGGCCAAAGCCTTTTCGGCATCGGTCCCAGTGGCTTTGACCGGATCGGGCAGACCCCAATGCGCGGTCATCGGCTGACCCGGCCACGGCGCACATTCCTCGGCAGCGGCCTGATCGCAGACGGTGAAGACGAAATCCATCTTGGGCGCATCTGCGGTTTCAAACTCGGAGATATGTTTCGAGCGCAGGGGTGCGACATCAAGGCCATCGCGGGCCAGAACCTCGATGGCGAAGGGGTTCAGCTGCGTGCCGGGCTTCGTGCCTGCGGAGTAGGCGTGGAAGCGGCCTTGGCCAATATCGTTCAACAGAGCCTCGGCAAAGATCGAACGGGCAGAATTGCCCGAACAGATGAACAGGACGTTCCAAGGGCGGTGGGCCATGTCAGTCTCCATGGGGTTGAAAAGGGCGTCTGTGATGTCAGGGCGGTTTCGGCCGGCGTCGACAACAAGATAGCCGACCAGAGCCGAGACCTGATCCAGCCGGATGCTGTAGAACAATGATCGGCCTTGGCGCTGGGCGCTGATCAGCTGGGCCTGTTCCAGCTCGGACAGATGGTGCGACAGGGTGTTCGGCTTCATCTGCAAGGCTTCGGCGATCTCGGTCGGGCGCACACCCTGCGGCGCAAAGCGCATCAGCAGGCGAAACACGGCAAGGCGGCCCGGATGGCCGAGGGAGGCAAAGGCTTGGGTGATCAGGTTCGTTTCCATATTTCCTGAATACTAGAAATAAATGATTGGCCAAGTGAAGTTTTTGTAACGGCTGGGTGCGAGGCCCCCTTGGGGGGAATTGCTGACAGGCAAAAGCCTCGTGACCATGCACCGGACGCTTGACAGGTTTCAGATTTCTACTTAACGTGTTAATGATAGTGAGGGGGAGTGATGTGCCGCATCTGACCATCGAGTATTCCGGCAACCTTGACGGCAAGGTCGATATGGCTGGGCTTTGCCACAGTCTTCACGCGGCCATGCTGGCGAGCGGCTTGTTTGAATTGGGCGCGATCCGGGTCCGGGCTGTGCGGTGTGAAGATTATGCGGTGGCGGATTTGCTGACCGAGAACGCCTTCGCGGATTTGCGGCTTCGGATTGGGGCGGGACGCAGTGTTGAAGACAAGGCCCGCGCGGGTGAGATGATCTTTGCCGCTGCCACCGCGCATTTTGCGGCGCTGTTTGAGACACCGCATTTTGCACTGACGCTGGATATTTCCGAACTCGACCCAGTGCTCAGCTGGAAGAAAAACGCCATCCATCCACGCCTGCGCGCAAAATAGGGCACCGACATGTCTGATCTGACTACCAACATCGCCCGCGCTGACGGTTATCTGGCGCGGTTCCGCAGCGAAGGTGTACTGAACCATATCGGTGGCAAGGCTGTGCCTGCGCTGGATGGGGCGATGTTTGACATCATTTCCCCGGTTGATCTGCAGCCTCTGGCGCAGGTTGCGCATGGCAAGGCGGCGGATGTGGCGCTGGCGGCGGCGGCGGCGCAGGCGGCGTTTCCGGCGTGGCGGGCGATGGAGGGCGAGGCGCGCAAGGAACTGCTACACAAGATCGCCGATGCGATTGAGGCGTGCGCCGAGGAGATTGCTTTTGTCGAGTCGATGGACACAGGGCAGTCTATTCGGTTCATGGCGAAGGCTGCACTGCGGGGGGCGGAGAATTTCCGCTATTTCGCCGACCTTGCGCCGAAGGCCCGCGATGGTCAGACCCTGCGCGCCAAGGGGCAGGTTAACATGACCACCCGCACGCCAATCGGCCCGGTTGGGATCATCACGCCGTGGAACACGCCGTTCATGCTGTCGACGTGGAAGATCGCTCCGGCTTTGGCGGCTGGGTGTACGGTGGTGCATAAGCCCGCCGAGTTTTCGCCGTTGTCAGCACGGTTGCTGGTGGAGATTGCGGAAAGTGCGGGTCTGACGCCGGGCGTGTGGAATCTGGTGAATGGGTTTGGCGAGGACGCGGGGAGGGCCTTGACCGAGCATCCCGACATCAAGGCGATTGGTTTTGTCGGAGAGTCGCGCACGGGCAGCATGATCATGAAGCAGGGCGCGGATACGCTGAAGCGGGTGCATTTTGAACTCGGCGGCAAGAATCCGGTGATCGTGTTCGCCGATGCCGATCTGGAGCGGGCGGCGGATGCGGCGGTGTTCATGATCTACTCGCTGAATGGCGAGCGCTGCACCTCGTCTTCGCGGCTGCTGGTGGAGGCATCAATCTATGACCGCTTCACCGCGATGGTGGCCGAAAAAGCCAAGCGGATCGTAGTGGGGCATCCGTTGGACCCCAAGACCGTTGTCGGGCCGCTGATCCATCCGGTGCATGAGGCCAAGGTGCTGGAGTATATCGAGATCGGCAAGGCCGAGGGGGCAACTGTCGCGGCGGGGGGGGTGAAATTCGCCGGGCCGGGGGGTGGGTGCTATGTCAGCCCGACGCTGTTCACCGGCGCGCATAACCAGATGCGGATCGCGCAGGAGGAAATCTTTGGCCCGGTTCTGACCGCGATTGCGTTCAAGGATGAGGCCGAGGCCTTGGCCATTGCCAATGACGTGCAGTACGGGCTGACCGGCTATCTCTGGACCTCGGATGTCACCCGCGCCTTCCGTTTCACCGACGCGCTGGAAGCTGGAATGATCTGGGTGAACTCGGAAAACGTCCGGCATCTTCCCGCGCCGTTTGGTGGGGTGAAAAACTCCGGGATTGGCCGTGACGGCGCGGAGTGGTCGTTCGATTTCTACATGGAAACCAAAAATATAGCCTTTGCCACCCAGCAGCACGCCATTCCGAAACTTGGTGGCTGACCGCCACCGGGGCCGAAACTTGGCGGCTGACACCATATCTATTGCTTCCAGGGAGGAAGAAGATGCCCGTTCCCAGCCCCGTGCTGTATCCGGCGTTCAACGTTATCCGACTGAGCCACGTTGAACTTGCCGTCAAGAATCTCGCCGCAAGCCGGGCATTTTACGCCGATCTGCTTGGCCTGCAAATCACTCATGAGGACGCGGATGCGATCTATCTGCGGGCGATGGAGGAGCGCGGGCATCATTGCGTGATCTTGCGCAGGGCCGATGCGGCGGCGGTCAATGTGCTGGGCTTCAAGGTTTATGCCGAGGCCGATCTGGACGCGGCGTATACGTTCTTTGCGGCGCAGGGTTTGCCGGTGGCATGGATAGAGCGCCCGTTCATGGGCCGGACATTGCGCACGCAGGATAACTTCGGCACGCCGTTGGAGTTTTATGCCTCGATGGAGCGTCTTGCCCCGATCCATCAGAAATATGCGCTGTATCATGGCGTCAAACCGCTGCGGATTGACCATTTCAACTGCTTTAGCCCTGACGTGGATGCCTCGGTCGCGTTCTACAATTCCTTTGGCTTCCGGGTGACGGAATATACCGAGGATGCGGAAAGCAAGAAGCTGTGGGCGGCGTGGATGCACCGCAAGGGCGGTGTGCATGACATGGCGTTTACCAATGGCCGTGGTCCGCGTTTGCACCATCTGGCGTTCTGGGTGCCGACACCGTTGAACATCATCGACCTGCTCGACCTGATGGCCACCACCGGATATGTCGCCAATATCGAGCGCGGGCCGGGGCGGCATGGCATTTCCAACGCGTTCTTCCTGTATATCTTGGACCCGGATGGCCACCGCACCGAGATTTATTGCTCGGACTATCAGACGGTGGATCCCGATCTGGAGCCGATCAAATGGGATTTGAAGGACCCGCAGCGCCAGACGCTGTGGGGCGCGCCTGCGCCGAAAAGCTGGTTTGAGCATGGCTCGGCGTTTGCGGGTATCGCGACGACAGAGGCGGTTTTGACCGCCCAACCGATCATCGCACCATGAGATTTGCAAGCTTCAGCCATCAGGGTCGCTCGGCATGGGGGGCGATCACCGACGCGGGCGTGATCCCTCTTTCCGGGCGATACCCGGACATGCCGACCTTGCGCGCAGTGATCGAACAAGGCGCATTGCCGCGTTTGACCGATCTTGCCGCCGCGATGAGTCCTGAAATTGGGTTAACCGAGATCACCTTTGAAATCCCGATCCCCAAACCGGAAAAGATCCTCTGCGTCGGGGTCAACTTTCCAGATCGCAATGCCGAGTATAAGGATGGCAAGGACAACCCGCCCTATATGTCGCTGTTTCCGCGCTTTGCGCGTTCGTTCACCGGGCACAATCAACCGCTGATCCGCCCGCCGGAAAGCCCGCAACTGGATTACGAGGGCGAAGTCACCATCGTTATCGGCAAAGGCGGTCGCCGGATTGCAGAACGCGACGCGCTGAGCCATATCGCGGCGCTGACCCTGTGCAACGAGGGCACGATCCGCGACTGGGTGCGTCATGCCAAGTTCAACGTCACACAGGGCAAGAACTGGGATCGCTCGGGCGCGATTGGGCCGTGGATCGTGCCTTATGTAGACGAGTCGCAGCTCGCGGACATTGGTTTGCAAACGCGGGTGAATGGTGGGGTGCGGCAGAGCGACCGGACCAGTCGGATGATGTTCGGCTTCCGTCAGATCATCGCCTATATCTCGACCTTCACCACTTTGGTTGCAGGGGACGTGATCGTCTGCGGCACCCCCACCGGGGCGGGCGCGCGGTTTGATCCGCCGATCTGGTTGAAGCCCGGTGATGTGGTGGAGGTTGAGGCCGATGGCATCGGCATTTTGCGCAACACTGTCGCCGATGAGGTTCTGTGATGCTGTCAAAACGTGAGATTGACGCCGCCGCCGCGCGGCTTGTTGCGGCAGAGAAAACCCGTGTGCAAACCGGGTTGTTGTCGCTGTTGCATCCTGCAATGACGATGGATGATGCCTATGCCGTGCAAGCGGCCTATGTGGCGCTACGCCACGCCGAGGGGCGACGTACGATCGGCTGGAAGATCGGTCTGACCTCGAAGGCGATGCAATATGCGTTGAACATTGCCACCCCGGATTCCGGGGTTCTGTTGGATGACATGGCATTTGAGGATGGCGCGACGATAGCGGCGGATCAGTTTATCCAGCCGAGGATTGAGGCGGAATTGGCCTTCGTGCTGAAAGCGCCGCTGCAGGGTCCGGGGGTTTCGGTGACGGATGTGCTGAACGCCACCGATTACATCCTGCCCGCACTGGAAATTCTGGACACGCGTATCCTGCGCGTTGACCCCAGCACGGGCAAGCCGCGCACCGTCGTCGATACGATTTCCGACAATGCCGCCAATGCGGGCATCATCACGGGCGGGCGGGCGATGCGGCCCGACAGTTTTGATCCGCGCTGGGCCGGGGCCATCGTGATGCGCAATGCTGAGGTTGAAGAAACCGGGCTTGGCGCGGGCGTTTTGAACCAGCCGACGCGCGGCATTGCGTGGCTGGCCAATCGGCTGGGACAGTACGGTCAGCGTATTGAGGCGGGGCAGATCGTGCTTTCGGGTTCGTTCATCCGCCCGATTGAAGCGCGGCATGGGGACACCATTCTTGCCGATTTCGGCCCGCTGGGCACGGTCGGTTGCTTCTTTGCCTGAAAAATCGAGAGGCCTGTCCCATGCGTCGACTTTCGGAAAAGAAGGGGAGGCCGTAGCCTCTCCCATTTTCACCTGCTGTCCGTCGCATGGGAAGCCGCTGAACCAATCTCAAGGATCAATTCACCCTGAAGACGATCCAGCGCTATCATCAGAACTCCGGCCTCGCAGCTTACATCCTCGCCATTCAGTTTTGCGGCTTTAAGGCCCTTACCGAGCCCATTTGGGTTCAGGATTTTGACCGTGCAGGGGGCCGGGCCGAGGGTCAGGCGAACCTCCACTTCCGGCCATGCCGTCGGAAAGCACGGGGCAAAGCGGAGGGTGTCGCCTTGGCGGGTGAGGCCCAGTAGCCCTTCGATCCCGGCGCGGTACATCCAAGCGGCGGAGCCTGTGTACCATGTCCAACCACCGCGCCCGGTGTGTGGGGCGACCGAATAGACATCGGCCGCGATCACGTAGGGCTCCACCTTGTAGCGCGCGGCTTCGGCTGGCGTTAGGGCGTGGTTGATCGGGTTGAGCAGGGAAAACAGCGCGCCCGCCGCGTCGCCATTGCCAAGCCGGGTCTGCGCCAGCACCGCCCACATTGCGGCGTGGCTATACTGGCCGCCGTTTTCGCGCAGACCGGGGGGATAGCCCTTGATGTAGCCGGGATCGGGCATGGAGTGATCAAACGGCGGCGTGAACAGCAACGCCACGTCGGGTTTGATCAGGCGATCGGTCATCGACTGCATTGCGGCAGCGGCGCGATCAGGGGCCGCTGCCCCCGACAACACCGCCCAAGATTGCGCGATGGAGTCGATCTGACATTCCACCGAACTGGACGACCCCAGCAGGCTGCCATCGTCAAAACGGCCCCGGCGATACCAAGCGCCATCCCAGCCGTCGCGCTCAATCGCCAATCGCACGCGTTCCGCATGGGCTTGCCAGCGGGCGGCGCGGGCGGGATCTCGGGCTTCGGCGATGGGCAGCATGGCGCGGATTGTGGCGATCAGCAGCCAGCCGAGCCAGACAGAGGTGCCTTGCCCAGCCTCGCCGACTCGGTTCATCCCGTCGTTCCAGTCGCCGGTGCCGATCAGCGGCATGCCGTCCGACCCGGTCAGGTCAAGCGCCTGATCCAAGCCACGCGCGCAATGTTCGAACAGAGTGGCGGTGGCGTCGGAAATGCCGGGCTGGAAGAAGTTGTCATGCTCACCGGGGCGCAGGTCGGCTCCTTCGAGGAAGGGGAGAACCTCATCCAGCACGGCGGCATCGCCCGAAACGCTGATGTATTGTGCCACCGCATAGCTGAGCCAGACGCGGTCATCGGATATCCGTGTGCGCACGCCTTGGCCGGAGTGGGGCAACCACCAATGCTGCACATCGCCCTCGGGGAACTGACGTGCTGCGGCGCGCAAAAGATGCGCCCGCGTCATCTCGGGGCGAAGGGCGGTCAGCGCCATGCCGTCTTGCAACTGATCGCGGAAGCCATAGGCCCCGCTGGCCTGATAAAACCCGGCGCGGGCCCAGATGCGGCAGGCCAAGGACTGATACATCAGCCAGCCGTTCAGCATGATATCCAGCGCGCGATCCGGACTGCGGACCTGCACGGTGCCGAGCAGGTCTGCCCACCACGCCTTGACGTCCTCCAGCACCGCCGTCAGATCGCGGGCACGGGCGGCAAGGATCAAGGCGCGGGCTTCCTCTGCACTGGTGGTGTGGCCCAGCAAGAAGGTGACATCCATACTTTGCCCCGGCGCGAGCGTGATCTCACGCTGCAAGGCCGCGCAGGGATCGAACCTTGGCCCGGCGTTGCCAGACAGATCGCTGAGCCGGGCAGGCGCGGCCATTGAGCCCGCTCGCCCCAGAATTTCCGCCCGATCTGCGCTGCGGCTGGTGGTTTCAGCCCCCAGATCGGCAAAGGCCACGCGGCCCGGAAACGCCATGCCGCGCGGATTGCGCGCCAGAATTGCACCCGTCTCTGCGTCAATTTCGGTGATCAAAGCGGTGGATGTCGCCCCGCGCGAGGTACCGAGCACCCATTCGGCATAACCCGTCACCGAAAGCTTGCGGGCGCGATCCGAGGTGTTGCGCAGCGTCAGGCGGGTGATCTTGACCGGGGCATCCAGCGGCACGAACTGCACCATATCGGACGCGATGCCATTGGCTGTGTGCTGAAAGCTGGAATAGCCAAAGCCATGGCGGGCGGTGTAACTGCCCTTGCTGCGGATGGGCAGCGCGGTCGGGGTCCAGATTTGCCCGGTCTCCAGGTCTTGCAGATAGATCGCCTCGCCCGCCGGGTCGCTGACCGGGTCATTCGACCACGGGGTGATCTGGTTCTCGCGGCTGTTCTCGGCCCAAGTAAAGCCGCTGCCCTCGGCGGAAACCTGAAAGCCAAAGCTGGAGTTGGCAATGACGTTGGTCCATGGCGCGGGAGTGCTTTGGCCATCTTGCAGCACAGTGACATATTCGCGGCCATCCAGATCAAACCCACCGGTTCCGTTGAAGAACTCCAGTTGCGGCGGGGGGATCGGGGTGGGGGCTGCAGCGGTCAGCGTAAGCTTTTGCGGCGCGGGGGCTGGGGTGGTCGGCAGCAGATCGAGTTGTGCGCCGATGCTGCCCCGGCTGGCGATCAGCACCATGGCGGCTGCGGCCATCAGGCGCGCGCGTGTCTCGGGTGGGGTCATATCGGCGCGCAGGGTGTAGATTCTGCCCCCGGTTCCCGTCGTGGCGGGGCGTGCTTGCGACGACCGCACGGCGGCTTCAATCGCGATCTGTAGATCTTGCACATAGGACGAGGCGCGGTCGTTCAGAATCACCAGATCGACGGCCAATTGCCGCATCTGCCAGTATTCCGCCGCCGCGAGCACCTCTTGCAGACGTCCGATATCCTCGGCATCGCTGATCAGGAACAGCACGATCGGCAGATCGCCCGAGACCCCCAAGGCCCAGAGATCGGATTGCGGCCCCGCGCCTGCACGAATTTGCGCGGCATTGGCCCGCAGCCGCCCATCGCCGCGCACCAACATACCAGCCAGCCTTTGGAAATCGGAGGCAGTCGTCGCGCTGACACCCAGATGGCGCAGTTGCACCTGCGTTTGCGTCCAAGCCAGCGTCACCGCGCGACCAAAGGCCGATGGGTCGCGGTGGCGTTCGACGAGATCCAGCAAAGCCTCGGGCGTGTCGGCGATCATGGTCCAGAACGTCACCCGCACGCGGCCGCCACCGGGGATCAGCACGCGGCGGCGCAGCGAAAACACCGGGTCGAGCACGGTGCCGATGGTGCCCGAAAGCGGGGTCTCGGCGGTGGCAGGATTGCTCAGCATCTGGCCGCGCCCGATGAATTTCGCGCGGTCGGTTTCGTATTGCAGCGGGGCTGTCTCATCCCCTTCCACCACGGCGACATGCGCGGCCCAGACCTCGGGGTCAGAGGGGCTGCGTTTGCGACGGGTGGCGATCAGAACTCCCAATTCCGGCAGATAATCGGTGACAACGAACAGCTTGGAGAACGCCGGATGCGACAGATCGGCAGAGGGGGCCGCCAACACGAGTTCGGCGTATGAGGTCACGTCGATCTCACGCGGGTGACGCCCGGTGTTGGTCAGCGTGACGCGGCGGGCTTCGGCGTCATCTTCGGCAGAGACCACCACTTCGGTATGGGTCAGCAGGTGCCGCGCCGTATGGGTGAAGGCCGCGTGGTGCTCACAAAACACCGCGCGGTGCAGGTTGCTGTCGCGCCCGGTGGGCAGCACGCCCGCCGACCACTGCCCGCCCGAACGCACATCGCGCAGATAGATGAAACCGCCGTGCTGCGCCTGCGTTGCATCGGCGCGCCAGCGGGTGATCGCCAGATCGCGCCAGCGGCTAAAGCCCGCGCCGGTGGGGGTCAGCATCACACCGTAGCTGCCGTTGGACAAAAGATGCGCGGTGGGCGCAACGGTGACCGGGTTGTCAAAATGGCGCACGACGGGGGCGGACAGGGTTTCAACCGCCGCCACCAAGACTTCTTTGGCGCGGGGCGGAGCGATGGGCACATCGCGCGGCACGCGTTCTTGCAACAACAATTCGACGGCCTGAATGATCGGCTCGGCATGGAAGCGGTCGCGCAACACGCCGTGATGCAGCACATTGGCGATGGCGGTGATCGTCATGCCCTGATGATGCGCCATAAAGCTGCGCACGACGACGCTGGTTGACCCTTCGGGTAGGCGGGAGGCGGTAAAATCCACGGCTTCATAGAAGCCAAACCGCCCCTCTGCGCCAAGATCAGTCAAAGCGGCGTAGTTCTGCAGCGCCGCTTGGGCATCAACCATGGTGGCAAGGCCGGTGGCATAGGGGGCCAGCACGCGGTTTTCGCTGAGGCCGCGTTTCAGGCCCAACCCCGGCACGCCGAAGTTGGAGTATTGATAGGTCATCTCCAGATCGCGGGCGTTGTAGGCGGATTCGGAAATCCCCCAAGGGATGTCCAAACTCGCCGCATAGGCTTGCTGTTGTTCGACGATCCGGCGGTTGGTCTCATCCAGCACCGATCCTGCAGGCGCGCGCATCACCAGCGAGGGCATCAGATATTCAAACATGCTGCCCGACCATGAAATCAGCGCCGATCCTGCGCCGATGGGGGTGGCCCCGCGACCAAGGCGGAACCAATGCCGGGTTTCCACGTCGCCCTTGGCAATCGCAAACAGGCTGGCAAGCCGGGCCTCGGAGGCCAGAAGGTCGTAGCAGTTGGCGTCGAGCGTGTTGGTCGAGACGGAAAAGCCGATCGACAGCAGTTTCTTTTCCGGCTGCATCAGAAAGCCGAATTCCATATCCATCGCCAGTTGCCGCGCCTGATCGCCCACGGCGCGCAGGCGTTCCGGCGCAGCGGGGTCAGCCAGTTGGCTGGCGTGGCTTGCGGCAATCGCACGGGTCCAGAACGCGAGTTCTGCATTTGCTCCAGCATGAGCCTCTGCCAATATGGCAGCCTCTGCAGCACGGGCGGGCTGGTTGGCGACCTGTTCAAGCAAAGCAGACAGTTGCGGATTGGGATTGGCCGAAAGCGCTTTTTGCGCCAACGCCAGCGCATCGTGCAACCCGCGCACATCTGGTGCAGACGGGCGTGTTTGCCATTCTTGGCAGGCCTGTGCGACGGCAATCAGATGGCCCGCAAGATTGCCGCTGTCGACGCTGGAGACATAAGCCGGGTCCAGCACGCGCAGGTCCGAGGTGTCGTACCAGTTGTAAAGATGGCCGCGAAACCGTGGCAGGTGCTGCAGGGTAGTCAGGGTTTGTTCCAGCCGCGTCACAGCCTCGGCCTGACCGATCCAGCCCATGTCTTTTGCCACCGTCACCGACAGCAGATACAGGCCGATGTTGGTGGGCGAGGTGCGGGTGGCCACCACCGGGCGGGGGGTTTCCTGAAAGTTGTCGGGGGGCAGAAAATGATTGGCCTCGGTCACGAAGGTTTCAAAATAGCGCCAAGTGCGGCGGGCGATCAGGCGCAATGCGTCGCTTTCCGAGGCGGTCAGGGGCGGCGTGGCGCGACCCAGACGCGGCAGGCTGATCAGGCGTGCGACGGCGGGGGCGGCCAGCCAGATGATGGCAAAGGTCAGGGCCAGCGGCCAGATCGGATTGTTCAATGCAAAGGCTAGGCCGCAGATCAGCAACCCCAGCCCAACGCCGCGCGCTTTGAGCAGATAGAACCTTGCAAAGCCGGGCAGACCGCCACCGCTGGACTGCGCCGCCGTCAGCCATTCCAGCAGATGCGTGCCGCTGCGCAGCCGCATCGCCGTGCGCGCAATCGCGTCCAGCATCAGCGCAGCCGTATCCGCAAGCAAGACCACGGTCAGGCCGATCTGCGCAAACGCGACTTTCACATCCGCGAGCAGCGCCTGAAAATGGCTGCGCGCGGTGATGCCCGCCCGCCCCGGCAGAACGGCCAGCGGCAGCGCGATCAATCTTGGCAGGGCCAGCAACACCAGCACAGCCGCCGTCCACGCCCAGGCCTGCGGCGGCGGCAACAACCAGCCTACAAACAGCGACAGCAGTGTCATCGGAGCCAGCAAAGACCGGCGCAGATTGTCGATCATTTTCCAACGGTTGACCGCCGAAATCCCGCCTGTGGTTTTACGCTTGCCACTGATCCACGGCAGCAACTGCCAATCGCCACGCACCCAGCGGTGCTGGCGACGGGCGTCTACGTCTTGGCGGGCGGGAAAATCCTCGACCACTTGGATATCCGAAGCAAGGCCCGCGCGCGCGAAGCTGCCCTCGAACAAATCATGGCTTAACAGGGTGTTGTCCGGCACTCGGCCTTTGATGGCAGCCATGAAGGCATCAACGTCATAGATGCCTTTGCCGGTAAACGACCCTTCAGAAAACAAATCCTGATACACATCCGAACTGGCCGCGGCATAGGGTTCAATCCCGCCGGGGCTGGAGGAAATCCGCTGATAGAGCGAGCCGTCCATCCCTAATGGCAGGGCGGGCGTCACTTGCGGCTGCAAGATGCCATAGCCCGCAGTCACACGCTGGGTGGCGGGGTCGATGACAGGGCGGTTCAGCGGATGCGCCATTTTGCCGATCAGCCGCCGGACGGTGTCGCGCAGAATCCGAGTGTCTGCGTCCAGCGTGATGACGAATTTCACATCTTGCGGCACCACGGCACCGGGTAAAAAGCTGGTATCCGTTGCACCGCGCAGCAGGTGGTTCAACTCGATCAGCTTGCCGCGCTTGCGCTCCCACCCCATCCAGACGCCTTCGGACGGGTTCCATTGCCGCTCGCGGTGCAGAAACAGAAATCTGTCGCCGCCTTCGGACGGATAGGTGGCGTTCAGCTTGGCAATCGCCGTCCGCGCGGTGGTGATCAAAGCGGTGTCAAGCGGCGTGGTGGCCTCGGTCGCATCCGGGCCATCGGACAACAGCGCGTAATGCAGCGCGCCGCCGACGCTGGAGAGGTGATGCACCTCAAGCTGTTCGATCTGCTGCATCAGGTCTTGCACATTGGCCAGCAAAACCGGCACTGCAACAAGCGTCCGCATCTCGTCGGGGACGCCGTGCTCCAGCGACAGACCCGGCAGTGGTTTCGGGCCGACCAGCCGGGTGATCAGCAGATTGACCAGCGCAGTTCCGGCCTCAACCGCCAGCCAAACGCCGCTGAGCATCAGGACTGCATTGTGCAACCCTGTCAGCCATAAAGCCGCCGTCAGAAACAGCACCGAAGCCAAAGCAATCGCGCCCAAATATCCCGACAGGCCCAACCGCCGCCACTGTCGCCCCAGCGTGACGCGCAGGGGCGGTGCATAGCCGAGATCGCGGCACAAAGCATCGCGCCCCGCGCCAATGAGCGCAAAACCGGGATCGCGGGCAGCGGGCGTATCGCCGATCTGCGCCATGGTCAAAGCCGCGTCCGTCACCGCAGCTTCGTCATGGCCTGAATGGCGGGCGATCATCTCGATGGCAGTGCGGTAGCTGTTGCGGGTGGCGAAATCCATGTCCGCATAGCCCGGTGCGTCACGCAGGCGGGTATCAATCAGGCTGGCCGCCTCAAAAAACTCAGCCCAATCCATTTCCGACAGCCGCCGCATCGAGGCGACGATATTGCGCATGGTGACATTCGACGCACCCTGCCGCGCCTGAGCGCTGGCAACCACGTTCTCAACCGACAGCCCGAGATGCCGCAAACGGTCATCCAGCCAACCCGCCAGCGGCGTTTCCGCCGGATCGGTGCCGCGCAGGCGTTTGGCCACCTGTGCCGCCACGATCTCGGGCAGGTCGATACCGTCGAGATCAGCCAGAACCTTATGCGCCGACACACCGGAAGCGATGGCGGCCAAAACCTGATCGACCAAAGCATCCGCTGCTTGTCGCAAGCGGTTCCCCTCGGTGATCTGCTCCGCCAAGCGGCGCATGTTCTCGATCAGAACGATGCGCAGGGTGATCGCCACCGCCCACAACTCACCAATCGTCAGCGGCTGAACTGTTTGATAGGCCTGCACAAAACGCAACAGCGCCGTCTCGGACAACAGGCTATCGGTATGGGCAACATAGGCCCAAGCCAATCCCAGCACGCGTGGATAGCCCGCCAAGGGGCCATCGGCGAGTTTTGGTAAATGCCGATAATAGCCGGGGGGCAGATCGTCCTCGATCTGGCGCAGCTGTTGCTCGACGATATGGAAGTTATCCAACAACCACTCCGCAGCGGGCGTAATCGGTTGGCCCGCATCGAGTGACTGTGCACCGGCCCTGTAGGCGGCAAGCAAAGCTTCGGCATTATCTTTCACGCGCGTGAGCAGGCTGGATACAGCAACCGGGCGGCCTTGGCTGATCGGTTGAGCCGTCGCCAAGCTTACGGCGTGATGCTCTAACCGCTCGATGCCGAAAAGATCAGAGCGGATCGGAGACTTGTCACTCCACAGCTTGTCAACGCGCGCGCCGGGCCACGGAAGGCGAAAGTGCCCGGTCACCTTGATCACCGTGCGTTCACAGAGTTAATTTCTGCTGGCGGCGGCTCGGGCAGGTCACTTGGTTGCGTGAGAGGAGCGGCTTGGTTTGGCCCCGGCCGAGTATTTTGCGGCAAATCGGATCGCACCCGACGGGCCATCGCCGCCCATTTGACTTCGATCTGGTCCCAATTCATCGGCTTTCCTTTCAAGTTTCGCAAAGATAAAAATACAACTCCGACGTGGGGCAATCGTTCCCACCGCGCGAGATTTTGGTAGGGCTCAAGTTGAGCAGGGCCGATATCTCACCGGGTACTTAGACCTGCATTCGATATGCACCGGGCGTAGGCGTAGGGTGGGCCAAGCTTGTGGCGCAAACCATGCGGCAGGCGACAAGCTGCCACGCCCCATTACAGGCCCACATCCGTGTCCAGATCACAACCTGTAATTGTGAAAAGCGTGGTTGCCGGGTCGGATGGCACCAATATCAGCCGAGAGCATCAAGCAAATTGCTCATTTCGGCTGCGAGTTCCAATGTAACGACCGCGATGCAGGGATCCCGCGCCGTTGCAGCTATCTTGGCCTTCGCGCCCCAAGTATCTGTAGGATTTGGCGGGCCAAATAACAGGCCATGCCGAAACTGTCGATCGCGGGATCCGCAATCCTTTGCAGGCAATCGCTGCCGACAGCATCGACAGGCGGGGCTGGAAAAACAGCATTTTTCGTTTGCCATTGTCGGGCGCCTTATCATGAAAAGGCGCAGACTGGGCGTGAGCCTGACGGCACGACCGGATCAACCGTGCTCCGATCATTTTGGGCGCAGAAACAATTCTGCACACTAACCACGATCCGTCAGCGGGCTGCATTTTTAGAAAGCGAAGCCGATGGTGCCAAAGCAAAACTGCAGGGCGCAAGACGCAAGGTTTTCCCGATATCGTTCCAAAAAATGTGAAAACGCCAACATGGATCAGTGTTACGCCACATGTGCAGGGGCAGATTTGGCCATGAATCGTGGCTAAGCGTGGTTCGGTTTTGGTGAAAATTGCGGTGAAGTGTCGGGGCTAAATCTGCCGATTTCTCGTTGGCTCTGGCGTTTCACGGCACCCGTTTAACATCGCCAAAACTATGCTCAGCGCAGCACGCGATTGACATGCACCGCGCTCAGCCCCAACGCATCCGCCAGCAGATATTGCGACAGCGGGCAACGATAGCCTTTCTGATCCGCGAGCCCCAGCAGTTTCAACCGCGCACCCAGTTCCAGCAGGAAATGCGCCATGCGTTCGGTGGCATTGCGTCGACCCAAGCCCACCAGATGCTCCACCCCCAATCGCCTCATCGCGCGACGCTGCCCAAAGCACGGCAGTGGCCAAGCGTGGGGTTTGGGTAAAGGCCCCCAGCAGGGCGTGCACTTTGACCTCGGACGCTTGAATCCGCGTAACGGGTTCCACATTGTGATCCGCGGTGCGGAACAAAACCGAGCGCAGACCCAAAAAATCGCCCGGAATCTGGAAATCAACAATCTGGCACGAGCAGCGCTGATCAATAAGATCATCGACGGCGGAAATTCGGTGCGACGCCAGTAGGGTCAGGGCCGGAGTATCCTGCGGCTGGTAGACTTTTTGCAGGATTGGCCGCCCACAGGGTCACCAACTAAATTTTAGCGCCAAAATCCTGAACCGCATGCGCAGAACCAAGCATCCGTAAAAGCAAACGCCCCGGACCAGACCGGGGCGTTGCATTTGCATTGTGCCGGCGTCAGAGCAGGAAGTCGCCCGCACCCAAGTTCAGGTTCCCCGTCAGTTGCACGATCAGATCGGGGTTGCCGTCGCCGTCGATATTGACCGCGATCTGGGTGATCGCATCGGCTCCGGCGCCGAACTTTTCGATATGGATGGTGCCCGCCGCATTGCCGCCCAGCACCAAGGCAAAGGCCTGATCTCCGGCAGCAATCGCATCAGCGTCCAGCCCGCTGAAATCCAGCTTGTCGACGCCGATCTGGAAGTCGGTGATCAGATCAGCGCCGCCCAACTGGTTCAGCGAATCGATGCTGGCGCGGAACACAAACACATCCGCACCGCTGCCCCCGGTCAGCACATCCGCCCCGGAATCGCCGACCAGCACGTCATTGCCGGTGCCGCCGCTCAGCAGATCACCCCCCGCGCCGCCCTCGACGCGATCATTGTCGAAGCTGCCGTCAATGGTGTCGTTGCCGTCACCGCCGAATAGGATGTCATTGCCAAGGAAGCCGGTCATTGCGTCATTGCCGCTATCCCCCGTCATCAGGTCATTGCCCAAGCCACCGTTCATCGCATCGTTGCCACTATCGCCGTGCAGCTGATCATTGCCCGAGCCACCGTTCACCCGGTCATCACTGGAACCGCCGCTCAGCACATCGTTACCCGTGTCGCCGTCCAAGGTGTCGCTGCTGCTGCCACCGAAGATCAGGTCATTGCCTTCACCGCCAAACAGCTGGTCCGCGTCAAATCCACCGTCGATGCTGTCCGCGCCGTCACCGCCCAAAATGGTGTCATTGCCAAAGCCACCGAGGATGCTGTCGCTGCCGCCCATGCCTTCCAGCCGGTTTGCCACCGAACTGCCGGTGATGGTGTCAACATTGCTGGTGCCGATCACATTCTCAAACCCCGAGAAAGTGGTGCTGCCGAAGGTTCCGGCCACAAGGTTGATCTGGTTGTTGGCGCCGATCACCTGAAAGAACGTCGACATATTGGTAAAATCCAGCGTGTCAGTGCCGGTGTCGCCCAACAGCGTATCGCCCGAACTGGCCAGCACGGTATCATTGCCAATCCCGCCGCGCACCAGATCATTGCCCGACCCACCATCCAACCGATCATCGCCCTCGCCACCATCGAGGCTGTCATTGTCCAACCCACCCGTCAGCACGTCATTGCCGCTGCCGCCGGTGATATTGTCATTGCCGCTATCGCCGCTGAGATTGTCATGGTCGGTGCCACCATCCATCCGGTCATTGCCGCCGCCGCCGCTCATCGCGTCGCGACCCGAACCGCCGAACATTTGATCATTGCCAGCGCCGCCGAACACGATGTCATTGTCAGACCCTGCGTCGATCAGGTCATTGTCATTGCCACCATCAAGCGTGTCACGCCCGCTGCCGCCAAACAGGCTATCTGCGCCTGATCCGCCGAACATCGCGTCATTGCCGCCCAAGCCTTGCAACTGGTTGGCCCCGCTGCTGCCGATCAGACGGTCGCTGAAGCCCGAGCCGATCAGGTTCTCAATGTTGAACAAGCGGTCGCCCTGCGCAAAACCACCACTTTGCACCGACCGGTTGAGGTCGACATTCACCGCTGCGGTCGAAGTCTGATAGGTGGCGGTGTCGGTGTCCGCGCCACCGTTCAGCGTGTCACTGCCAAGCCCGCCAAACAGCGTATCATTGCCATCATCGCCGTTCAGGTTGTCATTGCCGGAAACCCCCAGCACGTCCTGATCGCGCAACACGTCATTGCCCTCGCCGCCCGACAAGGTGTCGTCGCCAACGTAGGAAAACAGCGTGTCGTTGCCGGTCAGACCGGAAATCACATCGTTCAAGACGCCCAAAGTGCCGTCGGTGACTTCCGAGTCATTGCCAAGGGTGCCGGATTTGCCAAAAAGGGATGCCATTTTTATCTCCATCAAATCTGTGCCACGCGGCGTGATTGCCGTCGTAAAGATTGAATGCCATGCGGCGGCGCGGTCGGCTGTTCCCTGTGGAACAGGGGGGTTTGTGTGCTGGCTCTTGCGTCAAGTCGCAGGGCGCGCGAAGTTTGGCGAAAGCCTCGGAGTCCGGATGAGCCCTGCATCGCCCCTGCGCGAAAAACCAAGCTTTTGGCGGTCGTTCCCGCTGTTTCAGGATATGCCCGATGCGGTGCTCGCGGATATTGATGCCACCACCACCCTGCAACGCTGGACGGCGGGGGAAGTGATCTTTCAGCGCGGCGATGCGGGCGAATGGCTGGTGGCGTTGAAATCCGGACGGGTGCGGTTGTCGCTGATCACCCAAGCCGGCCGCGAACTGACCCTGCGCCATGCCGAACCCGGGGATACTCTGGGCGAATTGGCGCTGTTTGACCAAGAGCCCCGCTCGGCGGATGCGATGGCGGTACTGGATACCATAGGTTACGTCCTCGCTCGCGGCGACTATGAGACGCTGGCCAGCGAGCACCCCGCGCTGACCATGGGCGTGGCGCGCTATCTCAGCCGCCGTTTGCGGGAAACCACCGAGCAGTTAGAATCCATCGCGCTTTACCCGCTCGAAGCCCGCGCTGCGCGGTTCCTCCTGTTCACGTTGCGGCAGTTGAACGGTCTCGATCTGCCCAGCCGCGCCACGTTGCGGCTAGAGATCAGCCAGACCGAACTTGCGACCGTGCTGGGGGCCAGCCGCCCCAAAGTCAACCGCGCGCTTTTGGCATTGGCGGAAGCGGGGGCGTTGATCAAAGGGGCAGACGGCTGGGATTGCGACATTGCCGCCTTGCAAGTTTTGGCCGAACCCGATGCCGATTGAGCGCGCCGCCCTACGCGCCGGTTGTGCCGCCCTGCTGGTGGCGGGCGCTGTGGCTTTGGCCATGCCCGACCGACTGCGCGATCTGCGCGAGGCGGCCCTTGATGCGGGCCTTGCTGCCACCGCGACAGCGCCCACAGGTCAGGTGCTGGTGATCGAAATCACGGCACAGGATTTGGCCCAGCTAGGCCGCTGGCCTTGGCCCCGCACAAGGCTGGCGCGGGTGATTGACCAGATCGCTGCGCAAAACCCGGCCGTTCTGGGCCTCGATCTTGTGCTCTCCGGCCCCGATCCTGCTGGGCCATTGGCCTTGGCCGATGTGCCGGGCGGCACGGCCCTGACTGATGGCGACGCCGCGCTGCAAACCGCTTTGTCCCGTGTGCCCACGGTTCTCGCTGCTGCCTTGTCAGATCAAGCTGGCCCGATACCACCGCTGGCCCCGCTGCTGTCGTCTGGTCCGCCCGTGCCAAGCCAGCCATGGTTTGCCAGTGGCTTAGAGGCTTCGACCCTGACCACCACAGGCCTTGGCGTCAGCGCCCTGCGCGGTGAGGCGCAGGGCAGGGTCCGTCGCGCGCCGCTGCTCGTGCTGGCAGATCAATCCCCCGCCCCCGGTTTTGCCGCCGAAGTTGTGCGACTGTCCGAAGGTGCAAGCACACTGCGCATCGGGCAGGGGCAGTTGATGCTTGGCACCATCGCACTGCCCTTGGGCACCCAAGCTGACCTGCGCATCCGCCCGACCGATCCCGCGAAATGGAGAAACCGGACGATCAGTTTGGCGGAGGCTTTGTCCCAAGACCACGATTTTTCCCCAAAAATCGTCTTGCTTGGCCTCAGCGCGCCGCAGGCCGCTTCCTTGCGTCCGACGGCTGTGACCCCGCTTGCGCCTTCGGTGCAGATCCAAGCCGATGCGGTTGAAACCATGCTGTCCGGCCACCCGTTGCTGCGTCCGGCTTGGGCGGTATGGGCCGAGATCGCGGCGGCCTTGGCGATGGCGCTGCTGGCGCTCTGGGTCGCCACAACTGGTTCGGCGACCAAAGCCTTGGCTGTGACGTTCGCTTTGCCCCTGTTCTGGGCTGTCACCACCACCGCACTCTGGTTGCGCGCGGGCCTTGCGCTTGATCCGCTCAATCCCGCGCTGTTGCCATTCGCTACAGGTCTGACCGCCACCGCCGCCGCGATGTTGGCCGCCCGCCGTCATGCGCAAGTCCTGCGGCGGCGGTTTGAGCGGCACCTCTCGCCCGCGGTCGTGGCGCGGATCGCCGCGCAACCGGGCCTCAGCCGTCTGCCGGGGGAGGCGCGCGCGATCACCGCTTTGTTCACCGATATCGCGGGCTTCTCGCCCTATGCTGATGCCCTGTCGCCTACCGATCTGATTGCCATTCTGGACCGCTATTTCGCGGGCCTGACCCTGATCGTCCACGCCCATGGCGGCATGGTGGACAAGTTTGTCGGCGACGCAGCACATGTGCTGTTCAACGCGCCCTTCGATCTGCCCGACCACTGCGCTCGCGCCGTGAAAGCGGGGCAAGCACTGCAAGCCTATGGGGTGGAATTTGCAGCCGACGCTGCCAACCAAGGCCTCGGCATCACCCGCGTCGGCATGGAATGTGGCGTGCTGGTGGTCGGCGATGTCGGCGCGGGGGAAAAGCTGGATTACACCGCACATGGCCGTGCGATGAACATCGCGGCACGGCTGGAACAGGCGGGCAAAAGCCTTGGCGTCACGCTGTTGGCGGGGCCCGCCTTGCACGCGGCACTTCCCGCGCTGCCATGGCACAGCATGGGCGAGGTCGAATTGCGCGGCTTCGGCAAGGTGGCCGCCTATACCCTCCCGCCCAACAGCTAAGCCCCCACCAAAGCCATCGCCACTGCAATCCGCGCCTGCTTCCAAGCTGCTGGCTGTGTCGGAGCCTGCCCCGGTGCCGCAATATCGCTGCCAAAGCCCGGCAGAATCGCCACCTCGACCCCGCCGCCCGTCAACCGCACTTCGCCGCGCTCGACAAACACGCCGAACTTATCATTGCTCGGCCCGGCAAAAAAACGGGTGCCGCGTACGGCGATCAGGCCAAACGCGGTGCTCAGTTGAACCGGCGTTTTCGGCGCACCCTCGGCGCGGTCAAACAGCATGGCCCCCGCGCCCAGCACCAACTCACCCCCTGCCTCGGCGGTGAATTGGTCGATGGTCAGCGTGGTCTGTGGCCCCATCAGGATGCGCGTGGTGCCCGCCAGCAGCATGGCGAGGCGGGACTCCGCCCCGGTGCCAATCTCATCGCCCAAAAACACCACCGCCTGCGCCACCAGATCCCGGGCGGGCGATCCTGCGGCCCAGGCTTTGCCCTCGGTGGTTTCCACCACGCCAACATCACTGGCGGCCCAGATTGGCAGCGGCAGCATCATTGCAGATGCCGTCAGCATCACCTGCCGACGGCTAAGCTCGATCCGGGGGGCCATCACAATACCTCATGTAAAATAATGCCGCCCACTCTAGCCGATTTTTAGCCTTCAAGCCAGCGCTTCGGCCCGCGCCGCTTTGATCCGCGCCCAAGCCAGATCGGCAAACTCTGGCTTGGCGGGCTCCAACAGGTTCTGCGCCAAAAACCAATACAGGTATTTCTCATAGTCAAACCCTGCCTGGGACAGCGCGGCGGAATGCAGTGCCTGCACCAGCAGCGCCGGGCGTTTGGCAACCAGCGTGGCGTGATGATAATCGCACACGGCACAAGTGATCACTGGCTTTTTCTGCATCAACGCCTCAAACCCCGCCGCCGAGTTCTGCGTCACCACCATCTGCGATGCCTGCGTCAGATCGTGGATCGAAGCCTCCGAGATCACCAGATTGGCCGTCTTACGCGCCAAAGTCCGCACCAGTGCCGTCGTCTCTTCCCGCTGGGCGGGGTGGAATTTGACATACACCCGCGCGCCATCAGCCTCACGCGCCACCAGCTTCAGGATCTTCGCGCTGTCGATGTAATGCACCGGGCTTGCGAAATGCTCGATATCTTGCAGGAACACCGTGGCGAAGGCCGCAGGCAGTGCCATCCGCGCCGCCTGCGGGAACTTCGAGGCGTTCTGCCGCAGGTTCCATCCTGCCACACCATTGAAGAAATACCGCGCGGCTTTGGTGTCGATCTGATCCGGCTTGAACGCGCGGCGCAGCAAAGATGAGGCCATATTCACCCCCACCGGATCGAGATACCAAAACCCGCGCAGATAGCCGGGATGGGCGTGCAGGATGCCGGGGCGGATCGGCTGGCGCGGGCCGATCAGAATGTGAACATGGCTTCGGTTTTGCAAAAGTTGCTTCGAAGCGGGTTGCCCCGCCTGCAGCAAGCCGACAGCCGTCCCCTCGGCCCGCGCTTTCGCCGCCAGTTTTTCAAAGAAATCAAACCGCCCTGACGCCACATCGCCATGCCAGCTTTCGCCAGCATGAACGATCAGGCTGGGCAGATTGGAGGTGGTGAAGGGCGGAAAGCTGGGCATCAGACGCTCGATAACAACCGCGCGAGCCTAGCCCAGTAGCAAAGCTCAAGCCAGAGACATCCGCCACACCAGTGCATCGGCCACCCGCGCAATGATCGCGGCTGATCCATGGCTGGGCACTTCGGCAATGCCAATCGGACCATCCGAGATTTCAACCTCCAAAATTGTCTTGGTAAATCCATCCAACGCGCCATAGGACCACAGTTACGGTGCTTTCAGCGGGATCAGCACCGGCGTGGCGCGAATGGCTTTGATCTGCATGATGACTCCACCTGTCAGGTACTTTTGCGACAAGAAAAGGCACCGCTTGCCACTTTGCGGCGCGGGGCAGGGCCGCTATGCTGAGCAAATGATCCGCGCTTTGCCCCTTTTGATCGGCCTCTGCCTCGCCAACCCGGCTGAGGCGGAATTTGCCGTCTGCAACCAAAGCTTTGACGTGGTCAACGTCGCCATCGGGCAGGACGTTGAGGGCGAGTTTCAGACCGAGGGTTGGTGGACCATCGGCCCCAACCAATGCGCCAACGTGATCAAGGAAGAATTGAGCAGCCGCTATATTTACCTCTATGCGCAAGACGTGTTTGGCCACCCAATCCTGAACGGCACCACGCAGATGTGCGTCTCACCCCGCAAGTTCTCCATTCGCGGCATCAATGAATGCTGGTCGCGCGGTGATATTTCGGCGGGGTTTATCGAGGTCGATACGTTGAAAACCCAGCGCTGGACATTGTTTCTGGCGGCGACGCAGTAGCGGACTCGCCCCCTCGGCTTCGCCTTACCCCGAGGATATTTGCGCGCAGAGGATGATAATTTTAGATAAGTTTTAACGGCCTGCGAGCCGCTAGCCAGTTCATCAACGCTGCGCTAGGTTGGCTTTGGTTCTTGCCCCGTATTTCAGTTAATTCCCGCAAGGTTGGCATGGAAATCGACCCCCGATTCAAAGCGGCGCGTGACCGATCAGCGCAGCGGCGCAGCAATGCGGTTGCGGTGCGCGCGGTGCTGTGGGTCGCGGGGTTACTGGCGGTTTGTGGTGTGGGAGTGGCGCTTTATCTGGGCGGCGTGGTGACGGTCGGCACGCCGGAGGATCCGGTGGATGTGGCCGACGAAACGCCGCCCGCCGCCTATACCTCGGCCTTTGTTGATCTGGCGGGCGATCCGATGGTGTTGCGCTTTGACACGGGTGCTGCGCAGAAAACCCGCAAGTTGCTCAGGCCCATAGATATTCCAGCCGATCGCGCGGGTGACGAGCTGTCTTTGCTGACCGATGATCTGATCACCGGAGAGGAAAAACTGATCACCACTTTGCCCTCTAGCCGCGAGGATTTCGCCTATTTCCAAGCCCAGCGTTCGGCGCCCACCGCTTTGCCCAAACCACAGGTGCCATCCGAACAGCCCGCCGAAACCGTGGTGGTGGCGGATGGCGATGCCAGTTGGGGCGAGAATATGGACGGCACCACCACGCCGGAAACCTATGTCAAAACCCGGATCGAGAACACCACCAGCGTCAATTTCATTCTGCCGGAAGGCCAGCGCAAGCCGCCCTATCAGGACACCTTCCTGCGTCTGAAAGACACCACCGATCTGGCCGGACTGATGACCGAGAACGGCATGGAAGCGGCGGCGGCCAAGCGCTTTGCCGATGCAACCGCGCTGTTGGTCCCGGAATTTGCCAGTCTTGGGCCGGGAAAAATCCTCGCGATGCGGGCCGCGAACCGCTCTGGCGCAATGGTGCCCGTGCAGGCCTCACTTTACACCAAGACCGATTATTTCGGCTCGGTCGCGCTGAATGATGCTGGCACTGTAGTGACCTCGGCTGATCCGTGGGTGGAGGAGGATCTGTTCAGCTTCGCGGGCGATCAGGGGACGGCGGATGTCGATACCAGCCGGAAATACCGGATGCTCGATGCGTTCTATTCGGCGGCGATCCGCAATGGTGTGCCCTCGGCGGTGGTGGCCGAAACCATCGTGATGATGAGCCAAGCCTTTGATATGGATAGCTTCGCAGCCCCCGGTGATAAGATGACTTTGCTGTATTCCCGCGATGCGGGCACCGGTGGCTCTGGCCCTGGCCAAGTGCTTTACGCTGCGATCAAGGGCGAAGGCAAGGTGCTGGAATGTCATGTCTACAAGCCCGCAGGCAAAGAGGATTTCGGCTGTTTCGGTCCTGGCACCAGTGGCGGTGGCGGCGCGGCGGGAGGCGGTGTCTCATTGCGTGCGGGCTTCGTCACCCCGGCCAAGGGCGTTTTGACCTCTCGCTTCGGCCCTCGGATGCATCCGATTTTGAAGGTACTGAAACTGCACAAAGGCACCGATTGGGCCGCCCCGGTAGGTACGCCGGTGATGGCGGCCTTTGGTGGCACCATTTTGGCTGCGGGCGATGGGGGCACCTATGGCAACCTGATCAAGATCACCCATCCCGGCAATCTGGAAACCCGATACGCGCATCTGAACGCCTTCGCCGATGGCATCAAAGCCGGAGTGACGGTTACCGCTGGCCAGCTGATCGGCTATATCGGCACCACCGGGCAATCCACCGGGCCGCATCTGCATTTTGAACTCTATGAGAACGGCGAGGCGGTGGACCCACTGGCTGCGGGCGGCACTGTGGTGGCGGAAGGCGGCGGCTCGGCAGTAGAGGTGCTGGTGGATCAGATCATCCGCGTTGAATCGGGCGGCAAGGCCGATGCGAAGAACCCGCTGTCTTCGGCCACAGGCCTCGGCCAGTTCATTGAAAGCACTTGGATCAGGATGATGGGCCAGTATCGCCCGGACCTTGCCAGCACGATGGGGCGGGCCGAACTGCTTGCCCTGCGCAACGATCCCACCATCAGCCGCGAGATGGTGACAGCCCTCGCCCGTGAAGGCGAAAGCTATCTGCGTGCGCGCGGGCATGAGATTACGGCGGGGCGGCTGTATCTATGCCACTTCCTTGGGGCAGAGGGCGCGAATATGGTGCTGAACGCGCAGGATGACCAACTCGTCGCCGATGTGATGGGCGGCGGGGTAATCAAAGCCAACCCGTTCCTTGCGGGCCGCACCATTGCCTATGTCAAGGAATGGGCTGAATTGAAGATGAGCCGTAAAGGTGGGGGTTCGCTGCCCGCAGTTGCTGCCACCCCGCCCGAGGTTCTGGCCTATCAGAAGATCATCGCAGGGATATTGGGAACGCCGATATGAAAAGGGTGCGTGCAAGCACGCACCCTACAGTGCCTCCAAATGTCAGGCGAAATCATAGCCGATCTTGCCGTCTTTCATCACGATCTCGACCGTTTTCATCTCGGTCTGCGACACCATCCGCGACAGAACTTCACGGCTCAGATCGGGCAAGATGGTGTTGGTGATGATGTTGTCCACCATCCGCCCACCCGAATCCGGATCTTTGCATTGCTCGACGATGTAATCCATCACCTCTGGTGAAACCGTCATCACCGAGCCATGGTTTTCCTTCATCCGCCGCACGATGGCTTTCAGTTTCAGCTTCACAATGCCCGCCAGAACCTCCGTTGATAGCGGGAAATACGGGATTGTCACGATGCGGCCCAGCAGCGCAGGTGGGAACACACGGGTCAGGTGGGGCTTCATCGCCTCGGTCAGCACTTCGACGTCGGGCTTGGTTTCGCCCTTCTCGGCCATATCCATGATCACCTCGGTGCCGACGTTCGAGGTCAGCAAAATCAAGGTATTCTTGAAGTTGATCGACCGTCCCGAGCCATCTTCCATGATGCCCTTGTCGAACACCTGAAAGAACAGCTCATGCACATCCGAATGTGCCTTTTCGATCTCATCCAGCAGCACGACGGAATGCGGTTTGCGCCGCACCGCTTCGGTCAGCCGCCCGCCTTCGCCATAACCGACATAGCCGGGAGGTGCGCCTTTCAGCAGCGAAACCGTATGCGCCTCCTGAAATTCACTCATGTTTATGGTGATAATATTCTGCTCACCGCCATAAACCGCCTCGGCCAAAGCCAACGCAGTCTCGGTTTTGCCCACACCGGACGGCCCGCACAGCATGAACACCCCAATCGGTTTGTTCGGGTTCGACAGCTTGGCGCTGGAGGTTTCAATCCGCTTGGCGATCATCTCCAACCCATGATCCTGCCCGATCACCCGCTCTTTCAGCCGATCCCCAAGCGTCAGGATCATCTGTAATTCGTCCGAAACCATCCGCCCCGCCGGAATCCCGGTCCAATCCGAGATGATCGAGGCCACCGATTGCTCGTCAACATGGCTATACACCATCCGGTCATCCGGCTTGGTTTCCTCCAGTCCGGTCATCTTGCCCGCAAGCTGGCCGCGCAGCGTCGCCGTATCCGCGCCTTCTTCGGTCAGCGAGGCGCGCAGAGCCAAAATCTCATCAACCATCGCCTTTTCGCCGCTATACATCGCCTCGGTCACGGCCAGTTCCGCCTCGGCCTGCACCTGCTCGGCCTGCGCCTCTTTGATGCGATCCTCGTTCACCTCACCCAGATCGCGTTGTGATTCCTTGGCGGCGATCTCAGAGGCCAAGGCCTGAATTTTCACGCGCAAATCCTGCACCTTGGCGGGCGTGGTCGATTGACTGATCGCCACCCGCGCGCAAGCGGTATCCAGCAGTGACACCGCCTTATCCGGCAGTTGCCGTGACGGGATATAGCGCGACGACAGGTTCACGGCGGCCACCACAGCTTCATCTGAAATCCGCACGCCGTGGTGTTTTTCCATCGGCGCAAGGATGCCGCGCAGCATGTAGCAGGCGCGGTCAATCGACGGCTCGTCAATGGTGATCGGCTGGAAGCGCCGGGTCATCGCGGGGTCTTTCTCGAAGTATTTCGCATACTCCATCCAGGTCGTCGCCCCCACGGTGCGCAGGGTGCCGCGCGCCAAAGCGGGCTTCAGCAGGTTCGCCGCATCCCCTGTACCAGCCGCCCCACCCGCGCCCATAAGTGTATGAATCTCATCAATAAACAGGATGATCGGCACCGGTGATCCCTGCACCTCGTCAATCACGCTCCGCAGGCGTTGCTCAAATTCGCCCTTCATACTGGCTCCGGCCTGCATCAACCCCAGATCGAGCATGAACAACTTGGTGCCCTGCAATTTCGGCGGCACATCGCCCGCAGCCAGCCTTTGCGCAAACCCCTCGACCACGGCGGTTTTGCCCACCCCAGCTTCCCCCGTCAGGATCGGGTTGTTCTGCCGCCGCCGCAACAGAATGTCGATGATTTGGCGGATTTCCTCATCCCGGCCGACAATCGGGTCCATCTTACCACTGGCCGCAACGGCGGTCATATCCACCGCAAACCGATCCAGCGCCGTCGTCCCCGTAGCCCCGCCAGCCGCCGCGGCCCCCGCTGCCGCGCGCCCAACCCCGGTGCCATCCATCGGGCGCATGTCTTCTTCGTCCGAGTCCTTCCACGCCCCCCGCGCCTCATTCACCAAAGTATCGGGGTTGATCTCGCCGAACACCTTCGACATCTGCACCAGCTTGGCGCGCGCCTCTTTATCCTTCAGCGCCGCCACCAGAATATGCCCGGTCCTGATCTGCGCCTCACCGAACAGCAGCGTGGCATAGCGCCAGCCGTGATCCATCACCGTGGTCATCGATTCCGAGACCGAGGGCATTTCGGTGGCGCTTTTGCGGAAGCTGTCGATCACCGCTGCCAGATCACGCTCCAACTTGGCGCGGTCGAGTTTGAAATGGTTCAGTGTGGCCGAAACATCCGATTTCGGGTTCTGCACGATATGGAACAGCCAATGCGACAGTTCCACGTTGCGGTTGCCCTCGTTCTTGGCGTGGCGCAGCGATTGTAAAAACGCGTCATAGCCGACGCGGTTCAGCTTTCCGGCGACTGTTTCTAGGCTGATATCGGCCATGGCGTGATCCTTTCAATGTCGTTTTCAAATGTCAGGCGGTGCGGCGATCCGAGGCAAAAACCGCGTCGGATCGGTAAGTTCCGGGCTCGGCAGGCGGCGGCGCGATCCACCCCGTCCAGCCCAAAGCGGCACCCTTGCCCAAGGCGACGCCTTTGATCTGATCGGCGGGCAGCGACGGGGCGATTTCCACTTCTGTCTCGTGCCCAAGATATGTGAACAACAGTTCGGTCAAGCGCTGAAAGCTGGAGCCACCGGGCAGAAAACTTTGATATTCCGGCAGGCTTTCGGTTTTCACCGCAACACGGATTTTCTCATTCACCGATTGTACCCGTGATCCCAGCCGACAATCACGCCCAAGGCCAGAATTTGCCGCCCCCAGGCGCGTCAAATCCGAAGCCTCAAAGCCCAGCCAGACCGGCACATTCTCCTCAATCTCAACGCTCACACCGCACAGGCTTTCCAAAATCTGCCGCAGCCGCACCGGGCTTTTCACCCGCGCCATCGCAATTCCGACCAAGGGCAACCGCGCCACATCCGGCACCGTGCCGCGCCTTTGCAAGGCAGGCGAGGCCAGCCCAACCGCAGCCCCCACATAGCTCTGAAACCGATCATCGCCGGGATGATCATATTGCGTAATACCGCGTGCGTCCGACCAAGCCCGGAAGAACAACTGTTGGAATCTGTTGGTGAACAGATCGGCAAGGCGCACAAATGCCTCGTCCTTGAACATATACCACTGCTGCACTTCCGCCGTGGTGTTCATTGGCAGCGCACCCTGCGGACCGAAATAGCCGAGGAAATTCGAACGTACCCGCAGCTTTCCCGCAGCATTTTCCGTCACTTGGCTGACGTTGCGGTCGGGGAAAGCCTGAAACGGCTCCTGCCCCAGCCGCACGATTTCTTCGCGCAGATTGCCATTCCGCCCGATCCGGGGCTGTGCCGGCTGACCACGCTCCACCTCGCGCATCAGCGCCAGAAAGCCAAAGGCAGCAGGGTCGGCTTTCAGATCATCCCGGCGCGGGCTCATAGCAGCGGTCCTTGCCCGGTGCGCGGCGGGAAGGTTTTGATCATACCGCGTTGGTCAGAGGTCAGCACCAACTGGGTGAAACTGTTGATGCTGGCGTATTCGGCGAAGAACCGATCCAGCACCGCGCCCAGCAAAAACACGCCCGAGCCTTCAAACGCCCGCTCGTCAAACCGCAACGTCACTTGCGTGCCGCGCGCCGCGTGATAGCCGCCCGCGCGCTGAATGGTGCGGGTGACCGGGCGAGAGGTGACGGCTTTCAGTCCCTGCAACTGTCGCTCTGTGATCTGCGCCGACACATCGGCGAACAGCGTCAAAAGTTCGCGCAACGCCGCCGCTTCATCGCGACTACCCCGGTTATCCAACCCCAGAAAATTCAGCGACAGAAAGGAAATCAGCCGCCAATGTACAGGCCCCGCCTTCGCACGATGCGGCGCACTTTCATCCAGTTCCAACACCGACTCGCGCGGATTGGTCGGGCCTGCGATGCAGCGCAACGGCACAGCGGTGTCATCGTTCAGCCGGAAATCCGCGCCGCCTTGGGCAATTGGCAGATATTGCGGCAAATGGCGATTGGAGCAGAGCAGCTTGATCTGCAACCGCTTCACCCGCTCGGCACTATCCAGATGGCCGGGTTCATAAATCGAGATGAAACTTTCAGTGCCCGTGTAGCCCTGCACCTGCCCAAAGCGTTTCTCCTTCGCCGTTAATCGACGGGGCCGCTGCTTGGTGGTGTAATACAACGCCTCGCGCGGGGCCATCACATCGGCAGGCATGCCATACAAAGGATGCACCGGGATCTTGGTTTTCACCCCGGCGTAATAGGCGAACACCTCGGTGATGCGATGCACTTCGTAATGCGAGGCGGGGCTGGAATCGGCGCTGACCAGGTAGTCGTGGCGCAAAGTATCCAGCTTGACCTGCGCGCAGTTTTCTTCAAACAGGTTGATGGCGGGGGCAGCGAACAGCCGGAAATTCTCGGCAGTGATGCGGGCAGGCAGGCTGGGGCGCACCGCGTTCATTTCGATCATCAAGTCAAAACTGGCCGACGGAATTCGGGGCAAAACCTTCCGCAGGCCTTGCAGGCGGAAGCCCAAAAACTTCTGCGGAAACAGAAAGAACTCGCGCAGCAGGGTGAAGCCTCGAAATACCCGGGTATCCTCGGGGAAGATCGCCTCGGTCCCGTCAAAGCCGATCTGTTCGAGCCAGCCGGGTTCCAGCCGCAGAAAAACCGGATCGCCGCGCGTGTCCAGGTAGCGGATCGTTGCACGAGTGGTGTTAGTGAACATATGTTCATAAACAGCAATCTGTTCGCCCAGATCGCCCGTGAGATAAATCGGCAGCGTGTCAGCCTGAATAGCACTCACGGGCTTGCCGGGTTTATCCTTTTGCGCGGGGGAAGCCGGGCGCAAGAACGAAAGGATCACTCCGCCCGCCGTATCCGCCGCCACGTCCAGCCCCAACGCCTGAAACCCAGTCGGCCCCGAGACAAACCGCGCTGTGGACAGGCGCAGTGGCCATAAAGTCAGCGGAGCGGAAAGCCGAAAACGGCAGGAAATCCGCTGATCTCGATCCACATAACGCGCGTCGAGATAGGCACCGGCTGGGAAATTCTTACCCTTCTCCAACTCATCCTCGGCATAATTCGGATCGGCTTGCGCGAGGATGGCGGAGGGCGTTGGGGCCATGAAATTCGGCAACAACTGGTCGAGCAGTTCGCCGGTGAAGGTCTCAAATTCAGTGTCCAGCTTCAACTGCACGCGGGCCGCCATGAAGGCAGCCCCTTCCAGCAGGCCTGCCACAGCCGGGTCGAGGTTGTCTTGCGTCAACCCACCCAAACGCTCGGCAATCCCGGGGAAATCCTCGGCAAATTCCTTGGCACCCTCGTACAGTAGGGCGAGTTCGCGGTTATATGCCTCCAGAAACGCCCGGTTCATCCGCGCACCACAAGGTTCGAAAGTGCGACTTTGCCCGCTCCGGTGTCGATCTCGGCGACGAATTCCAGCGGCACATCCACCGGGCGCGCGGCCATCTCGGCGGTGATGTCAAAGGCGATGCGCTGGGCGGCATCCGCCTCGGGCCGACGCATTTTCACCATCAAGGTTTCGGCAATCAAACGTGGTTCATGCGCCAACAACGCATCCCGCAGATCGCGGGCGACTTGACTGTGGCGGTGATCGTCCACCGTCAACCGCGACATATCAGGAATACCGTAGTTCAAAATCGACTTCTTCACATAATCGAGGCCATTCAAGGGGATAGACGCCTCCAGATGCACCGTGGCCATCAGGTTGCCCAGATCAATCGCCAGATGATCGCGCAAGGTGGCCTGCCCCGCGCCCTCGCGGCGCTCAATACTGCGGGCTGACAGCACGCGGCCATCGGCATCGGTCAGCACATCATCGCGCGCCGAAGCATCCCGCTCGCGCGCGGCTTGGCGGAACACGTTCATCAAAGAGACTTGGAAAATACCGTCGCGCTCTGCCATAGGCCGACTTTCTTAGGATCAGGTCGCCTGAGAGCGGTGAAGGGTCAAGCGGTGATCGAAGGGGAAGGCCGGGCAAGCGCGCTCGCCCGGCCTTTGCACTCAGGAGCCTTTGTTGGTGGCGAGGTCGTATTTCTTCTGCACTTTCGCGCCTTGGCCACCGGCTGCGGTTTGCTGCCAGTAGGTCAGGGTCAATTCGCGGAAGTTGAACGAGAATTGCTCGTTGATCAGAGCGCCTTGGCCGCCGCCTGAGCCGGTCTGATACGACGACACCAGCACATCTTTCATCTCAAACTGGAAATAAACCATGGCCTTGTCGCCAGTGGCTTTGCGCACATACAGCGTCGCATCCGGGATGTGCTTGCCAGTGGCGCAAGCGATCATCAGTTCGGGCGAGGCTTTGCAGATCAGCTTGGTGAAATGCATGTCCTGCACCATCGAACGGCCCGCGCCGCCGCCAGCACCCGAACCCGCGCTGAATGTGCCTTGTTGGGTCACACCCCAACCATAGCTCTCAATATTCAGGTGGTCTTTGAACTGATCATCGGTGGACTCACCGTTGATGTTTCCGCCAACCTTCAGAAAAATGTCTGTTCCGGCCATCTGTACTCTCCTTTGAATGTAACTTTAGCTGTCCGGGGCGACCATAGGAGTGTCTGCGCCTCAGACCGCGACTTATTTGCCGGAAGGCAGCTTGGAGACCAGGCTCATCCCGATATCCATGCCTTCCAACTGGTAGTGCGGACGAAGGAAGAATTTGCCGACGTAGTAGCCGGGGTTTTCTTCGTCCGCGATCACTTCCACCTTGGCCGCAGCCAAAGGCATCAGAGCCTTTTCCCGCTCGGATGCGGTGCCAGGGTTGCCGTGAACATACTGGTTGATCCAGTTTTGCAGCTCTTTTTCCAACTGCGCCTGTTCGC
>CAYLYV010000015.1:0-48853 GCA_964387655.1 uncultured Cypionkella sp. | reverse complement strand
CCGCCACGGTTTGCGGCCGCAGTTCCGGCTGGCCGGTCAGGGTGATGACATTGCCCTCGCTGGTCTTTTCCACCGTCAGTTGCGCGCCGAAACCCAACAGCATCCGTTCCGAATGATCCCGTGTTGGCTCGCGCTCGATCACCACCGTCTGCCCCGGCGCGTTCAGACCCGCCAGCAGAACCGCCGATTTCACCTGCGCCGACGCCACCGGCAAAGCATAGCGCACCGGAACCGGATGGGCCGCCCCCACCACCGTCATCGGCAAGCGCCCGCCCTTGCGGCCATAAGCCTGCGTGCCGAACAGCGACAGCGGATCGGTCACCCGCCCCATTGGCCGCTTGCGCAGAGAAGCATCGCCGGTAAAGGTCGCAGTCATCGGCGTGGTCGCCATCGTGCCCATAATCAGCCGAACCCCAGTTCCGGAGTTGCCGCAATCAATCACATCGGCAGGCTCCTGAAAGCCGCCGACACCGACGCCATTGACCGACCACGCCCCCGGCCCGTGCTGCACCACCGTCGCGCCAAACGCCCGCATCGCTTTCGCGGTGTCGAGCACGTCCTGACCTTCCAACAGGCCAGTGATCCGGGTTTCGCCCACCGCCATCGCGCCGAAAATCAACGCGCGGTGGCTGATGGATTTATCGCCCGGCACCGAAGCGGTGCCTGTCAGCGGCCCGGATTTCGAGGCGGTCATCGGTTGGGCTATGGCATGGGCGGACATCGGCACTCTCCTGCGCGGAATTTGCAAGCCTGATAGCGCAAGCAAGGGCCGGGGTCCACGGTTGACCTGATAGGGCTGCGCGCTTGGCCCCCATCGAGGGGGCCGCGCACGCTGCTGTCGCGGAATGGGTTTGTGAGGGTGCGCGGGTGTCAGGTGGAGGAGCCTCCGGCGGGGATATTTAAGAACAGATGAAATGGCTTCATCTTGGCTTAAATACTGATGCCGAAAGCTTTGATTGTGCTGTCACGCGGTACGCTGGAAGGTCAGGTAATGCGGTGGGCGGCCTTCGCGCAGGGCTTTTTGCTCGTAGCGGGTGGAAAGCCAATCCGTCCAAGGTTGGTCGCCCTGATCCAGCAGCGTGAAACCTGCTTGCGGGACTTCCTCAAGGGTTTGGCGGACGTAATCGGGGATGTCGGTGGCGACACGGAACTCGGCGCCGGGTTGCAGCACGCGGGCGAGGCCAGCGAGATAGTCCGGGGTGACAAAGCGGCGGCGATGGTGGCGGGCTTTTGGCCAGGGATCGGGGTAGTTCAGGAAGGCTTTGGCGATCGAGGCCGGGGGAAGCACGTCAAACAGATCGCGCACATCGCCGGGGTGGATGGCGAGGTTTTCCACATTGGCGGCGCGGATTTTGCCCAAAAGCATGGCGATGCCGTTGACGAAGGGCTCGCAGCCAATGATGCCGATCTCGGGGTAGGTCGCGGCCATATGCACCAGATGCTCGCCGCCGCCGAAGCCGATTTCCAGCCACAAAGGTTTGTCTGCGAAGCGGGTGAGGTCAATCGGGGCGCGTTCGGGATTATCTTCGCGCGTCACACCGGGCAGGCTGAGGCGGTCGAGGTCTTCTTCCAGATAGGTCTTCTGGCTGGCGCGCAGGGTTTTGCCATGCACGCGACCGTAGAAATTGCGCCGCTCGACGGGATCATACATGGGGGTCGCCTCGTGGTTGGGTTGCGGCCTCTAGCCTTGGTTTACAGCCCGCGTCAACCCCGGCCCCGGTAGGGGGCGACGCCTTGGTCAGGCAACCAGACGCCTTCGGGCGGGGTTCCGGTCTGCCAGAACACATCAATCGGGATGCCGCCGCGCGGAAACCAATAGGCACCGATGCGCAGCCAGACCGGATCGAGCAAAGCAACCAGCTTCTTGCCGATGTCCAAGCTGCAATCTTCGTGGAACGCGCCGTGGTTGCGGAAACTGCCAAGGTAGAGCTTCAGCGATTTGCTCTCGACCAGCCAGTCACGCGGCACATAGTCGATGACGATATGGGCGAAATCCGGCTGGCCGGTCATCGGGCAGAGCGAGGTGAACTCGGGCGCGGTGAAGCGCACGCAATAGAGCGTGCCGGCATGGCCTGCGGGCACTTTTTCCAGCACCGCCTGTTCGGGGCCTGCGGGCAAAGCCGTGGCCGCACCCAGTTGCGTCAGGCCGGAAACATCTGTGCTGGTCATCGTGGTATCCTCGCGGTGAAGCGGTTGACCTAGCGCCGCTGGGTCAAGCCGTCAAGCAAAGGCTCAGCCGCGCTGGATCAGCGCAAGGCCGCCCACCATCGCCAAAAGCCCGGCCGCGCGGCTGACGGTGACGGTATGGACGGCCGCGCCGAACAGGCCGAACTGGTCGATCAGGGTGGCGGCGATCATCTGGCCGAGCAGCACGCAGAATATCGCATTGCCGACGCCAAAGCGCGGCGCGACAAAGGTGATCGACAGCACATAGAAGGCGACGAACAGCCCCGCTGCAAACAGATACTTCGGTTGCGCGGGCATGGCGGCGAAGGCCGAAGCCTGACCGGAAAACACCAGCACGAGGACGCAGGCCAGCAGTGCCACCGTGAACAACACCACCGATGCCGCCACCGGTGCGCCGATCCGCGCGCCCAGTTGGGAATTCAGCGCCGCGAGGATCGGGATGCCGATGCCCGCCAGCAGCATGATCAGGGCGTAACGCAGGGTGTCACTATGCATTTGGCGGATTCCCAAGGCTGTGATGTCTGGTGTCTGCTTGGCGCAGATGCGCCTTGGTCTTGAAATCCGCTGATCTCGCCAGATGCAGGGCTTTGCGGGCGGCGACGGCGTGAACCCAGCCATCGCCGCCCGCAAGGTCAGAGTCAGACCGCCGCTTTCAAAGCGTCGATCAGGTCGGTTTTTTCCCACGAGAAGCCGCCGTCAGCCTCCGGTGCGCGCCCGAAATGGCCGTAGGCGGACGTGCGGGCGTAGATCGGACGCGTCAGCTGCAGATGCTCACGGATGCCGCGCGGGGTCAGATCCATGCAGGCGGCCACAGCGCGCTCGATCACGTCATCAGGCACCGATCCGGTGCCGTGGGTGTCGACATAGATCGACTGCGGCTCTGCCACGCCAATCGCGTAGGACACCTGCAGGGTGCAGCGATCCGCAAGGCCTGCGGCGACGATGTTTTTCGACAGATAGCGCGCGGCATAGGCTGCCGAGCGGTCGACCTTGGTTGGGTCTTTGCCCGAGAACGCGCCGCCACCATGCGGAGCCGCCCCGCCGTAGGTGTCAACGATGATCTTGCGCCCGGTCAGGCCTGCGTCGCCATCCGGGCCACCGATCACAAACGTCCCCGTCGGGTTAACGTGCCATACGGTCGCCTTGGTCAGCCACTCTGCCGGAAGGATTTCACGGATGTAAGGCTCTACAATCGCGCGGATATCGGCGGAGGATTGCTTTTTGCTGGTGTGCTGGTGCGAGAGCACAATCGAAGTCACTTCCACCGGTTTGCCATCAACATAGCGCAGCGACAGCTGACTTTTGGCATCTGGGCCCAAAGTCGGTTCCGCGCCGGATTTGCGCACTTCGGCCAAGCGTTTCAGGATCGCATGGGCGTATTGGATCGGGGCTGGCATCAACTCCGGCGTCTCGCGGCAGGCATAGCCGAACATGATGCCCTGATCGCCCGCGCCGTCTTTATCGACACCCTGCGCGATATGCGCGGATTGTTCGTGCAGGTAGTTGTGAACCTTGATCTTTTCCCAATGGAATTTTTTCTGCTCGTAGCCGATGTCTTTGACGCAAGCCCGCACGATATCTTCGACGCGCTCTACCATTTCGGCGGTCTTTTTCTCGGTCGAGAGGCCAACTTCACCGCCAACAACCACGCGGTTGGTGGTGGCGAAGGTCTCACACGCCACCCGCGCGTTCGGCTCCTCGGTCAGGAAAGCATCGAGGATGGCATCTGACACCCGGTCGCAAAGCTTGTCGGGATGGCCCTCGGAGACGGATTCCGAGGTGAAAATGTAGTTTTGGCGGCTCATGGGGAAGTGCTCCGTTGGGTTATCCTCGCACGCCAGGAAGCCGTTGTGCGGGTTTTATCGGCCTGCCTTAGACCCAACCGGGCGGTAAGGTCAAGGCTTGGGGCGTTTGCGGTGGCGGATCAGCAGGGCTGCGAGTCCGGCCAGCAACACCAATACGGGAATTTCGCCGAAGCGGGCGTAGGGGGTGATCGGTAGGGCAGCGGGCAGCGCGGCGTCAAGGTAGCCGGCGATTTCAAACGGCAGGGCGGCGGTGATGCGGCCACGTGCATCGTAGACCGCCGTCACCCCGGTATTGCCGATGCGGACCAGCGGCAGGCCTTGCTCGATGGCGCGCAGACGGGCTTGGGCGGCGTGCTGGAACGGGCCCGTCCACTGGCCAAACCACGCGTCATTGGTGATTTGCAGCAGCCAGTCCGGGCGCTCGGTGCCACGCAAGTCTTGCGGGAATACCGCCTCGTAACAGATCAGCGGCAGCACGCGGCCGAGTTTCGGACCAAAATCCAGCAGTTGCGGGCCGGGGCCCGCCATATAGCCGTTGCCAACCTGCGAGGCGAAGGCCGAGATATTGGCCCATTGGAACAAGGCGTCGCCGAAGGGGATATATTCGCCGAACGGCACCAGATGGTGTTTGTCATAGGTGGCCCCGATCATGCCATCTGGCTCGATCACCGCCAGCGAGTTCCACGCCTTGTCGCCCTCCACCCGCTGCATGCCGATGGCGACCGGGGCACCGTTGCCCGCGCTGGCGATCATGCCGCCGATTTCGGGATGCAGGTCGAGCAGATAGGGCAATGCGGTTTCCGGCCAGATCACCAGATCAGGCGTGGGTTTGGCGGCGGTCAGGCTGAGCAGGCGGTCAAAGAATTGCTGCGCAAGGGCTGGGTCCCATTTCGCCTGCTGTTCGGCATTGGGCTGCACAAGCCGCAGGGTGACAGGGCGGTCGGCGGGCATCGTTTGGGCGAGCGTCCATGCGCCATAACCCCAAGCGGCGGCGAGACTGGCGGCGGCAAGGCTGACTGGCAGCGGGCGGCGCAGAGCAAGCCCAGCGGCGAGCAAGGCGGTCAACAGCGACAACCCGCTTGGCCCGAGATAGGCCGCCAGTTGCGCCACCGGAGTGTCGATCCAGATATGGCCGATCAGCGCCCATGGGAATCCGGTCAGCACATAGCCGCGCAAAAGGTCGGTGGCGGCGAGGGCTATCGCGAAGCCTAAGGTGGCGTAGCGGCAGTAGCGGCTTACAAACCCCGCCAGCGCCCAAAACAGCGCCATGCCAAAGGCCATAAACACCACTGCAAACGGGGCCATCCAGCCATCGCGCGCGGCATCGACCATGAAGGGCTGCACGATCCAGTTCAGCGCGGCGGCGAAATAGCCCGCTCCGGCGAACCATGCCAGCCAGATGGGCGCAGGGCTACGCCCGATCAGCCAGCACAGCGCAGCCAAGGCGGGGAGGCTGAGATACCACGCGCCAAGGGGGGCTTGCCCGCAGGCCGCCAGAACTCCCAGTACCGCCGCAAGGCCCACGGCACGCAGACCCGGCCAGCCCGCACTGATCTTGCGCAGCATCTTAGCCTTCGACCTCGGGCACCGCAGGATCAGCCACCACTGCCGCTATCGCCCCCGGCAACCGCACCCGCAGGCGTTTGATCCGGCGCGGGTCGGCGTCCAAAATCTCAAACTCTGCCCCCGACTCGTGTGGCACGATCTCACCCCGCACCGGCACCCGGCCCGTGCGCAGAAACACCAGACCGCCCAAAGTGTCGATATCCTCGTCATCCTCGCCATTGCGCAGGGTCATGCCGATGGCAGCTTCGAAATCATCCAGTGACACCGTGGATTGCGCCACGAACACGCCCGGAGATTCCTCTTTCCAGAGCGCGCCTTCCACTTCGTCATGCTCGTCCTCGATCTCGCCAATGACGGTTTCGATCAGGTCTTCGATGGTCACAAGCCCGTCGACGCCGCCGTATTCATCAATCACCAAAGCCATATGCACCCGGTCGCGCTGCATCTTCTGCAACAGTGTCGCGGCGGGCATTGAGGGTGGCGCGAACAACACCGGGCGCAACAGCTTCTTCAGCGAGAACCGCCCAGACGCGCCAAAGCCATGCTGCAAGGCCAGATCCTTCAGCAGCACCAGCCCCTGCGGATGATCCAACGTGCCTTTGTAGACCGGAAGGCGCGAAAAGCCGTGCTGGCGAAACGCCTCCACCAGATCGTCCTTGCCGATGTCCAGTGGCACGGCAGCAATCTCGACCTTGGGGATCGCGACATCATCGACCCGCAATCTGCGCAGGTTGCTCAACCCCAACAAGCCGCCCTTGGCGGGCGTCAGCGCCGCCGCTTCTTCGTCGCCCTCGCTGCTGTCAGAGGAGTTGAAGGCGGACAACAGCCGTCCGAAGAATCCGCGTGGCGAGGCCTCGGCCTCATCGGCATCCGCGCGCGGCTTAGGCGCTGCGGGTAACCCGTCGTTGCTACTGCCCATTGGTCCTTGTTCCAAAACGCCCCGAAAGGCCGATGCGCTAGTATGGGTCAGAAAGCCCCAGACGCGCAAGTATCCGCACCTCGGTGGCCTCCATCAGATCACCATCCGCCGCGCGGATGTGATCATAGCCCAGCAGATGCAACAGCCCATGCACGATCAGATGCGTGACATGATCGGTCATCGGCTTGCCCGCCTCGGCGGCCTCAGCTTCGCAGGTGTCATAAGAGATCGCGATATCGCCCAAGGATTCGGGATCATCCGCTTCACCCGGCTCCGGCAGATCGGGCACTTGCCCCGCATCTGCCCCACGTTCTTCAGACGGCCAACTGAGCACATTGGTCGGCTTGGCCTTACCACGAAAATCGCCGTTCAACTCCAGAATCCGCGCATCATCGCAGCCCATCAGGCACAGGGTAAAGCCCGCCTCTGCCAATCCGAGTTCGGCAAAAGCCGCGCGCACAGCGGGTTCGGCGAGGGCTTCCAGCCCGAAAGCCTCCCAGCGGTCATCCTCGATGACGATATCAACCAATGGTTCCATGCCGCCCCATAGCGCACCACGCCCTGCCCCTCAAGCTTTCACATTGGCATAAATATCCTGGGGGGAGCGTAAGCTGGGGGGCTAGCCCCCCAGCCGCGCGTCAGCGCTGAAGAAGACTTGCGCGGCACGCGCGCAATCAGATCGCGTGCCGCGGCCTGTTCAGCCCTGCGCTTCGTCGCGCTCGTAAGCCTCGATCACCCGAGCCACCAGCGGGTGACGCACCACGTCTTTCGAGGTGAAATAGTTGAAGGTCACGCCCTTCACCCCTTGCAGAATCCGCTCGGCATCTTGCAATCCGGACGCCGTACCGCGCGGCAGATCGACCTGCGTGCGGTCGCCGGTGATCACCATGCGCGAACCCTCCCCAAGACGGGTCAGGAACATCTTCATCTGCATGGTTGTGGCGTTCTGCGCCTCATCCAGCACCACGAAGGCATTCGACAAAGTACGGCCTCGCATGAAGGCCAGCGGTGCGATTTCGATGCGCTTTTCTTCCAGCAGTTTCTGAATTTGCTTGGCGGGCAGGAAATCGTTCAAAGCATCATACAACGGCTGCATATAGGGGTCGATTTTTTCCTTCATATCGCCGGGCAGAAAGCCCAGACGCTCGCCCGCTTCGACCGCCGGACGTGACAGGATGATTTTCTCGACCGCCCCGGAAATCAGCATGGTGACACCCACCGCCACGGCAAGATAGGTCTTGCCAGTGCCCGCAGGCCCGATGCCAAAGCCCATCTCATTGGCGAACAGGTTTTTCACATATTCCTTCTGCGCCTCGGTGCGGGGTTCAATCGGCTTCTTCCGGGTGCGCAACTCAATGCCGCCGCCGGTGAACATCTCAATCTGATCAGAGCCTTCCAGCTTGGTATCCGGCATTGGCCGCCCCATCCGCATCGCCCCGTCAATATCACCCGCCGCGACGCTGCGACCCTGCTCAAGCCGGGCATAAAGCGAGCGCAACACCGCCGCCGCCTGCTCACGCGCGGCCTTGTCGCCGATGACGGACAAGCGGTTGCCCCGCCGCAGCACATGCACCCCCATCTGGTGCTCGATCTGGGCCAGGTTGCGGTCAAACTCGCCGCAGAGGCTGATCAAAAGCCGGTTATCGGGAAATTCGAGGACAGTCTCGACAATATCCTCGGAACGGGTCGGGGGCGTTAGCGCGCTGATGCCCAAAGGGATCTCCTTGCGGTTCAGGTGACGTCTACATGTAGTGTAGACCTGCCAAAGACTCTGGCAAGAACAACCTGCATGGTGTTGATATCAAAGTGATGACAGCGACATCTTTGCGCAAGAACCGGGCAATAAAAAAAGACCACGGAAATCCCCGTGGTCTTTGCTGTGTTTCAGATTGCGCCCGTAACGATCAGCGGTTCGGCACCCAGTCTTTGATCGGGGCCGATGAGGTCTGGTAATTGCCCAGAACCGTGCCCGGCGGATAGTGGTTGTTGCAGACCGGAAGCCCGGACACCGGATCGTAGCGGCGACCCGAATAGCCTTCGATACCATCATCCATGATCCAGCCTTGGCAACCATCGGGATCGTAGGCAATCGCGGCTTCACCCTCGATCAAACCAGTGTGGTCTCGGCCCGAGTCTTGCGCGGTGGCAATCACCGTGTTCGGTCCTGCCGTATAGGGCGTCAGACCCGCGCCTTCGCAGGCGCTGAGGCTGATTGCGGCGAGTGCCAGAAGCGGGAGAGCTTTGAGTTTGGACATGTTCATCACCACTTATAGCAGACGACTTCGACGCGGCGGTTTTGCTGCATCCCTTCGGCGGTTGCGTTGGTGGCGCGCGGCTGACGCTCGCCATAGCCAATCTCACGATCCACCATCGCGCCGACCGAGCGGGCAACAGCGGCCACCGAAGCAGCCCGGCGCTGCGACAGTTTGATGTTGTATTCGTCCGAGGCGCGGCTGTCGGTGTGGCCGTAGATCGCGTAGCCAAATGCACCGGCGCTTTGGAAGAAATCGGTCAGGTAGCGGCGGCCATAGGCGGTCAGCTTGGAACTATCCGTGGCAAACAATGTGTCGGTGTTTTGCACCAGACAGGTGTTGCGCTTCAAACAAACCGGCTTGCCTGTTTTGGGGTTAACGCGGTCGAGCATATAGCCCTCGGCGCCACCATCTGCCCACCAATGCATACAGCCGTCATCGTCAACCCAGACGCCCCATTCGATCTTGCCAGCGATCTGCGGCGCGGTCTGTGCCACAGCCCCACTTGCCATCATCAGGCCAGCAGCCAATGCTGCGCCCCCGATTGCCATTCGCACTGCTCTGGAAAAACGCTCCACTGTGGCAGCTCCCCTTTAACCATTCGGAATTCACATATTTATGAGCGAAGGTTTGCCGAGGCGGTCTTATGAAGTAAAGCAAAATCTATGGGATTATGGCTTTTTGAAGACTAGTTGTTGCGTGTTTGGCCATAATTTCGCCACTTAAGTTGCTTTGCCACCAGCGGAGAAACGATGCTGGTTGAGTGCCAATCAGGAAATACGCGCGCCTGCCAAAGAGTTGGACGACGAAGCCAAGATTCTCGCCCGCACCATCTCTCCGACGCGGCCATGCGGGTCATTCACGAACACCGCGTGCAGGTGATCCGACTTGCCAATCATCTGCCCGGCTTCGCGCCCGGCTTTCTCATAAAGCACGCCCACTTCGCGCCCAACCATCGCGTTTTGCAGCCCGCGCTGCTGCTCGGTGATCAAAGCTTGCAGGGTTTGCAGGCGGGCATCGGCGACAGCATTGTCAATCTCGGGCTTTTCCGCCGCAGGCGTACCGGGGCGGGCGGAGTATTTGAAGCTATAGGCCATGCCATAGTTTACCGTGCGGATCAGCGCCAAAGTATCCTCGAAATCCTGATCGGTCTCGCCGGGGAAGCCGACGATGAAATCCGACGACAACAGAATGTCAGGCCGCGCGGCGCGGATGCGCTCAATCAGCCGCAGATAGGCCTCAGCCGTATGCTTACGGTTCATCGCTTTCAGGATGCGATCTGACCCCGACTGCACGGGAAGGTGCAGATAGGGCATCAGCTTTGGCTCATCGCCATGCGCTGCGATCAGGTCATCTTCCATATCGTTGGGATGGCTGGTGGTGTAGCGGATACGCTCCAACCCATCCACCTTTGCCAGTTCGCGGATCAGGCGCGACAGCGTCCAGCCATCGCCGTGATAGGCATTCACATTCTGCCCCAGCAAGGTCAGGTCGCGCACGCCCTTTTCCACCAAACCGCGCGCTTCGGTCAGAATGCGCTGCGGGTCACGCGACACTTCCGAACCCCGGGTATAGGGCACCACGCAGAAGGCGCAAAACTTGTCGCAGCCTTCCTGCACGGTCAGGAACGCCATCGGGCCACGGCTGGCTTTGCGTTCCGGCAAAAGATCAAACTTATCTTCCAGCGGGAAATCGGTGTCGACCTGCGGCGTGCCAGCCCGCGCCATCTCGGGCAGGCGGTGATAGGATTGCGGGCCGACCACCAGATCGACAATCGGCATCCGCCGCATGATCTCGGCCCCTTCGGCCTGCGCCACGCAGCCCGCCACGCCGATCTTCACATCGGGCCGCGCCAGTTTCAGCTTTTTCAGCCGCCCCAGATCGGAATACAACTTCTCCCCGGCCTTCTCGCGAATATGGCAAGTGTTCAGCAGCACCATATCGGCATCTTCGGCGGTTTCGGTGGTGACATAACCATCCGCGCCCATGGCCTCGGCCATACGCTCAGAATCATAGACGTTCATCTGACACCCATAGGTCTTGATGAACAATTTCTTCGGATCGGCCATGGCGCACCCCTGTCTGGGCTGTTGATCTATGCCAAACAGCGGTGCTTCGCAACGCCGGGGCTTGCGTTGCAGGGGTTGTTAACGGATTCTGCCGCAAATAGGCCGAAGGCATATGGGCAGAGCATGAAGTACACGTCGCTTAATCAGTTTCTGGCCGAGGCCAAGACAGCCTTGGCGAAAGGCCCGCTCGCCTTGGTCTTCGCCGAAGACGCGGTTGAGGTGGATACCACCATCCGCCACCATCTTGAGGCGGGCTTCGTGCAACTGGCCCTGTTCGCCCCCGATGCGATTCCGGTGGCGGCAGAACTGGAAGCCAAAATCCACCGCATCCCCTATGAAGCCCCCACGGTGGAGACTTTGGTAGAGGCCGTGAACAAGGTGATCGCCGCCGCCCCCGGCATCTGGCTGTATTACTGCTATAACGCCGAATATCTGTTCTATCCGTTTTGTGAGACCCGCAATATCCGCGAAATGCTGGCCTTCCACAGCGAAGAACGCCGCGATGCGATGCTGTCTTATGTGGTGGACCTGTACGCCGACGATCTGAATGTGTTTCCCAATGCGGTGTCGCTGGACCGCGCCCATATGGACAAATCCGGCTATTACGCTTTGGGTCGGCCCGATGTGGCCAATCACAACTATCCGAAAGAGCGGCAGTTGGATTTCTTTGGTGGTCTGCGCTGGCGGTTTGAAGAGCATATCCCGGTGCCGCGCCGCAAGATCGACCGGATTGCCTTGTTCCGCACCAAGCCGGGGCTGACGTTACGGTCGGATTTCACCCTGTCGGATGAGGAATACAACACATACGCCTGCCCGTGGCATCACAATATCACCACCGCCATCGTCAGCTTCCGCACCGCGAAAGCCCTGCGCTCGAACGCGGGCTCTCGCTTTGATATCCATGATTTCAAATGGCACAACTCCACGCCGTTTGATTGGCACAGCCAGCAGTTGATGGATCTGGGGCTGATGGAGCCGGGGCAGTGGTTTTAAGCCAGTGTGGCGATGGCGTTGAGTTGCGCCAAGTGGCCGTCGTCTAACGTCAGGCTTGCCGCCGCGATATTGCCGCGCAGATGGCTGCGGCGTGAGGTGCCGGGGATCAGCAGCATGTTCGGGCTGCGTTGCAACAGCCACGCCAGGGCCACCGCCTGCGCGGTTTGGCCCAGATCATCCGCCACCTGCTTCAGCCCGTCGCTTTGCAAAGGCGTGAACCCGCCCAGCGGGAAATACGGCACATAGGCGATGCCATCGGCGGCCAGCGCGTCAATCATCGCCTCATCGGTGCGGTGGACCAGATTGTAATGGTTCTGCACACAGACGATCGGTGCAATATCCCGCGCGATGGCAAGCTGGGCTGCATCCACCGTGCTGACGCCGATATGCGCGATCAGGCCTTCGTCCCGCATCTGCCGCATCACCTGCATCGGCGCGGCAATATCATCCCCCGGCCCGCCCATCCGCAGGTTTACAATCGCCACCCGGTCAAGCCCAAGCCGCTTCAGATTATCCTCGACCGACTTGCGCAGGAAATCCGCGCTGCGCTCCAGAATCCAGCCGCCTTTGTCATCGCGCCACGCGCCGATTTTGGTCACCAGCACCAGATTGGCGGCATAGGGGAATAACGCCTCGCGGATCAGATCGTTGGTCACAAACGGCCCGTAGTAATCGCTGGTGTCGATGTGATCGACGCCCAAAGCCAAAGCTTCGCGCAGCACGGCGCGGGCTTCGTCGGGGTCGGCGGGCGGGCCGAAGGCGTGATGCCCGGCCAGTTGCATCGCGCCATAGCCGATGCGGTTGACGGAAAGTTCGGTGCCGGGAAAGGTGAAACGTCCGGCGGCTGCGGCGGGTTGTGTCATGCTGTTGCTCCTGTTGATCAGCCCAAAATAGGCGTTCGGCAGAAATTGATAATCCGACCAAATCCGAATAGGTTGATCGGCATGCCGAACAATGCCGCCTCGCTTGACGATCTACAGATCTTCCTTGCCGTGACCGAGGCGGGCGGCTTTCGCACTGCCGCGCGCCGCTTGGGGCTTTCAGCCTCGACCGTCAGCGAAACCATCACCCGGCTGGAGGCCAGCATCGGCACGCCTTTGCTGACCCGCACCACCCGCTCTGTGATGCCGACCGAAGCCGGGCGCATCCTCGCCGCCCGGATCGCGCCGCTGTTGTCCGAGGCGCGCGCCGCGCTGAACGATGCCCAAAGCGCGCCAGGACAGGTGCGCGGGCGGCTGAAGCTGAATGTACCGGGGGCGGTGATGGTGGATATTCTGCCACCGCTGCTCGACCTGTTCCTCGCCCGTTACCCCGAGGTCAGAGTCGAGGTGGTGGTGGACGACCGCCTTGTCGATGTCACCGCCGCCGATTGCGATGCGGGCATTCGCTATGGTGAGCATCTGGCGCAGGATATGATCGCGGTGCCCATCGGCCCAATGGTGCAATATGCAGCACTGGTCGCCGCGCCCGCCTATCTGGCCGCACGCGGCACGCCGCAACACCCGCATGATCTGGCCGCGCATGACTGCATCCGCACCCGCTTTTCCAGCGGAGCTCTGACCGACTGGACGTTTCAGCGCGGGGCCGAGGTGATCGCCCTTGATCCCCCCGCCAAGCTGATTCTGAGCACCGTTGCATCCGCCGCCGCGATCAACCTTGCCATCGCCGGGCGCGGCCTGATCTTTGCTTTTCAGAACTGGTTGCAACCGCATCTGGACAGCGGCGCGCTGGTGGCGGTTCTGCCCGAGTGGTGGCCAGAATTTGACGGCCCGAGGCTGTATTTCTCCAGCCGCTTCATGCCCGCCCCACTGCGGGCCTTCGTGGATCTGGTGGCCGAAGAGCGCGCCAAGCAACCCGGCTCTAGGTCAGAGCATCCCGGTTGACGATCAACCCCGGATCAAGCCTGCCCGCAAAGAAATCCAGCACGTTCTGCACCGAAGCCACCGCCATCCGCTCGGCACTCTCTGCCGTCAGCCCGGCGATATGTGGCGTCAGGATCACCTGATCAAATCCCAGCAGCGGATGATCCGGCGCGGGCGGTTCGTCCTCAAACACATCCAACCCCGCCGCGCCGATCTGCCCCGCGTGCAAAGCCTGCGCCAGCGCCGCCTCATCGACAATCCCGCCCCGTGCGGTATTGATCACCATCGCCCCTGGCTTCATCTGCGCCAGTTCCGCCGCACCCAGAATCGGGCGCTCGGCCTTCGGCAGATGCACCGAGACCACATCGGCCCAAGCCAGCCCCTCGGCCAAGCTTGGCACCGAAGCAACCGGATCCTCCGGCCAACCCTGCATAGCCAAAAAGGGGTCATAGGCGCGGATCTCCATGCCAAACCCCGCAGCCATCCGCGCCAGATGCCGCCCGATCCGGCCATAGCCGAGGATCAGCAGGCGCTTGCCGGAAATCTCGCCCGCCTCCAGCCGATTGCGCCAGCCCCATGGCCCGTGTCGGGCGCTGGCATCCGCCCGGATCAGGCGTTTCGCACCAGCCAAGATCAGCATCATCGCATGTTCCGCCACCGAAACCGAATTCACATCCCCGACGATGCACAACGGAATCCGCCCTGCGTTCAGCGCTGCCAGATCTACCGCATCATAGCCCACCCCATGCCGTGACACGATTTTCAACCGCTGTGCCAAAGCGACCGAAGCCACCCCCAGCGGCTGCGTGCGGATCACCAGCGCATCGGCTTGCGGCAAATAAGGCTGATATGAGGCCTCGGAAATTTCCTCGATATGGTCAACCGTCACGCCCTCTACCGCGCCGAGCAGCGCCAGCCCTGCCGGATGCAGCTTGCCCGCCACGACGATATGCGGCATCAATAGGCCCCCTTTTCGAGCTTTGCCTCACCCAATGTCAGATCGCGGAACCGCATCACAGCCGCCCCAGCCGCCGCCGCCAGAAACCGCGCATCGCCGCCCACCGTGGTCAGATCAAACCCCCAGCCAATCGCCCGCGCCGCATAATCCGGCGTGCCACAATGCAGGCCCGCGCGCAGGCCATTGGCTTTGCAGGCCGCCAAAATCCGCTGAATAGCTGCGATCATCTCGGGTTCTTCGCGGTCAAACCCCGGAGCCAACCGCCCCCCCGTCAGCGACAGAGTCAGATCGGCAGGCCCGATATACAGCCCATCCAAGCCCGGCGTGGCGGCGATGGCCTCCAGATTCGCCAAGGCCTCGGCGGTCTCGATCATCGCGAAGCCGAGGATATTTTCATTCGCCTCGCCCGCGTAATTCGCCCCCGCCGCAAAGCTCACCCGCGTCGGTCCAAAGCTGCGCTGACCCAAGGGCGGATAGCGCAGGTAGCTGATAAACCGCGCGGCATCCTCGGCGGTGTTCACCATCGGGCAGATGATACCGTAGGCCCCGGCATCCAGCGCCTTCATCACAATGCCCGGCTCATTCCACGGCACCCGCGCCATCAGCACCGCGCCTGATGCCCGCATCGCCTGAAACATCGGCAGCAGATGGGAATAATCCAGCGCGCCATGCTGCATATCAATGGTCACAGAATCGAAACCCTGCGCCGCCATGATCTCGGCGGTGAACGGATTGCCGATCGAGCACCAGCCGTTGATCGCAGGCTTGCCCGCCGCCCACAAAGCTTTCAGTTTGTTCGCAATCATCGCCATCCCCCACCCTCACTTCGCAATATTCATTGCGGAAAATCACCATTGTCAATAATCAATCCAGATGCCTATGATCCGGCCAAGTTCTTGGGAGAAGCCACCATGTCCACAGGCACCATGCGCCTGACGTTAAGCCAAGCGCTGGTACGCTGGCTGACCGTTCAGATGACCGAGATCGACGGGCAAAAAGTGCCGCTGTTTGCGGGCGTGTTTGGCATCTTTGGCCATGGCAATGTGACCTGTCTGTCCGAGGCTTTGGAAGCGGTGCAAGACTGCCTGCCAACGTGGCGCGGGCAGAATGAACAGTCGATGGCCCTCGCCGCCATCGGCTTTGCCAAGGCAAAGCGGCGGCGTCAGATCATGATTGCCACCTCGTCGATTGGGCCGGGGGCGCTGAATATGGTGACGGCGGCGGGCACGGCGCATGCCAACCGCTTGCCGGTATTGCTGCTGGCGGGCGATACGTTCAGCAACCGCCTGCCCGATCCGGTGCTGCAACAGGTCGAGCATTACACTGACCCGACGCTGACGGTGAATGATGCCTTCAAGGCCGTCACCCGCTATTGGGATCGCATCACCCATCCGGCGCAAATTCTGTCCTCGCTGCCGCAAGCGGTGGCGGCAATGCTGGACGCCGCCGATTGCGGCCCCGCCTTCATCGCCTTGCCGCAAGACACGCAGGAACTGGCGTTTGATTACCCCGAAGTGTTCTTTGAAGAACGGCTGTGGACCATCCCGCGCGCGCGCCCCGACCGCAACGCTTTGGCACAAGCGGTGGAGTTGCTGAAATCCGCCAAATCTCCACTGATCATCACGGGCGGCGGCGTGCGCTATTCCGGGGCCGAGGCGGCGGTGGCCGCATTCGCTGCCCAGCGCGGAATCCCGGTTGTGGAAACCAACGCGGGTAAGGGCGGGCTTACGCATTACCACCCAGTGCATTGCGGCCCGATTGGCATCATCGGCTCGACCAGCGCCAATGCTCTGGCGGCAGCGGCGGATGTGATCGTGGCCATCGGCACAAGGCTGCAGGATTTCACCACAGGGTCGTGGACCGCCTTTGCGCAAGACGCCCGCTTTATCAGCATCAACGCCGCCCGCTACGATGCCACCAAGCACCGGGCGCTGGCGGTCGTCGGCGATGCGCTGGAATGTGTCACGGAACTCAACACCGCCTTGGGCGATTGGCGCGCCGACCCCGCGCATCTGCCCCGCGCCAAGGCTTTGTTTGCCGAGTGGGACGCGCTGCTTGACAGCCACCAAGCCCCGACCAACACCCCCGTGCCGACCTATGCCCAAGTCGTCCACCAAGTGAACCTTTCTGCAGGCGCGCATGATACGCTGATTTCCGCCGCAGGTGGCCTGCCCGGCGAAGTTGCCAAAGGCTGGCGCGTCAAAGCCCCACATACCTTCGATCTGGAGTTCGGCTTTTCCTGCATGGGCTATGAGATTGCCGCAGGCTGGGGCTGTGCAATGGCGCAAAGCGGCCCCGGAGCAGCAGGCGGCACGCCCATCGTCATGCTCGGCGATGGCACCTATATGATGATGAACTCCGATATCTATTCTTCGGTGCTGTCGGGTCACAAAATGATCATCGTGGTCTGCGACAACGGCGGCTATGCGGTGATCAACCGCCTGCAACAAGCTAAGGGGGTGCCGGGGTTCAACAACCTGCTGAAAGACAGCCGCATCCTGAACGCCTCTGCCCCGCTGCATGTCGATTTCGCCGCCCATGCAGCGGCCATGGGGGCCGCCAGCCGCCATGTTGAAAGCCTGTCCGACCTTGCCGCCGCCTTGGATTGGGCCAAAACCACCGACCGTACCACCGTAATCTCGATCACCACAGACGCCTATGCTTGGGTACCGGGTGATGCCGATTGGGATGTCGGCGTGCCCGAAGTATCCAGCCGCGACAGCGTGCGTGCCGCCCGCGCCCAGCAAGACCACATCCGCGCCAAACAGCGCATCGGAGTCTGAAATGAACGCCAAATCCCCGCTGAAAGCCAAACTGGGCATCGCTCCTATCGCATGGTGGAACGACGATCTGGCAGAACTGTCCGACGATGTGACGCTGGAGGAGTGTCTGCGCCAAGCCTCGGTCGCAGGCTTCACCGGCATGGAAACCGGGCGACGCTTCCCGATGGATATGGCCGAGTTGGGGCCGATCCTGAACCGCTTCGGCATCTCGGTCTGTGGCGGTTGGTTTTCTGGCACCGTGCTGGACGACGGCATTGCTGCGAACAAAGACCGCATCCGCGCCCAGATGGATTTCTTCATCACCGCAGGCGCACCTTGCATCGTTTACGGCGAGGTGGCGCGGTCCATCCAAGGCGACCGTGCCAAGTCGCTGGCCAGCAAACCCAAGCTGTCAGAGGAGCAGATCAAAGCCTATGCCCATGATATGACCGTGTTTGGAGAATGGTGCGCGGATCAGGGGATGCCTTTGTCCTATCATCACCACATGGCCGCCGTTATCGAAACCGAGGCCGAGCTTGATTTGTTCATGAAGCACTCCGGCGCGGGCATCCCTCTGCTGTTTGACGCCGGCCATATGGCCTTTGCCGGAGGTGACGTGCTGCGGGTTCTGGACAATCACCACAAACGCATCAGCCATGTGCATACCAAAGACGTGCGGATGGGGGTGATCAATGGCCTCGACCGCAGCCGCGAGAGCTTCCTCGATGCCGTGATGAAGGGCGCGTTCACCGTGCCGGGCGATGGCAGCCTAGATTTTGGAACGATCGTGAAGCGCTGTGCCTCCTACGGCTACGAAGGCTGGTTTGTGGTTGAGGCCGAGCAAGACCCCAAGATCTCACCTCCGCTGGAAATGGCGCAGAAAGGTCACAAGGAACTGCTGCGCGTCATGGCTGCGGCTGGCTATGAGGTTGTGCAATGACCTTCTCCGGCAACCGTATGGACGGCAAAATCTGCGTCGTCACCGGGGCGACACAAGGCTTAGGGGCCGCCATCGCCCACCGTCTCGCCGCAGCCGGGGCCGCTGGCATCCTCATCACCGGGCGCAATGCCGCGCGGGGTGAGGCTGTGGCGCAGGCCCTGCACCAAACCCACGGCACCAGCGCCCATTTCATCGCCGCCGACTTTGGCACGGTCGACGATTGCCGCGCCGCCATCGCCCAAACCGACCGCCTGTTTGGCCGTCTTGATGTCTTGGTCAACGCCGGTGCCTTGACCGATCGCGGCACCATTCTGGATACCTCGCCGGAATTGTTCGACCGCATGTTCGCGGTGAACGTGCGTGGCCCGTACTTCCTGATGCAAGACGCCATCAAACTGATGATCCGCGATGGCACCCAAGGCGCGATCTGCAACATCGGCTCCATCTCGGCCCTCGCCGGCCAGCCGTTCATCAACGCCTATTGTGCATCCAAAGGCGCGCTGACCACCCTGACCACCAACACCGCCTTCTCCGTCATGGCCAACCGCATCCGGGTCAATCAGCTCAACATTGGCTGGATGTCATCCGACCACGAACGCGCACTGCAAGCCGCCACGGGTGGCGCAGATTGGGAGGCCGAGGCCGCAGCCAAACTGCCCTTCGGCCGTCTGGTTGACCCCAATGAAGCCGCCCGCGCCGTGAACTTCCTTGTCTCCGACGACGCAGGCCTGATGACCGGAGCCGTCGTCAACTTCGATCAATCGGTCTGGGGTGCCGTCGCTGGCGGAATGCCGGTGCCCGACGGCCCAATGAGGCTATAATCAGGCCCCCGTCACAATCGGGATACGCGGCACACCTGCGGTTTTTTGCAGCCGCGCCGCCAAAGCCACCGTCAAAGCCTGCGCCAGACAGATCGGGGCGGCCAAGGAACGCGAGAAGGTATATTCATGCTCGGGCACCGCAAACAGCACCTGCGCGTTCTTCGCCAAGGGCGACAAAGTGCTGTCACTGATCGCCACAATCGGCACACCCCGCGCGGCAACTTCCTCGACGATATTCACCACTTCCGTCGCATAAAACCGAAAGCTGACCGCGAACAGCATATCCCCCGGCTGCAGCGTCCGCGCCATATGGGTGGCCAACCCGCCACTTGCATCCAGCAAAACCACCCGCTTGCCCAGCATGGTCAGCACATAGCGCAGCAAATCCACCACCGGGGCAGAGCGCAACTGCCCCAGCAGATAGATCGTCTCCGCCGCCTGCATCAGATCGACGGCTTGCGCGATTTGCGCCCCGTCAATCGAGGCCAAAAGATCCTGCAACGAGGTCAGATCCCGCACCACCAGATCGCGCAGAAAGCCGATCTCGGAATGATCCGCCCGCGCGCCCAAGTCCGCCTCCAGTGCCCGCACCCGCGCGTCAAACCCCGGCGCTGCGGTGGACAGCCTGCGCTGGAACAGCACCTGCAACTCCTTAAAGCCGCGATAGCCCAGTGCCTGCGCGAACCGTACGAAGCTCGACGCATGCACATCGCATTTCGCCGCCAGCGCCGTGACGCTCAGCACCGCCACATCATTCGGGTTCTGCGTCAGGTAGCGTGCGATGATCTGATAGGACCTGCTCATCGCCTCGTAGCGGTCATGAATGACCCGGATCAGGTCTTCATAGCTCAGCGGAACATTGGCGTCTTGCATCTGGAAACCACCCTCTCCCCTGTTTCCTATGGCAACTCCGCACGATTGCAACAGAATTCACCGCCCCGCCCGCTGATGGCTTTTGACGAGGCTTTGGCGCCTGCCAAAGATCGCGCACTTGACCAAACCAAGCCCCAACCCTATCGCGGATTTCATCCCGAAACCGCAGTTGACCCCCATAAGGACGCCCTCAGATGAGCAAACCAAAACTCCGCATTGGCCTGATTGGCACCGGCTTTATGGGCAAGGCGCATGTGTTTGGCTTCACCTCGGCCCCACGGGTGTTTGAGCTGCCGTTTGATCTGGAGTTGCACACCGTCGCCGATATCACGCCCGAAGCGGCGGCCCGTGCGGCGCAAACTTTGGGTTTCGCCCAGGCCACCGCCGACTGGCGCACCATCATGGCGGACCCTGAGATTGATCTGGTCTCAATCACCGCCCCCAACGCCTTGCACAAGGAAATGTCGCTGGCCGCGATTGCGGCGGGCAAGCATGTCTATTGCGAGAAACCACTTGCCCCGATGGCCACCGATGCCTTGGAAATGACCCTCGCGGCTGAGGCCAAAGGCGTGAAAACCCAAGTAGGTTTCAACTACCTGTGCAACCCGATGCTGGCCCTTGCGCGCGACATGATCTCCGCCGGTGAACTCGGTGAAATCCGTGGCTATCGTGGCCTGCACGCCGAAGATTACATGGCCGATGCCAATGGCCCCTACGCCTTCCGCCACGATCCCGCAGGGGGTGGCGCTTTGGCCGACATTGGCTCTCATGCACTTGCAACCGCCGAATTCCTCTGCGGCCCGATCACCCGCGTGATGGGTGATTGCGTGACGATGATCACCGAACGCCCCGACGGGCGCGGCGGCCGCAAAGCCGTCACCGTCGATGACATTGGCCGCGCCTTCCTGCGGTTTGAAAATGGTGCCACGGGCAGCATTGAGGGCAACTGGATCGCCACGGGCCGCAAGACGCAGCATGATTTTGAGGTCTATGGCACCAAAGGCGCGCTGGCGTTCAGCCAAGAGCATTTCAACGTTCTCAATTACTTCTCCACCGCTGATGCCAAAGGCCGCCAAGGTTTCCGCCGCATCGAGGCTGGGCCGGATCACGCCCCCTACGGCTTGTTCTGCGTCGCCGCTGGCCATCAGATCGGGTTTAACGACCTGAAAGCCATCGAAGTCGCAGGCTACATCAACGCCATCGCAGGCACCGCGCCCGAGCCGTTCAACTTCCGCAAAGGTCTGCGGATTCAGACGCTGGTGGAAACCATCCAACAATCCTCGCAACAGCAAAGCTGGCTCGACATCGCTTGGGGGCGCAAAACCACCCCCACCTGTCGCTGATCGGATTGACAGCGCCCCGCAAACCCGCTCTTTTGCGCGGGATGGTTCCGGCAGGTGCAAGCTGCGCCGGATGAAAAGGGAATACGGTGTGGTGTAGGCATTAGCCGCCAAATCCGTGACTGCCCCCGCAACTGTAAGCGGTGAGCGAACCTGCAAAGTCCACTGCCCCGATGGGGTGGGAAGGCGCAGGCAAGCCACGACCCGCGAGTCAGGAGACCTGCCATCATAGCCGAAACAACCGACCGGGCGGGGCGCCTGGGGAAGGATGCTATGATCGAACTGCACGGGCCTGCGCAGGCCCAAGACCCTGCCATGCGGCAGAGCGCACCGCGTCACCAAATCCTGATCTGTCAAAGCTGTCGCCACACAGACAGCCCTTGCCTTCCCGGCCTTGCGCTGCTGGAAAAGCTGCGCGTGGCGGTGGGCCAAGCCAAGGGGCTGGCGCAGGATTTCGAGATTTCCGGCACCGCCTGCATGGCGGGTTGTGATCGCCCCTGCACCGTCGCTTGGCGCGCCACGGGTAAAGCGACATGGCTGTTCGGCGATATCGACCCGGATGCTGCCATTGATGCGCTGGTCGATTTTGCCAAGCTGTATCAACGGCTTGAAGATGGCTGGTGCCGCGCGGCAGATCGGCCCGGCAAGCTGGCGAGCTCTACCCTCGCCCGCATTCCCGCCGCGATGATCGTCACCGCAGAAGGCCAGCTTCAATGACCCAAGCCATTCTGGAAGCGCGCGGCCTGTGCTGGGGGCCGCCCCACAAGCCTGACATTCTGACCGACATCAGCTTTGCCTTGGCAGAGGGCGAGGTGATGGCGATTTGCGGCGCGAACGGCGCGGGGAAGTCCTCGCTGCTGCGGATGCTCTACCGCTACGTTGCCCCGCGTAAGGGGACCGTCAGCCTGATGGGGCGTGATATCTGGCTGCATTCGGCGCGCGAAACCGCGCGTCTGGTCGCCGCCGTTCTGCAAGAACAGCCCAGTGATTTCGCCCTGACCGCGCGGCAGATCGTGGCGCTGGGTCGCCTGCCGCATCGCGCTGGTTTCGCCGCCGCCAGCCTGCGCGATGCCGAGGTGATCAGTGCCGCCCTCACCCGCCTCGACCTCGATCGCTGCGCCGACCACGCTTTCAGCACCCTGTCGGGCGGCGAGAAACAACGCGTCATGGTCGCCCGCGCCTTGGCGCAGGAACCCCGCGTGCTGATCCTGGACGAGCCGACCAACCACTTGGATATCCGACACCAGCTTGAACTGCTGGCGCTGCTGCGCGGGCTTGGCCTCACGGTGATCTGCACCCTGCACGACCTCACCTTAGCCGCGCAATTCGCCGACCGGGTGCTGGTGCTGGCCGAGGGACGCGTGCTGTCTGACGGCCCACCCGACGAGGCTTTATCGCCCGACCACATCGCCACCGCCTTCAAGGTCACCGCCCGCGTCGACCGCTCCGGTCCCGCGCCGCGCTTTTCCTTTCACCTTTAGGACTCCCCTATGAAACTTGCTCTCATTGCCCTGCTGCTCTCCGCCACCTCTGCGGTCGCATTTCCCGTCACGGTGAAAAGCTGCAACCGGGATGTGACCTTCGATGCCGCCCCCACCCATGCTATTTCCAACGATGTGAACCTGACCGAGATGATGCTGATGCTGGGCCTGCGCGATCATATGGTCGGCTACACGGGCATCTCCGGCTGGAAGACCCTTGATCCCGAGATGCGCGCAGGTGTCGCCGAACTGCCGGAACTCTCCGCGAAATACCCCACCAAAGAGGTGCTGGCGGGCGCCGATGCCGATTTCTTCTTCGCGGGCTGGAACTACGGCATGAAGGTCGGCGGCGAGGTCACGCCCGAGACGCTGGAGCCTTTGGGCATCAAGACCTACGAATTGACCGAAAGCTGCATTTTCGTCGGCGCGAAGGCGAAAAGCAGCATGGATGACATGTATAATGACATTCTGAACCTTGGCCTGATCTTCGGCGTTGAAGACAATGCCAAGGCGCTCGTCGCAGGCTATAAAGCCAAACTCGCCGAAATCACCGCAAACGTCGACCCCGCCAACCCGCTGCGCGTCTTCGTCTATGACAGCGGCGAGGATACCCCGTTCACCGCAGGCAAATACGCCATGCCCACCGCACTGATCGAGGCGGCGGGCGGGGTCAACATCATGGATGATCTGGATAAAAGCTGGGCCACCGTCGCATGGGAGCCTGTGGTGGAACGCAATCCGCAGGTCGTGGTCATCGTCAACTATGGCGACGTGACGGCTGAACAAAAGATCGCCTTCATGAAGGGCAACCCGGCTTTTGCGGACATTGATGCGGTGAAGAACAACCGCTTCGTCGTGCTGGACTATGTCGAGGCCACCCCCGGCCCGCGCAATATCAAGGCGGTGGAAAAGCTGGTCGCGGGTTTCGCGGCGCAATAACCAACGCCTCGCGCCGAGGCGACCCCTCGGCGCGATGGCATTGAAAGGCAGGACAATGGCTGATCTGACGCAAATCACCACCGCCACAACCATGTGGCATCTGTCGCGCCGCACCTTGTTTGTGCTGGCGGGGCTGGGGGCGTTGCTGCTGTCGATCCTGCTGGCCGTCTCCATTGGTGCTGTGCCGATCCCGTTGGCCACCGTCTGGGGCGTCGCCGTCAATCACCTCGCCCCTGACTCAGTGCCCGTCACCTGGAGCCAGGGCCGTGAGGCCATCGTCTGGGACATCCGCTTTCCCCGCGCCATCCTCGCGGCATTGGTCGGCGCAGGTCTGGGCCTAACCGGAGCCGCGCTGCAAGCCGTCACCCGCAACCCGCTCGCCGATCCGCACTTGCTGGGCATCTCGTCGGGCGGCGCCTTCGGGGCCATCCTTGCGCTGATGCATACGGGCATGTTTCTCGGCCTACTCACCGTTCCCCTCCTCGCCTTTGCCGGGGCGCTCGCCGCCACCGCCCTCGTGCTCGGCATCGCGCAATGCGCCCGCGCCACCTCGGCTGACCGTCTCGTGCTGGCCGGTGTTGCCGTCAGCTTCATCATCATGGCGGGGGCGAATATCCTGATCTTCCTTGGCGATCCGCGCGCCACCCATACCGTGGTGTTCTGGATGCTGGGCGGGCTTGGCCTTGCACAATGGCCGCACCTTCTGTTCCCGCTGGCCGTGTTGATCCCCACCGGCCTCTGGCTCTGGCGCCGTGCCCCGGACCTGAATGCGATGAGCCTTGGCGACGAAACCGCCGCCAGCCTCGGCATCCCCATCGCCCGCTTTCGGCTGTCGGTGTTTGTGGCGGGCGCGTTGATCACCGGAGTCATGGTGGCGTTTTCCGGCATCATCGGCTTTGTCGGCCTGATGATGCCGCATCTGGTGCGCCTGATCGTTGGCGGCGACAACGCCCGCGTGCTGCCCCTATCGGCCCTGTTCGGGGCGATTTTCCTGACATGGGCCGATACCACCGCCCGCATCGTCATGGCCCCCGAAGATATGCCTATCGGCATCGTCACCGGCCTGACCGGGGGGTTGTTCTTCGTCTGGCTGATGGCCCGCCGCGCTTAGTTACTCCAGTGGCGTTTCAGGCCCGACGATATGCACCGCCAGCAGGCAGCCGTTCGGCGTGTAGGAATTGTGCTCGGTGCCGTCACGATAAAACACCAGATCGCCGGCGCGCAACACCGTGCCGTCGCTTTCAATCAACTCGCCCTCCAGGATTAAAAACTGCTCATGCCCCATGTGGCGATGGCTGCGCGTCGTCATCCCCGCAGGCATCCGGTAGACGTGAAAGCCGGTGCCCAAAGGTACATCGGTGTCATGCTGCAAAATCGCATCGCCCAGCGCCACACCATCCGGGTAGACAAATTCCTGAAACTTGGCGGTGTGAATATTGGCAATCCGGCGGTCGCCCGCTTGCATCGGTTTCATGTTCACAGTCATCTCAGCAGCCTTTCAGTTGGAAAAATACGGCGCGCGGTAGACTTCGCGGCCTTTGAACAGGGTCATCAGCACCCGGGTTTCGGCAATCGCATAGGGATGAACGCTGAAAATATCGCGGTCGAGCACGATCAGATCAGCGGAATAGCCCGGCTTCAGCGCCCCGGTGTAATGCCCGCGCCAGCAGGCCGCAGCGGCGTGGGTGGTATAGCCCAAAACCGCCTCGGCCACCGTCATCCGCTCATCCGGGAAGAACGGCTCCGCCACGCCCCGCGCCCGTGGCGGTTCGCGCGTCACCGCCGTGCCGATGATCTCAAACGGGTTCAGCGTCGTCACCGCCCAATCCGAGTTGATGCAATAGGGCGCACCCGCGTCGATCAAGCTGCGGAACGCATAGGTCTGTGCTGCGCGCGCCGACCCGATCATCAGCATGGTTTCGTCCGGGATTATCGGATCATTGCAGGCCCACAAAGGCTGCAGGTTCGCCATCACCCCCAAAGCCGCGAAACGTGGGTAATCCCCCCGATCAACCACCTGACAATGCGCAATCTGATGCAGCGAGGGCCAAGCCCCATTCGCAAGCCTTGCCGCCGCAAACCCGTTCAGCGCCGCATGAGTCGCGGCATCGCCGATGCAATGGACATGGATTTGAAAGCGTTCCGCATCCAAAGCGGTGAACATCGCGTCGATCTGATCTTGCGGGAACATCAGCGGCGCATTGCCGCCCGCCGTATCGGCATAGGGGGCCAGCATCGCCGCCGTGCGATTCTCCAGCCCACCATCCAGGAAAAACTTCGCCGCGTTCAGATGGAAATCCTGCCCGCCATGCGCCGCCCGCAGGGCCCGCAGCCGGGTCAGCATCGACTCGACCGTATCCGCCGCTGTCACAAGGCAAGCCCCCGCCACCCGCAGCGTCAACGCATCCTTTGCCAGCGCCCCGCCGTAAATCCGCGCATGATGATCGAGAATCCACGGATCAATCACCCCGGTGATGCCATGCTTGTTGGCCAAAGCCTGCCCTGCCCGCAGCCCCCGCTGCCGCACTTCATCCGAGGTTTGCGGCAGCCGAGACGTGGCCCAGTTGATCGCCTCCTCATGCAGCATCCCCGTCGCCACGCCACGCGCATCGCGCACGATATGGCCGTTCAACGGGTCTGGCGTATCCGGCCCCACCCCGATCATCGCCAAGGCTGCCGAGTTCAGACAAGCGTTGTGAAAATTGCCATCGTAGATCAGGCAAGGCCGATCCGGCACCACCGCATCGAGGCACTCTCGCGTCAGGTTATGATCGCCGAAAAAGCCGCTTTGCCAACCCGCACCCCAGATCATCGGCCCGCTTTGCGCCGCCGCATGATCCGCCATCACCGTCTGAATTTCGCCCAGCGTCACGCAATCATAAAGCTGCGCGGTCTCGACCAAATCCGTGCCGCCGTTCAACAAATGGATATGCGCGTCCTGAAATCCCGGCAGCACCAGCCGCCCGCCCGCATCAATACGGCGCGCGCCAGCCCGCGCGGTCAGTTCCGCTGCATCGCCCAGCGCCACCACCAAACCATCGCGCAGCAGCACCGCTCCCGCCATCGGACAGGCCGGGTCCATGGTGCGGATCCGGGCGTTGTAAATCAAAATCTCAGTCATAATGCTCCCTCGGCGGTAAATCCAACTCCCGCTCTAGCAACAAAGATAGGGGATCTTGGCAATCTAAAGACGAGCATATCCGATAAACCTCCAAAGCCGCCTCTGAAATCACCCCGGCCTGAAACAAAGTCATCGCCGCCGCATAGCGCTGCCGCCCCGATCCGGGCAGACCCAGCGGAATGTGAACCCCCTCAGTCATCACGCCACCCTCACTCATTGGCCCGATACGCCATTCGTGCATCCGCCTCGCGCCGCTTCTCTGATCGGTTCAGCATGAACCCCGCCAAAGCCACGCCACAGCCCACCACCAGCACCGTCAACGTCGCCAAGGCGTTGATATCAGGCGTCACCCCCAGCTTGACCTTCGACCAGATCAGCAGCGGCAAGGTGGTGTTGCCCGGCCCGGTGGTGAAGGACGTGATCACCACATCATCCAGCGAAATGGTGAACGCCAGCAGCCAGCCGGACAGGATCGCCGGAAAGATCACCGGCAGGGTGATGTCAAACAGCACCGCCCAAGGTTTTGAGCCCAAATCCATCGCGGCTTCTTCAATCGCGCGGTCAGCCTGCAACATCCGCGACTGGATGATCGTGGTCACAAACACCATCGAAAACGTGATATGCGCCAAAGTCACCGTGGTGAAGCCGCGCGACGACGGCCAGCCGAGGAACTTCGCCATCAGAATGAACAGCATCAGCGAGGAGATTCCGGTGATCACCTCGGGCATGATCAGCGGCGCCGTCACCAGCCCGGAAAACAACGTCCGGCCCTTGAAGCGCCGGAACCGCGCCAAGGTGATCCCCGCCATCGTGCCCAAAATCGTCGCCGCCGTGGCGGAGGTCACCGCGATTTTCAGCGACAACCACAAAGCCGCGCCGACCTGTTTGTTCGACAGCAGCGAGACATACCACTTGGTCGAAAACCCGCCCCACACCGTCGCCAGCCGCGATCCGTTAAACGAATAGACCATCATCGACAGGATCGGGATGTAGAAGAAGGCAAAGCCAAAGCACATGACGGTGATCAGGAACACGGGGCGGCGTCTCATGGCTCCTCTCCCGCTTCGGCGCGTGCTTGATAATGCGTGTACAGCATCATCGGCCCGACCATCAGCAGCAGCAAAGCAATCGCCACCGAAGCCGCCATCGGCCAATCCGAGGCCGAAGAAAACTCATCCGCAATCACCCGCCCGATCATCGGGCTCGACGCATTGCCCACCAGCGTCGGAATAACCAACTCGCCCGCCGCCGGGATAAACACCAGCATGGCGCCTGCGATAATCCCCGGCACCGATTGCGGCAAGGTCACGTCCAGAAACACCCGGAACGGCCGCGATCCCAAATCCATCGCCGCCTCATCCAGCACCGGATCCAACCGCTCCAGGTTGGCATAAAGCGGCAGGATCATGAACGGCAGGTAGGTGTAGACCATCACCAGAACCACCGCGAAATTGCTGTGCATCATCGGGATACTCGACACATGCCACCCGGCAGGCGTCAGCAGGTTATAGGCATCGGTCAACAACCCATTGAACCAAGAATTCTTCCCCATCAGCCCCATCCACGCATAAACCCGCAGCAGGAATGAGGTCCAGAACGGCAGGATCACCAGCATCAGCAAGATGTTGCGCCAGCTCGCCGACACCCGCGTCAGCGCCAGCGACATCGGATAGCCCAGCAACAGACACAACACCGTCGCCGTTGCCGCATTGGACAGCGAGACCAGAAACGCCCGGATATAGAGATCGTCATGGAACAGCCGCGCATAGCCGACAAAGCTGATCCACGGATGTTCCCCGCCATAGCCAAACGGCGGCGCCGTGGGGGTGCGGCTGCCGAAAGAAATCGCCAGCACCAGCAAAAACGGGATGAAGAAAAACAGCAGCAGCCAGAGATACGGCAGCCCGATGATCACCCCGCGATAGCCGCGCCCCTGGAGCCAATGCGCGATCCGGTTGCGCATCATTCCACCAACAAAATCGCGGCACTCGGCGCGAAGCTAAGGTAAACTTGGTCATCCCAATCCGGCCGCCCACCCGCACTCCGCCCTGCATTGACCGAATGCACCGAGATCAATTCCCCCGACGGCAACGTGATGCGATAGAGACTATCCTTGCCGAAATAGGCCAAATCCTTGACCTGCCCGGCGATCACATTCTCCCCCTCTGGCCTTGCCTGACTGATCGCCAGTTTCTCGGGCCGCACCGCCAAAGTCACCTCTTGCCCCACCACCAACCCCGGCACCGCCCGCGCCTGCACCTCGCCTTGAAATGCCGCAACCCGCACCGTCGCCACATCGCCCGTCAGCGCCGAAACCTTGGCCGGAAACGCGGTGATCGAGCCGATAAACCCCGCCACGAACCGCGAGTTCGGGTATTCGTAAATCTCGGTCGGCGCACCGACCTGTTTCACCCGCCCCTTGTCCATCACCGCGATCCGGTCAGACAGCGTCATCGCTTCCTCCTGATCATGCGTCACCACGATGAAGGTCACGCCAGTGCGCTCCTGAATCGACATCAGCTCAAACTGGGTATGCTCGCGTAGCTTCTTGTCCAAAGCCGCCAAAGGTTCATCCAGAAGCAACAGCTTCGGTTGCCGCGCCAAGGCCCGCGCCAAAGCCACCCTCTGCCGCTGCCCGCCCGAAATCTGATGCGGCTTGCGATGCCCAAAGGCCGTCAGCTGCACCAGGTCCAGCATTTCCGCCACCCGCGCCTTGCGCTGAACCGCCGTCATATCCTCGTGCTTCAGCCCATAGCCGACGTTCTTCTCGACGCTCATATGCGGGAACAGCGCATAGCTTTGAAACATCATATGCACCGGGCGCTGCCACGGTGGCACCCCCGCCATATCCTGCCCGTCGATGAAAATGCGCCCAGCGCTGGGGTCTTCAAACCCCGCCAGCATCCGCAACAAGGTGGTCTTGCCGCAGCCCGAGCCGCCCAGCAGCGAGAAAATCTCGCCCTGCGCCACGGTCAAAGACACATCTTGCACCGCCTGAAACGTACCGAATTTCTTCGACACGTCTTCGATACGGATAAACGGATCCGCCACCTTAACCCGCCTTGATTTCAGCCCAGATCCGGGTGATCTCGCGGTCCTGCTCCTCGGATTGTGGCGCGGGCGTGTACAGCCGCTTCAGGGTTTCGGCATCCGGGTAAACCGCCGGATCGGCGGCAATCGCAGGATCGACCAAAGCCGTCGCGGCTTGGTTGGCATTGGCATAGCCGGTGAAATTGGTGCAGGCCGCGATCACATCTGGCCGCAGTAGGTAATCAATGAACTTATGCGCGCCTTCGACATTCGGCGCATCGGTTGGGATGCACCAGTTATCAAACCACGCCGGTGCCCCGGTTTTCGGCACGAAATATTGCAGGTCAATCTTGATCCCCGCCTCTGCCGCCCGCGTTTTCGCCACGCCGTAATCACCCGACCAGGTATTCGCCATGCAAATCTCGCCATTCGGCAGCGTGTTCAGATAGTTGGCGTTATCAAAAGTGGAAACATATTGCCGGATCGGTGCCACTGCTTCCGCCATTTTGCGATATTCCGGCTCGCGCGCGGAACTCGCATCCAGGCTGAGATAACTCAGCACCATGAAGCCAAAATCGGTCGGGCTATCCAGCAGCGATATCCCGCAATCCGCCAGTTTCGCGGCGTTTTCCGGGTTCAGCAAAACTCCCAGATCCGCCAAATCCACCCCCGGCAGGCGTTCCTTCACCATGTCCATGTTGAAGGTAAAGCCAACCGAGCCCCACATATACGGCACGCCATACAGATTGCCCGGATCAAAGCCTTCAACGATCTTCAAGATCGCCGGGTCCAGATTGGCCCAATTCGTCAGCTTGGCGCGATCCGGTTTCTGATACACCCCGGCGGTGATGAAACTCGCCAGCTTCAGGCTCGACATCAGCACCACATCATAGCCGGTGGACCCCGCCAGCATCTTCGCCTGCATCTCCTCCGCCGAGGCGTAAAGGTCATAAACCACCCCCACCCCGGTTTCTTTCTCAAAATCCGCCAGCGTTGTCTCACCGATATAATCCGACCAGTTGTAGACATTCACCGTCGTCGCCTGCGCCCAAGAGGGTCGGGCATAGGGTGCGGCCAAAGTGCCGCCAAGCAGTCCAAGCGCACTGCGTCTTGTCAGTTTCATGGCCGTCTCCCTGATGTTATGGTTTTCATTTAGGTTACGCCTGCGCCTTGGTCTGGCAAATCAATTCAGCATTGCGCGCGGCAATTTCCGCTTCCGGCGGAGCCACCGGCAAAGTCATCACTGGCATCAGGTCACGAAGCGAGTCATGGTGCCGTTTCAGCCCATATTCGAGGTCCGACAGATGAAAGCCCTCAAATGCCGTCGATAGCATCGACTCATTCGACCAGATCGACAGTTGCTGATCCTCGGCCGAGGTGTCGCGGTCAATCCGATACGCCAGATAGCGCGCCACCTTCATCTGCCGGGATTCCACCGGCTGCCGGTAAATCCGCCCCGTCACCCGGGTTTTGCCCGGTGACAGCGGGATTTCCTGATAGAACTGCACCGATTCCGGGGTGAAGGCGAACACCGCATTCGGGAACAACCCGTAATAGGTCCACACTGTCTGCAAATGTTCCGGCAACCACGCTTGCCGCTCGGCCAAGGCCAGATATTTCTTCACCGACCAGCGCCGCGCCGGGGCATCGCCAAAGGTGCCGATTGACACGTTCAGCCCACCATCCAGATGCAGATCGCGATAGGTCCGGCCATAGAGATCCTGCAACGCCGGATGCGCCATTGGCACATGGTAGCCCTCATTGTCGACATCGCGCACCGATTTCCAGTTCACCGGCAGATCGGTCGCCCAATGCGGCATATCCAAGGGCTGCACGCCCTCGCAGCGATAGCCCGCGAAATCGGCAGCATAGGGGGCAAGCATCTTCGCCACCACAGGCTGCGGCCCGGCGAAAAACCGGATGAAGATAAAGCCGTGAAAAATCTCCATCTCAATCGGCTTCAGCCCGAACTGCGCCCGATCCAACGCGCCAAAACTGGAGGGCTGCGCCGCCCCGCGCAAAGACCCGTCCAGATTATACACCCAGCCATGAAACGGGCAGACCAACGCGCCCTTGCAATGCCCCTTCTCGCCATCCACCACCCGCGCGCCGCGATGCCTGCACAGGTTATGAAACGCCCGCACCACGCCATCCTGCCCCCGCATCACCACCGCGCGTTCGCCCAAAAGGTCAAACCCCAGCCAATTCCCCGGCTCGGCCACATCATTGACATGCCCCACCACCTGCCAATGCGTCAGGAACAGCTTGTCGCGCTCCAAGGCAAACATCGCCTCGGAATGATAGGTCCAGGCCGGAAGCCCCCGGCGATCCCAATCACGCGGAATCGTCATGCTGGCTGCATCATGCTGGGTCATCAGGTGACCTCCATCTCTTGTAAAAGCCATTGGTGAAAGCGGTGAATCTCATATTCCTCGGGCATCAACGTGCCACCGCGATAGGCGGGCGACATCATCCCGCGCTGGTTCATTTCTGCCGCCTCGCCATCCTGCCGCAGCACGATTTTGGCGAAATCGGCGACCTCCGCCGCATCAAACCCCGGTTGCGCCAACGTCTCAGCCGAAAAATGCCACTCCACCACCAGCGCGGTACGCACAGGCGACAGCGGCACGACCCGCACCGAGCGCACATGATCGACATGCGCCACCACATAAGCCGTCGGCCAAAACGTGACGAACTGATACCCCGCCGCCCGCTCCGCTTCGGTCAGCCCCGCAAACACCGGCCCACAAGCCGCCCCATCAGGCGTCCAACTCTCCGCCCCCAGCTTCAGGTTCCCCGAGGGCACTTCCCCCGCCCAACCGACAGCCTCCGACGCCGCCATAATCCCCTGCCCATAGATCGGCACCCGGTCGCACAGTTCGGGATGGATCCCCGGACAATGCAGACATTCCGAATAATTCTCCCAGAACACCTTCCAGTTACAGGCAATCTCGGCCCGCCAGACATGCCCCGTCACCAGCCCTTCCATCGGCCAGTGATCCAACACACCCAAATCCACATCCGCCACCAGATCGCGCGGGGCCTTGCCCGTGTTCAGAAACAAAAACCCCGCCCAAACCCGCAAAGCCACCGCCAACAGCCCATGCGCGGCGCGATCAAAATCCGCCGTAGGCACCGCATGGCCCGTCGCCACCAGCCGCCCGTCCTCCGCCGCATAGGCAAAGGCGTGATACGGGCAGCGGATCAGCTTGCCCAAAGGCTGCACCGCCTCCCGGCACAGCTCAGACCCGCGATGCCGACAAGTATTGTGAAACGCCGAAACGCCGCCTTCCGCCGCCCGACACACAATCACCTCCGCCGCGCCCACCTGCACCCGCCGCATCATGCCGCGGCCAAAATCTGCCAGCCGCCCGACGCAAATCCAGTTCTGCGCGAACACCGATGCCATCTCCCGCGCATACCAATCGGCATCGACATAGACCTCCGCCAGCAGCGTCGCAGGGCAGAACGCCAGACGCGGTGAGAGGTGGGGCGAGACCTGAGTCATGGCAGACCATTCAGCGCGATGTGGCTGTTCCGAAAGCGTCGCAGGATTCTGACTGGTCTGTCAATCAGAATTTGTGTAGCTTCCCAAAACCAAGATTTCAGTTCAGAAAGCGCCATGAATCACGCCCCCACCATCCCGCCGCCGCGCAAACTGTCGCGCGAAACCCGCCGCGCTCAAGTGATTGAGGCCACCATCGACGTGCTGGCCGAACAGGGCTACGCCCGCACCACCCTCACCGATGTGGCGCGCCGCGCGGGCATCTCGCATGGGCTGGTGAACTTCCATTTCCAGACCAAAGACGCGCTTTTGGCCGAAACCCTCGGCTATCTGTCTGACGAATACCGCCAGAACTGGGACGCAGCCCTCGCCGCCGCTGGCCCCTCCCCCGCGCATCAACTCGACGCCCTGATCCGCGCCGATTTCGAACCCGCGATCTGCACCCCAGCCCGCCTCTCCGCATGGCTGTCGTTCTGGGGTGAGGCGCAATCCCGCCCACTCTACCAAGCCAAATGCGGCGAGAATGACCGGCTCTACATCACCAAACTGGAAGAAATCTGCGCCGCCCTGCTGGCTGAAGGCCGCTACCCCGGCGACCCCATCCTGATCTCCCGCGTCCTGCGCGTCACCACCGAAGGCGTCTGGGTCGACCTGATCTCCACCCGCGAACCCTACTCTGCGACCGAGGCCCTGCAAACCGTCCACGCCGCCGCCATGGCGTTCTTCCCAAGGCATTTCGGGGCGGAGGGGTTGTTGTAGGAGGGCAGCTAAAACGCTTCCAAACAGACAGAACCCCTCTAAACTGGCAGGATGGCACACCTCGTTTCAACCGACCGCTTCCACGTCACCGCAGAAACATCGGCCCTTCAAGGCCGCGTCAGATGCCTGCCCATCAAAACGCTCTGGCTGTTCGGGCATGGCCTTGCTGGGATCACCGGAGTCCTGCTGTATCCACAAATCGACGCGCTGCTGGTCTTCCTCGGCATGACCGCCGTGACCATCTGCGCGGGCCATTCGGTGGGAATGCACCGCCTGCTGATCCATCGCAGCTTCGAAACCCCGCGAGTCGTCGAATACACCCTTGTCTGGCTTGGCACCCTTGTCAGCATGGCAGGACCGATCGGCATGATCCGCACCCACGATCTGCGCGACTGGCATCAACGCCAAACTGAATGCCCACCACATCCCGCCCATCAAGCCGCCTTCTGGCGCGACGCATGGTGGCAGCTTTGCTGCGAGTTTCGACTGGACCACCTGCCAGAATTCGTTCTGGAAGATCGCGTAAGACAAGACCGCACCTACCGCTTCATCGAGAAGACATGGATGTGGCAGCAACTTCCCGTTGCGCTGCTGCTCTATGCTTTCGGCGGCTGGGCTTGGGTCTTGTGGGGTTGCTCGCTGCGGATATTTGTCTCGCTTGTTGGACATTGGCTGGTCGGACATTTCTCGCACCGACGCGGCCATCAGGGTTGGCGCATTTCCGATCTGCCCGTGCAAGGCTACAACATCCCCGGCATCAGCCTGCTGACCTTTGGCGAAAACTGGCACGGCAACCACCACGCATTCCCGCATTCCGCCAAGCTGGGGGTCGAACGCGGGCAACTGGATCCGGGTTATTATTTCATCTGGGTTTTGCAGAAACTGGGGCTGGCATGGAACATTAAATCACCTGACTCAGAACCGCCGCGCAAAGGCTTGCAGCGGGTTTAGGGCGATGATCCGATTGAGCGCTAAAAAACGCTTTAACCCCATTGCGAGCGTTAAAGCCACGACCGCTCTTTTGCCCGGAATCAAGGGCGAAGCCCGCCGGGCCGCGCCCGACCTCCCCCCGGGAGGGCGCGTTTGCAACGTCACCAGCAGAAATTCGGGGGAAGTCATTGAACCATAAAGCGCCTAGAACAAACCTTGGTGCGCCATCCCGAGGTCGCGCGCGACCCTCTGTTGTGCTTCACCCGAGCCGCAGCTTTGCCACACTTAGGTGCCGCACCACGGTCTTCGCTGCCTCGAGTCATTTCATGCACCGTTGCAAGGCAGTTTCGACTGCTGTTTCCCCGAGCCCACCCCGAAAAATGGTTAACCCTTCATTAAAAAATTCGTAACTCACTGACTCAAAAGTATAAACCCAAGGTCCCAACTCGGGACCACAGCCAGCCCCCCCAAAACCCACCCCCTTCACAACCGCGTGCCATCCCTCCGAACCGCCCTTGCCCCCGCCCGGACCTTGGGGGATTGTCCCGCCATGCCCCCCGCCCGCATCCTCCCCCTGATCGTCGCGACTGCCCTGCTGATGGAGAATATCGACAGCTCCGTCCTCGCGACCTCCCTGCCCCAGATCGCCCGCGACCTGAACTCTGATCCGATCCACCTGAAGCTGGTCCTCACCACCTACCTGCTGGCGCTGGCGGTCTTCATCCCCGCCTCTGGCTGGATGGCCGACCGGTTCGGCGCCCGCAAAATCTTCCGCCTCGCCATCGTCGTGTTTGCCCTGGGTTCCATCGCCTGCGCCCTCTCTACCAATCTGATCGAACTCGTCGCCGCCCGCGCCCTGCAAGGGCTGGGTGGCTCGATGATGACCCCGGTGGGCCGCCTGATCGTGCTGCGCGGCACCCCCCGCGCCGGGCTGGTGGGGGCGCTGGCCTGGCTGACCGTCCCCGCCCTGCTGGGCCCGGTGCTGGGGCCACCTTTGGGCGGCTACATCACCACCTATTGGGACTGGCGCTGGATCTTCTGGATCAACATCCCGATTGCCGTGCTGGGCGTGATCCTCGCCACCCTCTACATCCCCGATCTGCGCGAGCCTGAACCGCGCAGCTTTGACACCATGGGCTTCCTGCTGCTCGGCCCCGGTCTCGCGGGGTTCCTGACCGGGGCAACGCTGATGGGTCTGAACCTCGCCTCCCCCTTCGCCGTGCTCACCCTGATGGCCACAGGGGCCGCCCTGATCGCCCTCTACGTCCGCCATGCCCTGCGGGTGGCCGAGCCGATGGTCGACCTGCGCCTGCTGGCCCTGCCCACCTTCCGCATCTCTGTCACCGCAGGCACGCTGTTCCGGGTTGGGGTCGGAGCACTCCCCTTCCTGCTGCCGCTGATGCTGCAACTCGGCTTCGGGCTGAACCCGTTCCAGTCCGGTATGATCACCTTCGCCTCGGGTATCGGCGCGCTGGCGTTGAAATTCGCCGCCCAACCGATCCTGCGCCGTTTCGGCTTCCGCCGGGTATTGCTGGTCAACGCGCTGGTTTCCTCGATCTTCATCCTTGCCCCCGCCAGCTTCACCCCGCAAACGCCGTGGCTGCTGATGCTGGGGGTTCTATTCGTCGGCGGGCTGTCACGCTCTCTGCAATTCACCTCGGTCAACGCCATCGCCTATGCGGAAGTGCCGTCCGAGCGGCTGTCCTCGGCCACTTCCTTCACCGCCGTTCTTCAGCAACTCTCCGGCTCCATCGGCATCACCTTGGCCGCGATGACACTGGAGGGCGCTGGCTGGATACGCGGCACCTCGGCCACCGATCTGGGCAACTTCCCCGTCGTGTTCATCGTGATCGCCTTGCTGTCGCTCTCCTCTGCTGTGATCTTCGCCAAACTGTCGCCGCAGGCCGGGTCGCAACTGGTCCGCGCCGCCGCCGATTGACCTGCTTGGATTGACAGCAGGCCACTTTCCGCCGAGTCTGCCCAAAACGAAAGGCCCGCGCATGGACATCAACCTGACCTTTGAGCGCCCCGAAGACGGGCCGAAATCTGGCCCCGTGACGATCGGCTGGTTTCTGACGCAGGACAAAGGCGCGGTGATGTATGATCCGCCCGAGCGGGTGCTGTTTCGCCAAACCAACAAGACCCATGCCAAATCGGCCAGCCGTTGCCCGGCGGTGATCCAGTTGGAAAGCCGCTATTTCATGATCAAATGCCCGTTTGACATGCACTTGGGCTTTGGCCGCGATGACAAGGGCAAGCCCCATCTGATCAACCGGGCTGGGGCGGCCTCGACCATCCGCGCCAACAAGCTGGGTGAGGTGATGACTTTGGTGGCGGAAACCGAATGGCGCTACCCGGATCGTCCCACCGTGCAGATGTCACTGCCCTACTGCTTTATCGCCGATGAGCTGGTCTATATCACCCAGCTTTCTGCCTTTGCGCATTACCGCCGCGAACAACTGCCCGGCACGATCTTTGGCGGGCGCTTCCCGCTGAACATTTGGCCGCGCCCCCTGATGTGGGCGTTTGAATGGCACGAGCCGGAGAAGGATATGATCCTGAAACGCGGCGAGCCGTTGTTTTACTGCCAGTTTGAGGCGGAAGGGCCGGATCGTCCGGTGCAGGTGATCGAGGCCGAAAAGACGCCGGAGCTGCAGAAGTATTTGGAGCAGATTGGTGGCGTGGTGAATTACGTCAACCAGACCTTCGGGTTGTTCAAGGCCGCCGAGGCTTTGCGGCCGAAGAAACTGCTGACACCGAAGGAACGCGGGTAGGGTGGGTGCAACCCACCGCTCATCATCCCGCGCGGTGGGTTGCACCCACCCTACGCCTTGCTTGAAAGGTTTGTCATGCGCAGCTTTCTGGAAATCTACGATCTCGCCAGCGCCACCTCTCGGGTGCTGCTAGAGACCGAACGGCACATTGAGGCGCCAAACTGGGATCCTTCCGGCAAGACCTTGTTGATCAATGCCGAAGGGCGGCTGTTTCGCGTGGCTCTTGATGCCCCGACGATGGTGCCAGTGGAAACGGGCGCAGCGGTGAAGCTGAACAACGACCACGGCATCAGCCCGGACGGCCGCCAGATCGTGATTTCCTCGCACCACGAAGGCCAAGGCTCGCAAATTTATCTGCTGCCTGCCATGGGCGGCGATCCGATCAAGATTTCGCCTGATGCCCCGAGTTGGTGGCACGGCTGGTCGCCGGATGGCAAGGTGCTGACCTATGTCGCTGCGCGGGGTGAAAAGACGGTGATTGACGTCTACACCCTGCCGCTGGGCGGCGTTGAGACCCGGTTGACCATGGGGGAAGGCCATTGCGACGGGCCCGATTTTTCCGCCGATGGCCGCCAGATTTACTACAACTGCGACCGTGACGGTCATGCCCAAATCTGGGTGATGGTGGCAGACGGCACGGATCAACGCAAACTGTTCGCGGATGACTGCGTCAACTGGTTCCCGCATCCATCACCGGATGGCCAGCACCTGCTGTATCTGGCCTACCCGCCCGGCACTTTGGGCCATCCGGCAAACCTGCCCGTGGCGCTCTGCCTGTGTGACCCCAAAGGCGAAAACCGCCGCCGGATTTTGGAATTCAACGGCGGCCAAGGCACGATGAACGTGCCCAACTGGGCCCCGGATTCCAGCGCTTTTGCCTATGTGCGTTACGAGCCCTGAACCCGGCTTGCCGCAGCAGGCCCAGCCTGAACGGGCGTAGGATGCCGCACGCCCATCATCCGATGCGTGTTGCTCCAGACCGAGATATAGACCTCTGCCGCGCCGCTTGGCGCAAGATGCTCGGGCGTCAGACCAACGATTCGCACCCGCAAATGGTCGCTGTGCTGCAAGGGTTCGGTCATCACCTCGGTCGCAGCAGGCCCCAGATAGCCCAGATGTCGCAAGCTGCGGCGCGGCAAGATCCCCAGCAATGGTCGTTTTGCCTGCGCAAAAATCCCAATCTTGCCATCGGGTTGCAGGTGCAGCTCTGCCGCATCGCCAATGCACAAGCCACTTTTGCCGATATGCAGCAGCAAGCCTTGCACCGGGGCCTTGTGAATCAATACCTGCAAAATATCCTGCATCTGCCCCGCCTTTTTGTTTTTCTGGTATCCGATTGGGCTGCAATCCCACCTCAGGGCAAGACCGTTCAGCACACCTTAGGTTGTAAGAGGCAGAACTGGCGGCATCGTGCCGATCCGATCCCGCCCTATCGGCGGATTCGCGTGCATACGCGCTCAAACCCTGCATAAATTTGCCGGAATGTCCTTGATCCACAGCATTGCAAAGCCGCCCACAACTCCCCAAGTATCGCCCAAGGCCACCGTCGATGTGCTGGGCATCCGGGCATCGCAGGGGCGCTTCACAAAAGGAGTGATACCGATGAATTTAGAGAAATTCACGGAACGGTCGCGCGGTTTCATCCAAGCGGCGCAAACGATTGCCATGCGGGAAAGCCATCAGCGGCTGGCACCCGAGCATTTACTGAAAGCCATTATGGACGATGATCAGGGGCTGGCCAGCAACCTGATCCGCCGCGCCGGGGGCGAGCCTGCGCGCGTTGTCGAATCGCTGGCGCTGGCGATGGGCAAGCTGCCGAAGGTTTCCGGCGATGCGCAGCCCTACATGGACCCCGGCTTGGTGAAAGTGCTGGATGAGGCTGAAAAGCTGGCCAAAAAGGCGGGCGATTCTTTCGTGCCCGTTGAACGCCTGCTGATGGCGTTGGGCATGGTGAAATCTGCCGCCAAGGATGCTTTGGACGCAGGCGCTGTCAGCCCGCAAAAGCTGAACTCGGCGATCAATGACATCCGGAAGGGGCGCACCGCCGATAGCGCTTCGGCTGAGGAAAGCTATGACGCGCTGAAGAAATACGCCCGCGATCTGACCGAGGCCGCCGAGCAAGGCAAGATCGACCCGATCATTGGCCGTGATGAAGAAATCCGCCGCACCATGCAGGTGCTGTCGCGCCGCACCAAGAACAACCCGGTGCTGATCGGCGAACCCGGCGTCGGTAAAACTGCGATTGCCGAAGGTTTGGCTTTGCGCATCGTCAACGGCGACGTGCCGGAATCCTTACGCCACAAGAAACTGATGGCGCTGGATATGGGCGCTTTGATTGCAGGCGCGAAGTATCGCGGTGAGTTTGAGGAACGCCTGAAAGGTGTTCTGAACGAAGTCACCGCTGCGGCGGGCGACATCATCCTGTTCATCGACGAGATGCACACGCTGGTTGGCGCAGGCAAATCCGATGGCGCGATGGATGCGGCCAACCTGATCAAACCTGCCCTCGCGAGGGGTGAGTTGCACTGCGTTGGCGCGACGACGCTGGATGAATACCGCAAATATGTCGAGAAAGACGCGGCTTTAGCACGTCGCTTCCAGCCCGTTATGATTTCCGAGCCGACGGTCGAAGACACCATCTCGATCCTGCGCGGCATCAAGGAAAAATACGAACTTCACCATGGCGTGCGCATTTCCGACTCGGCTTTGGTCGCAGCCGCAACGCTGTCGCATCGCTATATCACCGACCGCTTCCTGCCCGACAAGGCCATCGACCTGATGGACGAAGCGGCCTCGCGTCTGCGGATGGAGGTGGACAGCAAACCCGAAGAACTCGATCAGTTGGATCGCCAGATCTTGCAGCTGCAAATCGAAGGCGAGGCGCTGAAGAAGGAAGACGATGCGGCTTCAAAGGACCGTCTGGAAAAGCTGGAAAAAGAACTGTCCAACCTCTTGGAGCAATCCGACGCGATGTCCGCCAAATGGCAAGATGAGCGTGACAAGTTGGAAGCCAGTCGCGATCTGAAAGAGCAACTCGACCGCTTCCGCGCCGAGCTGGATCAGGTCAAACGCGACGGCAACTTGGGCCGCGCAGGCGAGCTGTCCTACGGCATCATTCCGGGGCTGGAAAAGAAGCTGTCCGAAGCGGAGGCACGCGAAGGCGATCTTCTGGTCTCCGAAGCCGTGCGCCCGGAACAAATCGCTGAAGTGGTCGAGCGCTGGACCGGGATTCCCGTCGCCAAAATGCTGGAAGGTGAGCGTGAGAAACTGCTGAAGATGGAGGAGGAGCTTGGCAAACGGGTGATCGGTCAACAAGCCGCTGTCACCGCCGTGGCCAATGCCGTCCGCCGTGCGCGGGCTGGGCTGAATGACGAGGGGCGGCCTTTGGGCAGCTTCCTGTTCCTCGGCCCAACCGGGGTGGGCAAAACCGAACTGACCAAAGCCGTCGCCGAATATCTGTTCGACGATGATGCGGCGATGGTGCGGATCGATATGTCCGAATTCATGGAGAAACACTCGGTGTCCCGCCTGATCGGCGCGCCTCCGGGCTATGTCGGCTATGATGAAGGCGGTGTTCTGACCGAAGCCGTTCGGCGTCGGCCCTATCAGGTCGTGCTGTTCGATGAGGTCGAAAAGGCCCATCCCGACGTGTTCAACGTGCTGCTGCAAGTGCTGGATGATGGCATGTTGACCGATGGGCAAGGCCGCACCGTCAGCTTCAAGCAAACCCTGATCATCCTGACCAGCAACCTTGGGGCGCGGGCTTTGTCGGAACTGCCCGAGGGGGCAGATCAGGCCGGGGCGCGGGCGCAGGTGATGGAAGCCGTGCGGCAGCATTTCCGCCCGGAATTCCTGAACCGTCTGGATGAGCAGATCATCTTTGACCGTCTGAACCGCGTCGATATGGCCGGGATTGTCGAGATTCAGTTGCGCAAGCTTGAGGCCCGTTTGGTCAGCCGCAAGATCACGCTGGATCTGGACGCCGAGGCCAAGGCTTGGCTGGCGGATGAAGGCTACGATCCGGTGTTCGGCGCGCGTCCGCTGAAACGGGTGATCCAGAACCACCTGCAAAACCCGCTGGCCGAGATGATCCTGTCGGGCGATGTTTTGGATGGGTCGACGATCAAGGTCAGCGCGGGGGCGGATGGCTTGATCATCGGCGACCGGGTGTCGGCCTCGCGCCGCGAGCGACCCGCGCAGGCTGTGGTGCATTGAGCTTGCTATCTGAGTTTTGAAATGACCCGCCCCTGTGATCAGGGGCGGGTTTTTCTTGCTGGCCGTTTGGATCGTAGTTTGATTTTGGCATGGGCAAAAGGCGGGTCCCAACTCGGGACCATTTTTATGTTTTGATATTCAATAGGTTAGATGTGCCGATTTAAGGTTTTGTTAAGAACTCGTGGGGCTAGCCTCTGACCGTCGCGCTTGCACCGCTTTGGCCGCCTCGCCACTGAACATGGCTTCGCAAAAAGAAAAACTGCGCCTTGCAATCTAGCTTTGTAGCCTCGCCAACGCCGCCTTCAATGCTGCAACCTTCGACCTGTCCGTGCGCTTTTCATTGCCGGATTGGAAGCCGAAGGCGCGGGCTTCGCCGCCGCTGGGCAACGGGCTGGAGCAGGAAGCGTGGATTTCGCGCAGGGGCAGGTGCGTGAGTTTTGGCAGGGTTTCCAGCGAGATGCCTGATCCGGGCATGATGATCAGGTCTGGACCTGCGGCTTGCATCATCGCGGCGAGGGTTTCGGCACCCTCAGAGGCGGTGAGGGCCCCGCCAGAGGTCAGGATGCGGCGGAAACCTAGGGCTTTGGCGATGCTGACGGCTTCGGTTTTGTTGGGGGTCAGGTCGATGCAGCGGTGCAGGGTGGTGTCTAAGCCTTGCGCCTCATCCAGCAAGACCCGCAGGACGGCTTCATTCAGGCAGCCATCGGGATGGCTTGCGCCAAGGACGACGCCTTTCAGACCGGCTTCGCGGGCGGCGCGGATGTCGGCGCGCATCACTTCAACCTCGGCCACGGTATAGGTGAAATCGCCCGAGCGTGGGCGGATGATCGGGTAGCACAGCGCGCCCGACTGTGCGGCCATTTGCATCAGGCCCAGCGTCGGGGTGAGGCCGCCGAGCGCGAGGGCGGCGCAAAGCTCAATCCGGTCAGCGCCGCCGGCGATGGCTTCGGTCAGGCCAGCGGGGTCGTCAACGCAGACTTCGAGGAGGATTTTAGCCAAAGCGGGCCTCCCCCGCGGCGGCGGCTCCGGCGAGGCCTGCATCGGTGGAGGTGGTGGCGGGCACCACGAGCGGCGCATCGGTTTGGCGCAGGATGCGGGCACGGGTGGCGGTATCTAGGGCGGCGATCAAGGTGGAGTCATTGGCAAGGCCGCCGCCAACCGGAACAATGTCAGCACCGATCAGGTTGACCACCATGGCGAGTTGACCGGAGAGCAGATCGAGCCAGCGGGTGACGGTCGGGCTGGGGGCGGTTTTCCACACGGCGATGATGGCTTCGGCGCTGGCGTCTTGCCCGGTCAGGTGCTTGTGCAGGCGTTCAATGCCGCGCGCGCCGCCGATGGTGTCGAGGCAACCGATTTGACCGCAGCCGCAGGCAAAGGCCGGGTCATGGACGACCGGGCCATGGCCCCATTCGCCAGCATAGCCGCCCGGCCCGGTGACGATCTGGCCGTTCAGCACAAGGCCGCCGCCGACGCCGGTGCCGAGGATGATGCCGAAGACATTGCGGTGGGCTTTGCCTGCGCCAGAGCTGGCTTCGGCCAGTGCGAAGCAATCGGCGTCGTTCAGGATCAGCACCGGGCGATTGAGGGCGGCTTCCAGATCGGCGGCAACGTTGCGGCCATCGAGGCAGGGCAGATTGGCGACTTTGATGCGGCCCGTGGCAGGATCGACGACTCCGGTGATAGAGATCGCGATGGCGGATTCATTGGTGAGGAAGGCGGCGAGGGCTGCGGTGAAGGCGGCGAAATCCTGCGTCGGGGTGGCGGTTTCGCCCAAAGGTTCGAGCTGGCCGTTGCGGCTGCGGGCCGCTTTGATGCGGGTGCCGCCGATATCGAAGGCTAGGATCATGTGGCGCACTCCTTGACAGGCCCCTCTGTTGGCCGCATGACGCCGGAAATTCAAGGAGATCGCAATGTCGGATGCCCATTTTCCTGATGATCGTTTGATCGTGGCGCTGGATGTGCCGAATATCGTGCAGGGGCTGGATTTGGCCGCGCGGCTGGGCGATGCGGTGTCGTTTTACAAAATCGGGCTGGGGATGCTGACCGGCGGCGGCTTTGCTTTGGCCAATGAACTGAAGCAGGAACACGGCAAGCGGATTTTCCTGGATATGAAGCTGTTCGACATTGGCGCGACGGTCGAGGCGGCGGTGCGCGGGATTGCGCAATATGATCTGGATTTTCTGACCGTGCATGGCGATCCGCAGGTGGTACGGGCGGCGGCAGAGGGGCGGGCTGGCAGCGGGTTGAAGATTTTGGCGGTGACGGTGCTGACCTCATTGGACCGCAGCGATCTGGATGCCAACCTGATCAAAGCGGGGGATCTGAGCGAGATCACCATTGAACGCGCGGCGCGGGCGTTGGAGGCGGGGGCGGATGGGGTGATCTGCTCACCGCAAGAGGCCGCCGCGGTCCGGGCTTTGCCGCAGGCGGTGGGGAAATTGATCGTGACGCCGGGGGTGCGGCCTGCGGGGGCGGATTTGGGCGATCAGAAGCGGGTGGCGACGCCAGCGCAGGCGATTGCTGACGGGGTGGATCATATCGTGGTCGGGCGCCCGGTCTGGCAAGCAGCAGACCCGGCAGCGGCGGCGCGGGCGATTGTGGCGGAGATGATGTCACCACAGGCAAGGGTGCCAAATCGGTGATTTGGGCGGGTTAGAGCCTTATGATCGTCTGATGCTTGGGATGGCGAGCGGGGGTTTCACACCCCCGCACCCCCGTGGGATATTTAGGGACAGATGAAAGCAAATTTTAGATAAATTTTAGTGAGTGAACGCGGCGGCAGAGCCCCAGAGTTGTTTGATACGTTCGTCGCGGCCACAGGAGTCGCGGTAGAACTTGTAGGCGTTTTGCTTTTCTTTCGGGCCACGCCGGGTCAGCACAAGATCGGTGCTTTTGTAGTAATCCTGGTGATAGGCCTCGGCGGGCCAGAAGGTTTTGGCACTCAGAACCGGGGTGACGATGGTTTGGCCGAGGGCGGCTTGGGCTTTGGCGATTTCAGCCTGCGCGATCTGCTTTTCAGCCGTGTTAGAGACGAAAATGGCAGAGCGGTAAGCTTTGCCACGATCACAGAACTGGCCGCCGGCATCGACGACATCGGTGGAGTGCAGGAACTTGTCGATCACTTCGACATAGCTGATTTTAGCATCGTCATAGGTGATCTTCACCGCCTCGTAATGGCCGTCATGGTCGTCATAGGTCGGGTTTTGCGAAGTGCCGCCTGTGTAGCCGGAGATCACATCCTTGACCCCCGGCACGCTCTCAAAGTTCGATTCAACACACCAGAAACAGCCACCCGCCAAGATGGCGGTTTGGGTTTTGGCCGTCGCGGCGCTGGCGATAAGGATCAAGATGAGGGTGAGGCGGATCATTTCGGGCTCCATCTGTTTGTATCAGACTGCGGTTTGCATGTGGTCCGGGCAACTCACCCCTCCGTGAGATCACACCATGGTGATGGCCCTCTTGGCCTTTGCGCCGCGGCGCAATAGCGTGGCGGCAAAACAGGAGATCACCATGACCGACCATGTTTCGACCCATCAGGCCGAGGAAGACGCGCGCAACGAGGATATTCTGATCTATGTGAACGGGCGGATTGTGCCGAAGGGGCAGGCCATGGTTTCGGTTTACGATTCGGGTTTCATGCTGGGTGATGGGGTTTGGGAGGGGATACGGCTGTATAACGGACGCTGGACGTTTCTGGACGAGCATATCGAGCGGTTGTTTGAGGCGGCGAAGGCGATTGATCTGGATGTCGGCATGACGCCCGAACAGGTGATTTCAGCCGTGTTAGAGACGCAAAAGGCCAATGGCATGGTGACGGACGCCCATGCAAGGCTGATGCTGACGCGGGGGGTGAAGACGCGGCCATTCCAGCATCCGAAGCTAAGCCAGCGCGGACCGACGATGGTGATCATCATGGAGCACAGCCGCCAGAAACTGCCACGTCCGATCCGGCTTGCGACCGTGCCGCATTTGCGCGGCTTGCCGATGACGCAGGATCCGAAGCTGAACTCGCATTCCAAGCTGAACTGCATTCTCGCCTGCATTGCGGCGGAAAAGGCTGGGGCGGATGAGGCGTTGATGTTGGATGTGCATGGTTTTGTGAACACCACCAACGCTTGCAACTTTTTCATCGTGCGCAAGGGCGCGGTTTGGACCTCGACCGGGGATTATTGCATGAACGGGATTACGCGGCAGAAGGTGATCGACCTGTGCCGCGCCAACGACATTCCGGTGTTCGAGCGCAATTTCAGCCTTGTAGAGACGTATTCGGCGGATGAGGCGTTTTTGACAGGGACGTTTGGGGCGCAAACTCCGGTGGGGTCGATTGACGGGCGGGTGATTGGCTCCGGGCAGATGGGGCCGATGACGGAACGCATCCGGGGGCTGTATAAGGCGATGGTGGGGGCATGACGCAGGCTGCCAAACGCATTGCGATGTGGTCGGGACCGCGCAATCTGTCCACGGCGATGATGTACAGCTTTGCCGCGCGCGGGGATTGCACGGTGTGGGACGAGCCGTTTTATGCGGCCTATCTGGAATATACCGGCATCGACCACCCGATGCGCGACGAGATCATCGTGGCGCATGAGCCTGACCCGGATGTGGTGGCCTCTATCTGTAAAGGCCCGGTGCCGGGCGGCAATCCGGTGTTTTACCAAAAGCACATGACCCTGCACATGATCCCGCAGTTTGATCGGCGCTGGATGCGGTCTTGCACGAATGTCTTCCTGATCCGGCATCCGGCGAGGGTTGTGGCGAGCTATGCCAAAAAGCGCGAAGGTACGACTTTGGCGGATATCGGCTTTGTGCAGCAGGCGGAGCTGTTTGACGAGGTGGCGGGGTGGTCAGGCGGCACCCCGGTGGTGATCGACAGCGACGATATTCGGGCCGAGCCGGAAGCGATGCTGCGCAAGCTCTGCGCGGCGATTGAGGTGCCGTTTACCCGCAAAATGCTGCACTGGCCTGCAGGCGGCAACGAGGCCGATGGCGCTTGGGCGCCGCATTGGTACGCGGCGGTGCATCGCAGCACCGGGTTTGAGGGGGCCGAGGGGCCGCTGCCGAAACTGGGCGGGGGTTATGCGGATTTGGCGAAGCAGGCGCTGCCATATTACGAAAGGCTGGCGGGGTTCAGGCTTTAGCCCAGCAGTTTTGCCAGACCCATCGCCACGGTCGGGTTGCCGGACAGCTTCAGCTTGCCCGTGGCCAGCGCCATCATCGGGTTCAGCTTGCCTTTCAGCAGGCTGACGAGATTATCTTGGCTGAGACGCAGGGTGCAGTCGGTGTCGCGATCTTCTGTGCTGGCGGTGCCGTCAGCCAGCACGATCAGACCGTCTGCGCCGCAGTCGAACTTCAGGCTACCGGAAAAGCTTTTTGTTTGCAGCACTTTGCGCATTTCGGCTGCGATATCGTCCAGTGTCATGCCGCTCTCCCTTGGCTGCGGATCAGGATAGACGGCAAGAGATCAGAGGCAAGTGTGCCGCCGCGTCACGGCGGCACAAGAGGGAGCTAGGCTGCCGATCAGCCTTTGTCCGCCACGCGGGCGTTGCGGCTGGCGATCAGGCGCAGGCGCAGGGCGTTCAGGCGGATGAAGCCTTCGGCGTCTTTTTGGTCGTAAGCACCGGCATCTTCTTCAAACGTCACATGCTTTTCGGAATAGAGGCTATAGTCGGACCATCGCGCGACGGTGCGGGCGGAGCCTTTGTAGAGTTTCACGCGGACGGTGCCAGTGACATGGGTTTGGGTGTGGTCAATCAGCGCTTGCAGCGCCTCCCGCTCGGGCGAGAACCAGAAGCCGTTGTAGATCAGCTCGGCGTAGCGCGGCATGATGCTGTCTTTCAGATGGCCCGCACCGGAATCCAGCGTGATCTGTTCAATGCCACGATGGGCTTCCAGCAGGATGGTGCCGCCGGGGGTTTCATAGAGGCCACGCGATTTCATGCCGACAAAGCGGTTTTCCACAAGGTCCAACAGGCCGACGCCATGCTTGCCGCCGATGTCGTTCAGACGGGCGAGGATGGTGGCGGGGGACAAAGCCTCGCCATTGATCGAGACCGCATCGCCATGCTCGAAGCCGATTTCGACATATTCCGGGGTGTCGGGGGCTTTTTCTACGGGCGTCACGCGCTGGTAGACAAACTCGGGGGCTTCTTCGGCCGGATTCTCCAGCACTTTGCCTTCCGACGAGGTGTGCAACAGGTTGGCATCGACCGAGAACGGCGCTTCGCCACGTTTGTCTTTGGCGATTGGGATTTGGTTGGCTTCGGCAAATTCCAGCAGCTTGGTGCGGCTGGTCAGATCCCACAGCCGCCACGGCGCGATCACCTTGATCGCCGGGTCAAGCGCAGCGGCGGAAAGCTCAAACCGCACTTGGTCGTTGCCCTTCCCCGTCGCGCCATGCGCTACCGCATCGGCCCCGGTTTCATGCGCGATCCGCACCAGATGCTGCGAGATCAGCGGGCGGGCGATTGAGGTGCCCAGCAAATAGAGGCCTTCATACAAGGCGTTGGCGCGGAACATCGGAAAGACGAAATCTTTCACGAATTCTTCGCGCACGTCGACGACATGGATATTCTCGGGCTTGATCCCCATCAGCAGGGCCTTTTGCCGCGCCGGTTCCAGTTCTTCGCCCTGCCCGAGATCGGCGGTGAAGGTGATCACCTCGCAGCCATATTCGGTTTGCAGCCATTTCAGGATGACCGAGGTATCCAGACCGCCGGAATAGGCGAGGACGACTTTTTTGATTTTGCTCA
>CAYLYV010000014.1:0-48954 GCA_964387655.1 uncultured Cypionkella sp. | reverse complement strand
TGGCTGCGTAAGTTCTACGAATGCACCCCGTTAGAAATGGGGGGATTACCATCCGACAACCGTTAGAATGACGACAACTTCACCAGAAGTATGCAGAGACGCTGATCGCGTAAAGCGCATCAGCAGCGCCAACATTGCGTTCTAGGGCTCATGGAGAAAAAATTGCTATCATTGTTTGCGCCCCAGAGTGAGTTCTATCGCGAGGCGTCAGAGTGGCCGTTTACGCGAGAAAATTGTTGATTCGCTCCCATGTCGTCTGTTTAACCGATTTCAATCCCAACAAGAATAACAGTGCGCCCCTATCGCATATACGTGGATCGTACACGGGTCCGCGCGCATGCAAAGCGTGCCGCGCCGACGATCGAACCGCATTGAACAAAGTGATGCAAACTCGCCCCTCTATATCAGCTTGATAATTGGCGCAGCACATGTCCTGCGTGTCTGTTTGGGCTGTCAAAGAGCTTTTGTAAGGGTTGCGGCCCAATCTGCGATGCCTGTCAATCAACCTTCACCGCATCGGGAGAAACTCGCGCTTGAGGCGAACGGCACACGGTTGGCCGCAAGACAATTTGGGCTACGGCGGCTTTGGCACTTCGCAGCAAAAAATTTCTGCATGTCAATTTCTTGAAAAGCCTCCCTAGCGGAGTTTTTGCATGGTGATGAAGGGATCATTTCTGGGCTGCTCCGCTCTTACACACACAAGATTTCGCGCTGCCGTCGAGGCGCAACAGGCCTGTATAACAAAGCTCCGCTCAGCATATTTCAGGCTATAGCCGAGAGCGGCGCTCGATGCTGCGGACATGGGTGAGGAGGTTGCACACCTCAAGCACAGGTTGGGTCATGCGAAAACCTCGGCATCGTTGGAGAGCGAATGGCAGGCGGCCGACCAGCCACCCGTCGCATCCGTCGCACGGATCGGCCGGCGCGCGGCTGACGCGGGCGAAGGCAGGCCACCATGCCAAAACCCGCGCAATGATCCGCGAAGCCATCGCCAGCCAGACATCGGTGAAGCGCACGATCACCTCATCCATCCCGGTGCTGAAGCGGCTGAACCTTCGGTCAGTTTTCGCACCCTGCTGCTGTCCCGCCGAAAGAGCCTTCAAAACTGGTGAATGATATGGCGGATGCACTGCGACGTGAAAGAGAGGCGTGGGCGGTTGGGCTTGGGCGGGCAAGGATGGTCACCATCTTTAAGTTCCCCAGCGCGGCGTTTCGGGCCTCCGACAAACGCGTGATAAGGTGGTCGGTCATAAGCCCCATGAAGGCCACGGCGAAGCCCAGTACCAAGCCTTTGCCCACATCGGTGGAGGACAAGGCACGCTGCATCTCTTGACCCAGATCTTGCGTGCCGATGAAGGCTGCGATGATCACCATGAACAGCGAAAACATCACCGACTGGTTCGCCCCGACCAGCATGGTTGGCAGCGCCATCGGCAGACGCACATGCCATAGCACTTGGCTGCTTGTCGCCCCGCTCATATCCGCGGCCTCGATCATTTCTGGTGGCACGTTGCGCAAACCTTCGATGGTGTACCGCACCAGCGGTACGGCGGCAAACACCACCACAGCGGCGACCACCGCCACGTCATTGACACCAAACAGCATGATGACCGGGATCAGGTAGATGAAGCTGGGGAAGGTCTGGGCGGTGTCACAGACCAAAAGGATGCGGGCGGCACGCGTGGGATTGCGCGCGCCCCAAATCGCCAAAGGAATGCCCAGCAGGGCGGCAATAACCACTGAGATGCAGACCATATACACCGTGATCATCGCCCTGTCCCACCAGCCCGATGCGGCGATCAGGCCAAAATACGCCACGCAGATCAGCGCGGATCGCAAGCCCCCAATCGCCCAGCCCAAGGCCGCGAGCAGCAGCAGCACGGCGGTGAACGGCAGCCAAAGGTAGGCATCGCGCATCGGGATCAATACGCAAGTGATTAAAAACCAACGCAGCCACAGCGTAACAGGGGTGATCAATCGGATGACCTGATCCATCAGCGCGTCGATCGGCCCTGCCACAGACAGCGCCTGCTTGCGTTCGACCTCCAGAAAATATGGGAAGACATGCGCCAGCCCAAAGCCCAAGACGCAGAGGGCGAGCCAGATCACCAACAGCCGATTGCGCTTGAGCCAAGACGGGCTTGCGGCTTCGTGCACGGGTTGGCGCAGCGCCCAAGCCTTGGTCAGTCGATCCAGCGTGACCGCCAGCAACACGATGGTCACACCGATTTCCACCGACAGCCCGATTTTCAGCGATTGCAACAGTTGCAACAACTTCTGCCCCAAGCCCGGCATCCCGATGAAACTGGCCAGCACCACCATCGCCAGACATTGCATGATGACCTGGTTGACCCCGATCAAAATCTCGGATCGCGCCGTGGGGATGCGCGCCCGCGTTAGCAACTGCCAACGGGTAGCACCTGACATCTTGCCAGCCTCGATCACCTCCTCGGGGACTTTTTTCAGCCCCAGCAGCGTCATGCGGATCATCGGCGGCACCGAGAAAATGATGGTGACAATCGCGCCGGCTTTTGGCCCAACGCCGATAAACACCACGACCGGGATCATATAGGCAAAATGCGGCAAAGATTGCGCGATGCTGAGGATCGGGTTCAGCATCCGCTCAAAACGCTGTGACCGCCAGGCCAGCACGCCCAGCACAAGGCCCAACGTCACCGAAAAGGGTGCTGCGACGACGATGACCGACAGGGTTTCCATCGCCCATTTCCATTGCCCCATCAGCGCGATCCAGACAAAGGTGCCGCCGCTGATCATCCCCAAGCGCCAGCCTTTCAGCGCATAGCCTGCCATAAAGGCGGTAACGGCAATCACGCTCCACGGGATCGGGCCAAGGTTGGGCCACCGGCTTTTGCCGTACAGCAGGTTGGCGGTGACATTCAGCAACCATTCCACCACGTCGGAAAATGCCCGCGTCACCGCCATCAGGCCCAGATCGTTTTGCAGGAAAGCAAAGACCGCGTTGATCCAATCGGCAAAGGGCAGTACCAGCCATTCCGGCGGGCGGACCATGCCTTGCGGCAGGATAGCCTTGAACAGCATCAGCGCCAGCGCCAGCGCCAGCAGCAGTTTGGCAGTGCCAGCATAGCGCGCATACCGCTCCATCAATGTGCATCCCCCAGCAGCACATCCAGCGCCGTTTGCCGCAACACCGAGCCGATCACCGCGCCCTTATCGTTGATCACCGGAATCTCGCTGCGCGGGTCAGAGATCAGTTGCCGCGCCAGATCGCGGATGGTGCGGTGTGCGGCGACGGGTTCGCCGGTGGCGGGTGAGGTCAGCGGCGCCACCAGACTGCCGATATGCACCACGCGGGCGCGGTCAATCTCGGAGGTGAATTTTGCCACATATTCGGTGGCCGGATGCAGCACGATCTGATCGGGAGTGTCGCATTGCTCGACACGGCCATCTTTCATGATGGCGATGCGGTCAGCCAGCCGCAAAGCTTCGTCAAAGTCATGGGTGATGAAGATGATCGTCTTGTTCATCATGCCCTTCAACCGCAGAAATTCATCCTGCATCTCGCGCCGGATCAGCGGGTCAAGCGCCGAAAACGGCTCATCCAGAAACCAGATGTCCGGCTCAACCGCCAAGGATCGCGCGATGCCAACGCGTTGCTGTTGGCCGCCGGAAAGCTCGCGCGGGAAGTAATCCTCGCGGCCTTTCAGGCCAACCAGTTCCAGCATCTCACGGGCACGACCATAGCGGGTGGCGCGATCCTGTCCGCGCATTTCCAGCGGGAAGGCGACGTTTTCCAGAACGGTGCGATGCGGCAGCAGGCCAAAGCTTTGAAACACCATCCCCATCTTGCGGCGGCGCAGGTCGATCAGTTCGGGTTCAGACAAGGTCGCGATGTCGCGGCCTTCCACCGTCACCGATCCGCCCGTAATCTCAATCAACCGCGACAGACAGCGCACCAGCGTGGATTTGCCCGAGCCCGACAGGCCCATCACAACCAGCATTTCCCCGCGCCTGATCTCCAGATTAACGTCACGCACCGCATGGACATAGCCTGCCGATGACAGGCCGGGGTCGGCCTTCAGGTTCGCCAGATGCTGCGCCGGATTTGGCCCGAAAATTTTTGAGACATTGCGGCAGGTGATAACGCTTTCCGTCATGCGGGAACCTCGATCTTTGGCAAAGGGTCGGCCCACCCGGCACTGCGCTGGATGGGCCAAGAAAATACGACGGTCCGGCTTAGTTCAGCCAAGCTTTCCAAACGTCCGGGTTGGCATCCATCCAGGCCTTTGCCGCGTCTTCAGGCTCCATCCCGTCGATATCAACCAGTTTGGCCATCTCGGCGATTTGCGGGTTGGTCAGGCTGACTTTGGTCAGCGTCGCATAAGCCGCAGGCCATTTGTCTTTCATGCCATCCCAAGCGGCGATCTTCAGATAGCCATTGGCGGGGTTTCCGCAATCATAGGTCTTGTCGGGGATTGGGCCGACAGACGGGTCTTCGTTGCAGCCCGGCACCCATTCCGGGAAGTTCACGAATTCACCCGGCCAGACGGCTTCAGCAAAGTTCGGGGTCCAGTTGAACACCACAATCGGCGTTTTGGTCTTTTCGGCAGCACCAATCTCGGCCCAGATCGCAGCGGCAGAGCCTGCATTGACCACGGCGAAATTCAGGCTCAAAGCATCAACCTTTTCCTGATCATGCTTCAGCCAATCCACCGGACCACCCAGAAAACGGCCCTTCTCGCCGGTTTCCGGGGTTTTGAACAAAGCCGCACATTCGTTCAGCGCTTTCCAATCGGGTAGACCGGGGCAGGCTTCTTTGGTCCAGGCCGGATACCACCAATCTTCGCGCGTGATGGCATTGTGGGCACCCGCGGCGTGGATACCGCCCTTGGCCACAGCCGCATCAAAAGACGCGCCAAACGCGCCTTCCCAGACTTCAAGCTCTAGCGAGGCGTCGCCCAAACGGATGGATTCGTAAACCGCCTGACTGTCGGTTGTCACATATTCCACGCTGTTGCCCATCAAGGTGAAGACGTCACCGACGACATGGCTCATCACGATCTGGCTGGACCAGTTGTGCAGCGGGATCATGATCGGATCGGTCGAATCCGCGGCCCAGACAGCGGGGGCCAGCAAAACCAGTGCGGTCGCCCCGGCAAGCAGTGTTTTCATAGATTTCATGGTGCATCCCTGTTGGATATCCGCGCCTGCGCGCAGTGTTTCGCGGGAAATTTGAGGCCTTCCCTGCGACTCAAGGCTAGGGATGGGTTGTGAACGTGTCAGACCCTTGCGATGAATGGACTCGCATTATTTGTAAAAAATTGTTAACAAGGGGAAACACGTCAAACGGAAGGGCCGATGTCGTCCAGACCAGCGCATATTGTCATTGTCGAAGACGAGCCGGTGACTCGCAGCACGTTGGCCAGCTATCTGGGTTCATTTGGCTATCGCATTTCGGAATGTGACACCGCCGAGAAGGTCGAAAAGATCCTCGCACAGAACACCGCCGATCTGCTGATTGCCGATATCAATTTGCAGGGCAAAGACGGGTTAGAGATCACCCGCGAATTGCGCGCGCGCTCGGAAATCGGCATCATCCTGTTGTCGGGCCGCACCGATGACGTGGACCGCATCGTCGGGCTGGAGCTTGGCGCGGATGATTATGTCTGCAAACCCTTCAATCGACGCGAGTTGCTGGCACGAGTGAAGAACCTGCTGCGGCGCACCACTGCGATGCGGGCGATGACGCGGCGGGTGTTCCACTTCAACGACTTTACCTTTGATGTCGCATCCCGCCAAGTCACCGATGCTGCGGGCCAGCCGATTGTGCTGACGCGGGCGGAGTACGAGTTGCTGCGGGTCTTTGTGACCAATCCGGGCGCGGTGATGGACCGTGATCGGCTGATCATGGCGATCACACACAGGCAAGACGGCACCAACACCCGCACAATAGATGTGCTGGTGCAACGCTTACGGGCGAAATTCGGCGATGATCCGAAGGCCCCGCGCATCTTCACCACTTCGCATGGCGAAGGCTACGTGTTCACTGCGCAGCTTGGTTGAGACTGGGGTCAAGCACCGCAAGGGCTGTTTCGATAGCCAGACGGCTTTGCTCGGCCACCTTGGTCAACTGTTGAAGGTAAGTCTCAAGCTGAGCGGACGGGCCAAGCTTGGCCGAACCCTCGATCTGATCCAAATGCGTCGCCAAAACTGGCAGTTCAAAATTCCCCGTAGCCCCTTTCAGATGATGCGCTGCCTGCGCCAAAGCTGTCCAATCGCTGAACCCTGCGGCGGCGTCGATGGCCGCGAGCCCTTTCGGCAAACTTTCCAGAAACATCCGCGCCAGCCCGCAGGCGCGTTCAGTCCCTATGTCGGATGCCAGATCGAACAGAACATGCCTTTGTGGAACGACCTCAAGCAGTGCCGCTGACAGCGCATCGAACGACAAAGGTTTCGGCAAGATCGCCGACATGCCAGCTTGCAGATTTTCCCGCCGATCCGCCTCCTGCACATGCGCCGAGACGCCAATGATCGGCAGCGCTGCAGTGTGCCGATCCGCCATCGCCCGGATCATCTGCGTCGCTTCGGTGCCAGACAGACCCGGCAAGTTTACATCCATCAGGATCACGTCGAACTGCGCCCCACGCAGCACCGATAGCGCCGCCTCGGCAGTTCCAACCACATGTGCCTGATGGCCCATATCCTCCAGATAGGTTTGAATGACCATCTGGTTGATATCGTTATCCTCTACCACCAAAGCGTGCAGGTTTCGGGTATCAGGTTGAACGGACACCTCCACGAGATCAACCGGCAAATCCGCAATCTTACCGGGGCGAAAACCTGCTGCCAGAGTGAACACTGTGCCCGCACCGGGGACGCTTTGCACCGTCAGCGTTGCCCCCATCGCCTCGGCAAACCGCCGACAAATCGCAAGACCCAGACCCGTGCCGCCATAGTGCCGCGCGGTCTGCGCATCCTCTTGCTCGAACACGCCAAAAATCCGCTCTTGCGAGGCTGCGGCGATACCCTTGCCGGTGTCACTGACGGCAAAGGTCAAGCTAGAGCCGCTTGCGTCTTCCTGCGACGTAACGCTCAATCCAACCTCGCCCTGCTCGGTAAACTTCACCGCGTTGGAAACCAGATTGAACAGGATTTGCCGCAGTTTACCCATATCGCCCACCACGGCTGCGGGCAAAGCCGATGGCGTATCCAGCCGCAGAACCAGCCCTTTTTCCTGCGCGCTCGGTGTCATCAATCCTACAATATCGCGCAACAGATCAGCCGGCGCAAACGTCACTTCAGCCAAGGTTGCAGCCCCGGCTTCAATCTTGGAATAATCCAGAATGTCGTTCAAAATCACCATCAATCCCTCGCCCGAGGCATGAGCCGCGCGCAACTGCCCCTGTTGACGCACCGACAACCCATCGCGCCCCAGACTGCGTAACATCCCCAGCACGCCATTCATCGGCGTACGGATCTCATGGCTCATCATGGCCAGGAATTCCGACTTGGCGCGATCGGCAGCCTCGGCCTGCTTGCGCGCCTCGGCATGGGCGCTGACCTCGCCGCGCAGCTGCTTGGTCTGCTCAGCCACCAGCAGTTGCAGCTCAAGACGGTGGCGACGCAATTCGGCCAAGTTCTGATCACGCTCGGCCTCCAGCGCATGGTTCTCAATGCCTTGCAGGCGGAACACCTCGACAGCCGCTTCCATTTCCGCGATTTCATCCGTGCCGTGCGGGGTGATGCGCCCCACTTCTGCGCCATCGGCAAGCCGCGTCATCGTGGCTGACAGCACATCCAAACGGCGGGTGATATTGCCGCGCACATAAAACCAGACCACCGCCAAGGAAATCAGCAAAGCCGCAACCGAACCCCAAAGGTAAAGCTGCTGCGTGGTGCGGATCGCTGCACTTGCCTCCGCACCCGCCAAAACCGCCCGCCCAGTGATCTGATCGGCAAGCGCCTGCGCTTCGCGCTCCAACCGTACCGCCGCCTCGCGCACGTCGCTTTGCGCTCCCTCGATCAAGCGGTTCAGATCAAGAATGCCTTTGGTGAGACTGAACATGTCAGCGGCATCCGGCGGCGGGGCAGCGCTTGGTCGGATCATCTGCAACAGCGCCAAAGCCCGCTCGGCTCGGATCGGATCATTCACCGCCAGAATACGGCGCGTCACAATTTCAATGCGGGCCTGAAGCTCTGCCTGCACCTGCACAAGCTCTGCCGGACTTTGCACGGTGGCGATTCGGTTCAGCAACAGCCCCACCTCGCCAATATACGAGCGCATCTCGGTCATCAGGCCTTGGCGAAACAGATCGACCTCGATCAGTTTGTCCAATGTCTCCAGGCGCGTCGTGGTGTCGGGGCCGCCATTCTCGGGATCATACAGGCTAGAGATCACCGCCGAGGTGCCCATCTGCGCGTTCGCCACCAGGGTATCTGCAATCTCCAACAACTCTGTCGTGGCTGTCAGGCCGGCTTGCAGCCGCGCGCCCTGCGCCGCAATGGTAATGATGCGGTCTTGCACCAGACGATCGAGCCGCTCGATCCCGCCCCGCACATCGGCCTCGGCTTGCTCAAGCCCCGCCGGGACCGCGTCCCCCGTGCTTTCATAGCGCGCAACCCGGTGCTTCAGCGCATCGGCTTGGGCAAAAAGATAACCCGCACGTTCCCTTCGCGCGGCTTCTGTGGTGACGGCGGCAAGCTCGGGGGCGACCACGACGATACGGCTGATTTCCTCGGTAAAGCCACGCACTTCGGAAATCGCCGGGATGGTGTCCTTGATGACATTGGTTTGGTTGCGCGCGACCTTTTGCAACTCGATCCAGCCCAGCACCCCGGTCAGAGTCGGCAAGCCCGCGATGACCAGAAAGGCCATCAGCAGCATACGTCCCAAACTGACGCGCGATGGGCTGGACTTGTGCAGCATCTTCCGTAACCTTACCCCTGATCTGGCATCAGATTACAGGGGATGGAAGCAAAGGCATGAGATTTTTGCGACACATCCTGCTTGCGGGCTTCGCAGTTCTTACCAGCCAATCCGCCAATGCCGAGTCGTGGCAACTGCAAGTGCCAACGGTGCCGTTTGATGACGATAGTCCCACACAGCCGGTGCAATACCAGCCGCTTGAGCGCGCGACCAAAGCTTGGCGGCTTTGCGTGCTCTATCCGCATCTGAAAGATGCCTATTGGCTTAGCGTCAATTACGGCATGGTCGAAGAAGCCAACCGACTGGGCGTCTCGTTTGATCTGTATGAGGCGGGCGGCTACCCAAACCTCGCCCGCCAGATCGAACAGGTCAAAACCTGCGGCAAGCGCAATATGGATGCGTTGATCCTGGGGCCAGTATCTTATAACGGCCTGTCCCCGGCGGTTCTGGACATTGCCAAACAGATGCCCGTTATTGCTGCGGTGAACGACATGGACGACGCAGGCATCTCGGCCAAATCCAGCGTGTCATGGCGTGAAATGGGCGCGGCGGCGGGGCGCGCCATCGCGGCACGGCATCCCAAAGGCAGTCCTGCGGTCAAGCTGGCTTGGTTCCCCGGCCCCACAGGTGCAGGCTGGGTGCATTTCGTGGAACAGGGTTTTCTCGAAGCCCTTGCCGACAGTTCAGCCCAGATCGTCGCCACCCGCTACGGCGATACCGGGATCGAGCAACAGGTGCTGTTGGTCGAAGACGTGCTCGACCGCCTGCCTGAGGTGGATTATCTCGTCGGCAGCGGCCCGATGGCCGAGGCCGCAGTTTCGATCCTGCGCGCGCGTAATCTGACAGACCGGATCGGCGTCGTCTCAACCTATGTCAGCCATGGTGTTTACCGCGGCATCAAGCGCGGGCGCATTCTGGCCGCCCCGACCGATTTCGCCGTGCTGCAAGGGCGCTTGGCGGTGGAACTTGCAGTGCGAGCCATCGAAGGCCGCTTGACGATCCGCCATGCAGGGCCCCGCATCGTCACCCTTACGCCCGAAAACATCGACGCCATCGGCGCACAAGAATCCCTCGCACCTGCCTCATTCGTCCCGGTGTTCAAAGTATCGAACTGACCTGCACCGCACGTCGGCGACCGAGCATCCGCCTTGGGACGAACGCGTCGCATCGGCCGCGACCAACGGAGGGGGCAGCAGCAAGCGCTTATTGTAGTGGTGTTCACCGAAACTCCGTCAGTTGAGATAGCAGCCACAGTTGCAGCAAAATCCTCCAGCCCGGCGCGTCAATACTCCACGCCATCGCCCAACGCAAAGACGCGTAACCGCAGATGTGGAACCGATTCGGCGCTGCCATAAAGCCGGGTGTTCCGCGGCAACAGGATCGCGGCCCACTAAGGCCACCAGTGCCTCTGGTGCCGCCAACCATAAGACGTCGGGTTTGGATTATGGCACAAGACAAGATCCCCGCCCGCCTCGGCAAAACGGCATACAAGGTCGCTTGACCACTCCCGACGCTACAGTCAGCCTGCTTGGTTCAAGATCAAACTCGCGCTCGATTTCACCGGTAAGAACACGCCGCCGCAGAGCTTACCCTGTTCCGGATACACAAACCTGCAATCTGATACCGACGTTGTTCAAAGCCCAGATGTCGCACCTTATCGGCCAAAGCTTTGCGTCATAATTCTGAGAGTGCCGATGATCTCCGCGATATATTGCTAGGCGCGGTCTAGCAACACGACCGTCACTCCGAGGCGGAGCCGTCGTTCGCTGCGAGTTCCGCAAAATTCGATGACGGGCCGCCTGATCAGACCAGCCGCGATTGCCGGAGATGAAGCGAAGGGCAGAAAACTCTGATCGGCGGCCGTGTCGCATGGACCGCAAACTGCCTGTGCCCATGCAGAGAAGTCCGTCAATAACCTGTAAAAGTTCGGTGCAACTTCGGCCGCGAAATCAATGGCTCGGCCCCAAATCCTTCGAAGACACACAGTTGATTGGCTTTGCACGTGACGGCCAGATAAGGTGCAGGCATGAATGACAAGCGTCAACCCACCCCCCGTGACCTTGCTGGCTTTGATGAGCAGGCGCTGGCCGAGTTGGTGGCGTGCCCGACCTGTGACACGCTGCATCGGTTGGTTGCGGTGGCACCGGGGCAAAAGGCGCGGTGTCGGCGGTGTCACTCGGTACTCTTGGCCCCCCATAACAGCGCGATGACCAAAATCGTCATGCTTGCCCTGACCGCGACCGTGTTGATGGCTGCGGCGATTTCGTTTCCATTTCTGACCTTGGAAGCCCGTGGGTTAACGCAGAGAAACTCGGTGATTGATGCCATCCTTGCGTTTTCCTCCGGGCTGATGCTGCCCTTGTCCTTGGTGACGGCGGGGCTGATCGTCGTGTTGCCCCTGATACGTTTGGCCGCGATCCTCTACGCCTTGGGACCCATGGCGATTGGCTGGGCCCCCGCCAAAGGCGCATTGCAGGCGTTTCGGCTTGCCGAAGTGCTTAAGCCTTGGGCGATGGCCGAGATTTTTATCGTCGGCGTGGCCGTGGCACTGGTCAAAGTGGCGGGCTTGGCTATCTTAACGATTGGTCCGGCGTTCTGGGCGTTTGCGGCGTTGGTGCTGATCACCGTTTTGAATGATAACTTCATGTGTAGGTTGACGATATGGCGCACGCTGGAGGCTCGCAGACCCCACTGATGACCGCGCGCGCGGCGGGTCTGCTCGCCTGCCGTACCTGTGGTCGGGTTCACGCGGCGCAAACCGCGTTTTGCCTGCGCTGTGGCCAAGCGCTGAGCAGCCGGGATGCCACCAGTATGCAACGGGTCTGGGCGTGGTTGATCGCTGGCTTCATGGCCTATATCCCGGCCAATCTGTATCCGATGTTAGAGACGACGACGCTGGGCAAGACCCAATCCAACACGCTGCTGGGCGGCGTGATCGAATTGGTCCTCCACCATTCCTACGCCGTTGCGGCCATCGTGTTTGTCGCCAGTATCGTGATTCCGATCGGCAAGTTCGTGGCCATCTCCTATCTGGCGTTGCAGGTACAGCACCCGGACAAGAATACCGTTCATCTGAAACACCGTATGCTAGAGGTGGTCGAGTTCATTGGCCGTTGGTCGATGATAGATGTCTTCGTGGTTGCGCTTTTGTCGTCGCTCGTTCAATTGGGCACAGTCGTCAGCGTCAAACCGGGCATCGCGGCGATCAGTTTTGCGCTTTCCGTGGTGTTCACCATGCTTTCGGCGATGAGCTTTGACAGTCGACTGATCTGGGACACCGACACCAAGGAAGCTGAAAAAGCGTGACCAATATTGATCCACCCGAGCTTGAGATCGAGCCGCCGCGCCACTCGCCTTGGCGCAATCTGTCGCTGGTGTGGCTGGTGCCGGTGCTGGCACTTATCGTGTCTTTGGGGATCGCTTGGAAAAACTACAATGATCGCGGCGCGTTGATCACCATCACCTTTTCCACAGCGGCCGGGGTGTTGCCGGGTGAGACGACGCTGAAGTACCGCGAGGTGGTGATTGGCACCGTCGAGAATGTTCAGTTCACCACTGACCTGCAAAGGGTGATCATTTCTGCTCGGGTGCAGAAGGATGTCGCGGCAACCCTGCCATCGGACAGTCAGTTCTGGGTCGTGCGCCCCAATGTCAGCGCCAATGGCATCACCGGACTGTCGACGGTGTTGTCGGGTGTTTACATCGAAGGGGCTTGGCAGCCTGTCAAGAATTCCAACGCGCGCAGCTTTGCCGGCTTAGAGGCAGAGCCGATCTTGCGCCCCGGTCGCAAAGGCACCCGTATTACCTTGCGCAGCAAAAATGGCTCGCTGCTGCCTGCGGGGGGGCCAATCAGCTTCCACGGCGTAGAAGTCGGCAAAATGGATGTGCCGCGCATCACCGAGACCGGCGACAGCGTCTTGGTGGATGCCTTTATCAACGCGCCCAATGACAAGTTTATCACCACGGCAACGCGGTTCTGGGATACGTCAGGTTTCTCGGTCAAGCTGGGGCCGAGTGGCGTGGCCTTGGATGTGTCCAGCCTTGGATCGCTGCTGCGCGGTGGTATTGCCTTTGATACCACCTTCACCGGCGGCGAGCCGATCACCGACAGCACGGTGTTCAATTTGTTTGACGATGAAGAATCTGCCCGGCAAAGCATCTTCACCCAGATCGGCGATGACGCGGTGCCTTTGGTGGTGATTTTCACCGGCTCGGTCAACGGGTTGGCGGCTGGTGCGGCGGTCGAATATCATGGCTTTCGCATCGGCCAAGTCACCGGGATCAATGCCTTTATCGAACGGACATCTGGCGGCGGTCGCGTTGTGAAGCTACGCACCGAGCTTGAAATTGATCCACAGGCGCTGGGGCTGGACGCAAGCACGGGCAAGTCTGAAGTGCTGGAGTTTCTGCGTGACGCTGTGGACAAAGGGCTGCGGGCACGTCTGGCCAGCACCAGCATTTTCAGCGCAGGGCTGAAGATAGAGCTGGCAGAACTGCCGAATGAACCCACGGCTGCGATGATCGTTGGAGATGACAACGTACCGGAACTGCCAAGCGTGGTTTCTAACCTACCGGATCTGAACGCCACAGCGGATGGTATGCTGAAACGCATCAACGGCCTGCCGATTGAAGAACTGATGCAGCAAGCCATTTCGCTGATGGCATCTATCGAGGAGGTGGCAGGCTCTAAGGATACTCGCGCTGCCCCCGGCGCGCTGGTCAAGCTGCTGGATGATGCGCGCGGGCTGATCAACAAGGAAGATACCCAAGCCATTCCGACCGAGTTGCGCGGGGCCATCGCCGATCTGCGCAAGGTGATCGACGATCTGCAAAAGCGCGGCGCGACCGAGAAATTGGCCACATTGCTGGACAATGCCAATAAGATCGCTGCGAATCTGGACATAGCGTCGAAAGATTTCCCGCAACTGGTGAAAGACCTGCAAGAACTGGCCGCCAAGGCCAAGGCGCTGAACGCCGAAGAGTTGATCGACAGCACCACCAAGCTGATCCAGACCGCCGATGGCGTCATTGGCACCGACGCGATGAAGGCCTTGCCTGCCGACCTTTCGGCGGCGCTGGTGCAGGTTCAAGCTGCGCTGAAAGAGTTGCGCGAGGGTGGGGCGGTCGAAAACGTCAATGCCGCTTTGGCCTCGGCCAAGACGGCGGCGGAATCGGTGGCGACAGCGGCGGATGATCTGCCAAAACTGACGGCAGAGTTGGACTCGCTGGTTGGCAAGGCCAATGCCCTGATCGCTTCCTATGGCGCGAAGTCCGATTTCAACAGCCAAACTCTGCAACTTTTACGCGATCTGCAAACCGCAGCAAAGGCAGCCACGCAACTTGCCCGCACCATCGAGCGCAATCCAAACTCTCTGCTGATCGGACGTTAAGATGCATAAGCCGTTGATAATACTGTTCGTTCTGGCCACCTTGGCCGCATGCGGCGATAAGAAGGCCCGCTTCGAGATTCCTTCGCCAACAGCCGTCACCGAAGCCCGACTGCGCGTCAGCAGCATTGAAGTGCGGGACGTGTCGCTGCCCGCCTATGCCTCGGCGTCTGAGATTATTGTCGAGGATGCTGCGGGTGCTCTGCGCCCGGTGCCCAAGGCGATCTGGGCTGATGATCCCGCGCGGGGCGTCACCGGGGCTTTGGCGCGCAGCCTGGAGGCTGCCTCGACCGCAAAAGTCGCCGCCGAACCTTGGCCGCTCACCTCCGAGCCGCAGGCACGCGTGCAGGTGCGCATTGATCAGATGAGTGCGCGGGCCGATGGCAGCTTCTATCTGGAGGGACAATTCGCAATTTCCTCCGGCACGGGCGCAGTCTCTGACAGCCTGAACCGCTTTGCGATTTCGGTTTCCATGACCGATCTAACACCAGCCTCCGTTGCCAGCGCGACGGGGGCAGCGCTGGATCAACTGGCGGCGAAGATCGTCGCAAAGTTGAAGGGCTAAGAAAGCCGCTTTTGAACATCGCCGAGGTGTGTTTGAAAACGCGCGCCCCGTCCATCCAGAAGCAGTAGGCAAAGCCGACACTCGGTCTGGCTTGCGGGGCGCTGGCGGCCAAGAATCTGGCCCCTGTGGCGTGGCCCAGCATGAGGGCGGGCCTGAAGCGGGTCGCGATCGGCGCAACGGGGGGCTGATGCCGAACTCAGCGTCGCAGACCGGGACAGGTCGTTCAGATCGGCCTATGGCGACGCGCCGGACATCCTTGTTCCGGCCCGGTGGCTATATCGCGCAGATCGCCACGACAGACCCCCAGCTGCCATCGACCGCGCCGTGGCGTTGCTTGCTGCGCCGCAGGGGTGATTGGGGAGGCTGATACAACAAAACAGGGCATATCAGCGCTAGATGCGGGGGCTAGATCGCCCAACCCGTTTCAGAAATAGGCTGGCAAAGGAACGGCCGAAGCTTTGGCTAGTCGATTTTAGCTTTGAGCTGCCGCGCTTGGATTTGCGGGGGCGCGAAGTTTGCCCTAGTGTCGCGCAAATTCGGATCAGGAGTCCTTCATGCAGTCTTACACCTTCAGCCACGCCATCACCCGCAGACCCTCGAGCAGCATCATCGCGGGGCTGCGGGCGGTGGATATCGGCACCCCGGATCTGGCGCTGATGCAGGCGCATCATGCGGATTATATCGCGGCTTTGCGGTCTACCGGGGCGGAAGTGATCGAGTTGGGCGCGTTGGAGGCTTTCCCGGATTCGGTGTTTGTTGAAGACACTGCATTGTGTCTGCCGAAAGGGGCTGTCGTGATGCGGCCCGGTGCGCCCTCGCGTTTGGGTGAGGCTGCCGAAATGGCACCGCATTTGCAGGCGCTGTATGGCCAAGTGTTGCGGATTGAGGGGGCAGACAGCTTCATCGAGGGCGGCGATATCCTGACCACCGAGAGCGAGATTCTGGTCGGGCGCTCGGCGCGCACCAATGCCGCCGGAGTGGCAGAGCTCACGCGGTTGGTGGCGAATTGGGGCTATACGGTGCGCGAAGTATTCACGCCGCCGGGGGTGTTGCATTTCAAAACCGATTGCTCGCTGCTGGATGCCGAGACGATCTTGTCGACCAAGCGGCTTGCGGAATCGGGCTGCTTTGACGGCTATAACGTGATCTATGTTGCCGAGGGCGAGGAAGCTTGCGCCAATTCGATCCGCTTCAACGATCTGGTGATCATGCCTGCGGGGTTTGCGAAAACCCGCAGCGTCTTGGAGCAGGCGGGGTATAAAGTGCGTGAGATCGGCAACAGCGAATGCGCCAAGTTGGACGGCGGGATGTCTTGCCTGTCCCTGCGGTTTACGCCGAACAAGTGATTTCATCTGTTCCTAAATATCCCCGCCGGAGGCTTCTGCCGTAGACCGCCGATACCTCCCGCGGGAGTATTTTTGCCTAGATGAAATCAGGGCGTCATCACGGCGGCGCGGTTGAAATCGGCGCTGGCCTCGGTGCCATCGTCATAAGTGACGCTAATCGAGATGGTTTGGATCGAGCCTAAGGGTGCGGTGAGGAAAATCTCCGCCCCCTCCATCTTCAGCGCGTTGGGCTGCGGTTCGGCGTCATAGCAGGGCTCCATCGGCCACACTGTGTTAGGCGCGGCGCCGTTCAACCCGTAGTGGATTTCGCTGAGCCCACAGCGCCATGACAGAAGCTGGGTGAAGTAGAGCAAATCCTTGCCGTCAAATTCGCGCACCGCAATCCAGTTGGCGCGGGTGGCATCGAGGATCGGTTTGATCTCGGCGGCGGTGGTGAAGTTTTCGGCCAAGGCAGCGGCGGGCATTGTCGCGATGGCGGCAACAATCAGGGAATTCCTAAGCATCTGAACCTCCTTTTGCTTTTGCTGCCCCGCAATCGCGCCTAATGTCGCGCAAACAGCAGCAGCACGGGGGCCAATCCCCGCGAGAGAAGCATGACCGATCCCGAGCCCGCGCGGCAAGCGTTCAATATCGTAGCCGTGGTGCAAGCGGGGCGGTTGCAATATGAGGCTTTGCTGCTGGCGGCCTCGTTGCGGGCGACCAACCCGGATTTTGCTGGCAAGCTTTTCTTGGCGGAACCGCAGCAGGGCGGCGCTTGGCCTAAGTCGGTCGGGGTGACAGATGCGGCGGTGCGTGGGATGCTGGGTGAGCTTGGGGCGGAGTTTTTGCCGTTTGAGGCGCGGCATTTCGGGCAAAGCTATCCGCATGGCAACAAGATCGAGGCACTTGCTGCGCTGCCGGATCAGCCGTTTTTGTTTCTGGATACCGATACGCTGGTTACCGGCGATTTCGATACCGTGAGGTTTGATTTCGCAAAGCCCTCGGCCTCAATGCGCCGCGAGGGGACTTGGCCGAGCCAGGAGCTGTATGGGCCGGATTTGGCCACGACCTGGCGCGCGTTGTATGATCGGTTTGGACTGTCGTTTGAGGATACGATTGACCCCAGTCAGCCCGAAAATTACTGGCAGCGGTTCCTGTATTTCAACGCGGGGTGGTTCTTTCATGCCAGCCCGAAGGCGTTCGGGCGGCGGTTTCTGGACTATGCTTTGGCCGTTCGAGATGATCGGCCTGAGGCTTTGGTCTGTCAGGAGATTTACCCTTGGCTGGACCAGATCGCTTTGCCCTTGGTGATCCACAGCTTTGGTGGCGGGCGTCCGGGGCCGGATCTTGCGGGGCTGGATGGCGCAGTGACTTGTCATTATCGCACCTTGCCACTGCTTTATGCGCGGGAAAGTAACAGGGTGGTTGAGGTTTTAGAGCATGTGGCGGGGCAGAAGGATTTGCGGCGAATTTTGCGCGATCATGAGCCTGCGCGGTTGATGATTTATCAAAACCGGGGCCGCAAGGTGCGGGCGCTGTTTGACCGCGACGATCTGCCCCGGCGCGAGCAGGCGATCCGGTTTGTGCTGAAGCGCGAAGGCTTGTGGCTGCGGTAATTTTGCGGCGGCTTATTTTTCCTTGTCGTCAAGGCTGCCGATCTTGCGGCTGTCCTCCTGCATTTCCAACCACATCGCGTTGACCACGGCGAACATTGCGGCCAGCGGCAGACCCAGCATCCAAGCGAAATACCACATGATCTTGTCCTTTCAGTAAAGGCCGTGCGAGTTTTCAGTCACGTCGGCTTCGGTGACTTTGCCCCACAGCACTTTGTAAACCCACGCCGTGTAGAGCAGGATCAACGGCAAAAAGATCGCGGTGACCACCAGCATGATGAACAGCGTCAGGTGTGACGAAGACGCATTCCAGACCGTCAGAGATGATCGGGGATCGCTGGAGGACGGCAGAATGAACGGGAACATCGTCAGGCCGACCGAAGCGATCATGCCAAAAATCGCCATTTTTGACGCCAGCAGCGTGGTGATTTCGCGGCCTGCCCGCAGTCCCAGGAATGCCAGCAAACCGCCGCCTACACCCATCGCAGGTGCGACCGCGATCCACGGGCGCAAAGCGTAGGCGTCCATCCAACTGCCACCCTTGCTCACGTCAAAATGCAGCGGGTTGGAGGGGCCGTCGGTGACGTAAGCGCCGAGGATCTGGTAGCCGTCAAAGCCGTAGGCGAGCCACGCCCCCAAGCCCAGATAGCCGCCGACCGCGACCAATGCCGCCCAAGAGCCAATCCGGCGCGCGCGGATTTGCACCGGACCTTCCGCCTTCAAGGTCAACCAAGCGGCGCCGTGCATCACCAGCATCGCCAGCGAAACGAACCCCGCACAGAGTGCGAAGGGGTTCAAAAGGCTTAGAAATTTCCAATACCACACGCCCTCATAAATCGCGTGCAGATCGTCGGTGAAATGGAACGGTACACCTTGCAGCACATTGCCAACCGCCACCCCGAAGATCGTTGCAGGCACCGCGCCGCCCGCAAACAGCGCCCAGTCCCACACCGCCCGCCAGCGTGGATCGTCGCGTTTCGAGCGATATTTGAACGCCACGGGTCGGACGATCAGCGCTGCCAGCACCAGAAACATCGCAAGGTAAAACCCCGAGAACGACACGGCATAGAGCGGCGGCCACGCGGCAAAAATTGCAGCGCCCCCCACGATGAACCAGACCTGATTGCCCTCCCACACCGGGCCGACGGTGTTGATCGCCACCCGGCGCTCGGCGTCAGTCTTGGCGACGAAGGGCAAAAGCGCACCGACCCCCATATCGAAGCCATCGGTCAGCGCAAAGCCGATCAGCAGCACGCCGACCAGAACCCACCACGTCAGGCGCAGAGTTTCGTAGCTGAGAAGTTCGTGCAGGATCATGGCGTTACTCCCTTACCATCGCGATGGCATCGGCGCTTTTACGCCCCGCCAACCGGGCATCGTGGCGCTGCATCCAAGCCTCGGTTTCCGCCGCTTCAAGGAATGGACCTTTGCGGATGTATTTCAGCATCAGGCCCATCTCGACCACGAACAGCACCGAATAGAAGATCACAAAACCTGCCAGTGTGATCGCCACCTCAGTCATCGACAGGGCCGAGACGGACATCGCGGTGGGCAGCACACCGTCTACCGTCCAAGGCTGGCGGCCAAATTCGGCAACAAACCAGCCCATTTCGGCGGCAATCCATGGCGTGGGGATCATCCAGACCGCCAGATGCAGCGCCGGGCGGGGGAATTGCATGCGCTTGAACGACGCGCGGTAGAAGAAATAGATCATGGTGCCGATAAACACGAAGCCAAGCCCCGCCATGATGCGGAAGGCCCAGAACAAAGGCCAGACCATGGGCACGGTGTCATTCGCGGCCATCTTGATCTGTGCTTCCGTCGCAAGATGCGGCGTGTCGGTGTATTTGCGCAACAGCAGCGCGAAGCCCAAGTCAGCCGAGTGCAGTTCGAACGTATCCTTCACAACCGAGGGCGTCGCGTCACGCTCGGCGCGCAGAGTTAACAGCGCTTCATAGGCAATCATGCCCGACCGGATACGCACCTCGGCCTGATCCACCAGCTCAGAAATGCCGGGGATTTCGGTGGTCAGCGACCGGGTGCCGATCAGGCCCATCACAAAGGGGATGTGGATGGCGTAATGGGTCTGGCGGGCCTCTTGGTCAGGAAAGCCAAAGGCGGTGATGGCGGCGGGGGCGGGTTCGGTGTGCCACATGCCCTCAATCGCCGCCAATTTCATCTTTTGGCTGTGGGTAGCGTTGTAGCCGGATTCGTCACCGAGCAGCACCACCGAGAACGCCGAGGCCAATCCAAACGCCGCGGCCACCGCGATGGAACGGCGGGCGAGTTCGACATGGCGGTCGCGCAACAGATACCATGCCGAAACCCCCAGCACGAAGACCGAAGCCGTAACATAGCCCGCCGAGACGGTATGGACGAATTTCGCTTGGGCAACTTCGTTGAACAGCACGGCCCAGAAATCGGTCATCTCCATCCGCATCGTCATCGGATTGAAGGCGGCACCAACCGGGTCTTGCATCCACCCGTTGGCGATCAGAATCCACAAAGCCGAGAAGTTTGATCCGATGGCCACCAGCCAAGCCACCCCCAAATGCGCGACTTTGCTCAGCTTGTCCCAGCCGAAGAAGAACAGCCCGACAAAGGTGGCTTCCAAAAAGAACGCCATCAGGCCCTCAATCGCCAAAGGTGCGCCGAAAATGTCGCCAACGTATTGGCTGTAATAGCTCCAGTTCATGCCAAACTGGAATTCCATGGTGATGCCGGTGGCCACACCAATGGCAAAGTTGATGCCGAACAAAGCGCCCCAGAATTTGGTCATCTGCCGCCAGATTGGGCGGTTGGTCATCACATAGACGGTTTCCATACAGGCGACGATGATCGACAGGCCGATGGTCAGCGGCACGAACAGGAAGTGAAACATTGCGGTGGTGGCGAATTGCAACCGCGACAGTTCAACGATGCCGAATTCCATAACTCATGCTCCTGCTGATCGGGGATGCCGATGTCGCTTGCGGCGGGGCTATGCCCCGGCGGCATGGCAAACCCATATCACAGATATGAGTTTAGGTCAGCGCAACGGTGAAGTCAGCCCAATCCGTCTCGACAGGGCGATGTGATGCAGTCAGGATCGCGGCGCGGGGCAGATAGCGGCGGATGCCATTAAGGACATCGCGGGCGGTGGCGGTATCAAGGCCCTCGGTCGGCTCGTCGAGCAGCAGGACAGCGGGGCGGCGCAGCAGGGCGCGGGCGAGGCCCAGCCGGCGGGCTTCACCGCCGGAAAGACCCGCGCCGAGTGGGCCGAGTTGAAAGTCCAGACCACCTTTGGCGCGGATCACTTGATCCAGCGCCACGGCTTGCAGCACGGCCCAGAGGCTGGCATCGTCGGCCTCGGGCGCGGCGAGGGTCAGGGCGTTGCGGATGCTGCCCGCCATCAGAGCGGCGCGTTGCGGCATCAGGGTCAGTTGCGCGCGCAGGGCGGGTTCGTTCCACTCCTGCAAGACATGGTCGCCCAGCCAGATCGCACCGCTGGAGGGCTGCAGCAGACCTGCGGCCAGCAGCAAAGCGGTGGATTTGCCCGCACCGCTGGGTCCGATCAGCGCGAGGGCTTGACCGGAGCGCAGGACAAAGCTGAGCGGGTGCAGGCTGGGGCGGGCGGCTCCGGGGCGGTGATGGCTGACGGCGTCAAAGCGCAGCAGGGTGGCTGTGTGGTTTTGCCCGGTTTGGAGTGCGGGCGCGGACAGGCCCTGCACCACTCGACGCGCGGCGAGGGTCATCCGGCCCAGTTCGGCCACCGCGCGGCGCAGCGGCGATACGGTTTCCAACAAGGCGAGGGCTGCGAAGAAGCCCATCGTCGCCAGTGCCGGGCTGAGTGGACCGCTTTGCACAAGGCTCATGCCCAGCCCCAAAGCCGCCGTTGCTAGCCCGGTGCCAAGGCAGGACAGCGCAAGGCCTGCGCGCCGCTCGACACGGTCTTGCGCAAGTCGGGCGGCTTGCCTGCGGTTGTCTGCGGCGAGAACCGCATTTTTCTGCGCCGCAAGCTGACCATAAACCGCAAGATCGCCGCGCGCTTGCACCAGATCAATGAAGCGGCTGCGGAAGGCTTGGGCCGCCAGTTCGGCGCGGCGCGAGGGCGCAGAACCCACCCTGCCCGCCCAGAACAGCACGACAGCGCCGCCGCCGATAAAACCCACAGCCAGCGTCGCGGCAATCGTCAGGCCCGCCAGCGCCCAGATCACCCCAAAGCTGAGCAGATGTGTTGTGATCCCAGCGATCAACGGCAAGATCAGCCGCAACGGCAGACCATCCAGCGCGTCAATATCGGCGGTGAGGCGGTTGAGCATCTGCGGCCCACGCAGGCGCACGAGGCGGTCACAGGGCGCGCGGAGATAGCCTTGCAGCAGGCGCACCCGCAGCGTGGCAAAGGCCCGCAGGGTGGCGTCATGCGTCAAAACCCGCTCGCCATAGCGCGCGGCGGTGCGACCCAAGGCGAGGAAGCGCACCGAGGCCGAGGGGCGGAACACGTCAAACGATACCCCTGCCCCGGCGATGCCCGCAGCGGCGGCGGCAGTGATAAACCAACCCGACAGCCCCAGCAGAGCGACCCCGGCCAGCAGCACCACCACGCCCAGCACCGCCCCGCGTAACAGGGGGGTGCGTTGGTCACGCCAGATCAGCTGAAACACTCGCCACAGCGCGCTCATCTCAGTGGCTCCAGCCGGATCACTTGGTCCATCCGCGCGGCGAGCGCCTCGTCATGGGTGCCGATGATCAGGCTGCAGCCGGTGCCCGCCAGTGCCAGAAGGCCTGCGGTAACAGCCTCGGCGGTGGCGGCATCCAGATCGGCGGTCGGCTCGTCGGCCAGCAGCGCATCGGGGCGGGCGTGCAGGGTCCGTGCGAGGGTCAGACGGCGCGCCTCGCCGCCCGAAAGCCCACCGCCGCCCTCGCCCAACCGGGTGTTTAGGCCCTGCGGCAACGCTGCCACCACGTCTTGCATCGTCACCGCTCGCAGCACGGGCGTCAGATCACCGGGCCGCCCGAGGCTAAGGTTATGCCGCAGGCTGGCGTTGAGAAAATGCGGCTGTTGCGGCATCCAACCCAACCGCGCGCGCCAGCCATCGGCGGTTTGATCGCTGAGCGGCTGACCTGCAACACGGATCTGTCCCGCTTCCGGTTGCAACATCCCGGCAAGCAGGCGCAGCAATGTGGTCTTGCCGCTGCCACTTGGCCCCAGCAGCGCCAGCGTCTCGCCTGCGGCAAGTTGGAAATCCGGCAGGGTCAGCAGACGCGCGCCCAAGCGTACCTGTAGGCCCGTCACCACGATCTCCGCTGGACCGGTCAACCGCGCCGCCGCAGCACCCTGCCCCAGCAGCGGCGGATCGCTGCGTGCTTGCCATTCGGCCCATTCCGCAGCCACCGCCAATGCCGCCGCCCGGTCGTGCCATGCGGCGGAAAGATCGCGCAGCGGTTGGTAGAACTCGGGGGCGAGCAGCAACAGGAATATCCCCGCAGCGGGAGTTAAAGCCCTGGCATAGCTGCCGAAGCCCAGCAGACCCAACAGCGAAAACCCGACATAGACCGCCACCATTGCCACGCCGATGGCGGCGAACAACTCCAGCACCGCCGAGGACAGAAAGGCCACCCGCAGCACCGCCATGGTTTGCGCGCGCAAACGGTCGGCGGCCCCGGCGAAAGAGCTGGCCACGGCCTCGCCCGCACCCAGCAACCGGATATCCAGCAAGGCTTGCAGACGCTCGATCAGAAGATCGTTCAGGCTGCCGATCTCGGCCATCTGGCGCTGGCTGGCGGCTTGCGCGGCCCAGCCGATCAGCGCCATGAACACCGGGATCAGCGGGCCAGTGATCAGGAATATCGCCCCCACCGCCCAAGATTGCCAGAACGCCAGCGCGAGGATCAGCGCCGGGACCGCCAGCGCGCGGCCGCGGGCCGGGGCGTAGCGGCTGACATAGGGCAACAGCGCCTCCAGCTTTTCGGCGGCGAGCGCCGCAATGGTTCCTGCGGCGGGGCCGTCACTGCGAGAAGCCTCGTGCGCCACAATCGCCGCCCGGCATTGGCTGGTAACGCGCTGACCTGCGGTGAAGGCTATGCCCTCAGCCCAGTGGTTTAGCAGCCCACGCAGCCCCCCCAGCAGCGCAAATCCGGCGACATGCGACCAGAGCGGGGCGCCATCCGTCAGCAATCCGGCCAGCGCGCCCGCCACCAAAGCCGCCTGTAACGGCCAGATCAGCGCCGCCAGCCCAGACAAAACCGCCGCCCGACGCAGCGCTCCCTGCACGGGGGCGATCAATCCTGCCAGCGCTGCGGCACTGCTCTGATCGTCCTGCCGCGTCATGCCCCCGCCCTGCTTGATCCCGCAATACCTAATCTGTGCCGCATCTTAGGGCAACGGACTCTGGCCCCTGGAATGCTGCCTGCGGCAATAGGTCTGGGGGATCTGGATCGGATTGGCTGAACGGTTGCAAGGCCAGGGTCGCCCAACCGCCGTGTGAAAACGGCGGTCGGGCTTGGCTTCAGCGCAGATGGTGCGGCGGCTCCAGCCCCCAGACCGAGGTGTCGAGCCCGGCATGGCGGGCTTTCAGTTGCAACGCGAGATAGCGCGAATAATGCCGCGACTGGTGCAGGTTGCCGCCGTGAAACCACAGACCGGGCTGCATCGTCGGCTTCCACATGTTGCGCTGCTCACCCTCCCACGGGCCGGGGTCTTTGGTGGTGTTCGACCCAAGCCCCCAGCATTTGCCCACCTTGTCCGCGACCTCTTGGCTGATCAGATCGGCGGCCCAGCCGTTCATCGAACCATAGCCGGTGGCATAGACCACCAGATCGGCGGGCAGTTCGGTGCCGTCGTCCAGCACCACGGCGGTTTCGGACAGATGGCTGATGCCCTTGCCCGATTGCAGCTTGATCGAGCCGTCGATGATCAGATCACAAGCGCCGACGTCGATGTAATAACCCGAGCCGCGCCGCAGGTATTTCATGAACAACCCGGACTCGTCATCACCGAAATCCAGCTGGAACCCGGCCTTTTCCAGCGCCGCATAAAACCCCGCGTCGCGCTTCTTGATCTCGTCATATTGCGGCACATGGAACCCCGCCATGATGCCATACGGCACCGAGGCGAAGATCATGTCGGCCTTGTCGTGGGAGATGCCATTCGCCACCGCCTGTTCGGAATAAAGACCTCCCAGACAAACCTCCATCAGACTGTCGGATTTGACGATATGGGTGGAGGACCGCTGCACCATCGTCACATCCGCGCCATTCTCCCACAGCGCGGCACAGATATCATGCGCCGAATTGTTGGCCCCTATCACCACCACCTTCTTGCCGCGATAAGCGTCGGGGCCGGGGTGCTGGCTGGAATGTTGCTGCGCGCCCTTGAACACATCCTGCCCCTTGAAGGTCGGCACGTTGGGCTTGCCCGACATGCCGGTGGCCAGCACAAGCTGTTTCGGGTGCAGGGTAATTTCCTGACCGTCGCGCAATACTTTGACGCTCCATTCGCCTTTCGCCTCATCATAACTGGCGGATGTGGCGGTGGTCGATGACCAGTAGTTCAGCTCCATCACCTTGGTATACATCTCCAACCAATCGCCCACCTTGTCCTTGGGCGCAAATACTGGCCAGTTGTCGGGGAACGGGATATAGGGCAGATGGTCGTACCAGACCGGATCATGCAGGCAGAGCGACTTGTAGCGGTTGCGCCATTGATCACCGGGGCGGGGGTTCTTGTCGATCACGATGGTCGGCACCGACAACTGCCGCAACCGTGCGCCAAGGGCGATGCCACCCTGCCCACCACCGATCACCAGCACATAGGGCTGATCTTCATAACCAAGCCGTGCCGCCTCCTCCAGCCGCTTTTCCTTCCACGTCCTGCGCTCAGGGTCGTGGCCATGCTCCGCCCCCATCGGGCGCCGCAGCTTGCGCGGTTCTTCATGGCCTTTCAGTTCGTGCAGCGTGGTCAGCAGCGTCCAGATCCGCCCGTCTTTCATCCGAATATAGCCCTGACCGCGCCCGGTGGCGGTTTCCAGCGCCAGCCAGCCTTCGGTGACGCCGTCCGCATGGCTCACCTGTTCACTCGGGTCGAGGACAAGCGATTTCGGCGCGATTTTCGGCAGTTGCGCCTTGGCCATCGCAGCAATCTGATCGCGGCCTTCGCAGGTTTTCAGATTCCAGGTGAAGGCGGCCAGATCGCGCCAATAGCCGGTTTGCAGAAACAAATCCGCCACCGCAGCGCCGTCCTGTGCCACCAGCGCGCGTTCCAGATCAGCCACAAGCGCCGCAAGCGCGCCTTGAGGGGTATTATCAAGCATATGGTGTCCTCCCTTTGCTTTATGTTTGGGTGCCGCGCGCAGGCCCTCCCAGACCTGTCACCCGCGCGGCGATTGCGTGTCAGCCGAGATCAATCAGGATTTTCAACTGCGTCCCGGCCGGGTCAAGCAGGGCGTCAAAGCCCTGCGTCACGGCGTCATCCAGCCGGATTTTCTTCGTCACCACCTTCATCGCCGGAATCGCTCCGCTGGCGATCAGATCAATCACACGCGGCCAAAGATGGGTCGGATAGGCCCAAGAGCCGCGAATATCGACATCCTTGAAGGTGACGTTATGCCAGTTAAGGCCCGAATTACCCGGATGCAGACCGACCTGCACGATGGTCCCTTGCTTGCGCACGGCGTCGAGGCAGCTTTGCAGCGCCTTTTCATTGCCGACACATTCCAGCGCCACATCGCAGCCAACGCCGCCCTCGGTCTGCGCCCGGATCACCGCGCCAATATCATCGCGCTTGGGGTTCAGGGTGATCACTTCGGGCAAGATGCCCTTGGCCAGTGCCAGCCTTGTGTCGTTCAGGTCGGACAGAAACAGCTTTGTGGCCCCAAACGCCTTGGCGGCGAGCAGGGTCAGAATCCCAATCGGCCCGGCCCCGGTGATCAGCACCGCATGACCCGCCGTCACCCGCCCCCGGTCACAGGCATAGACGGCGACGGCGGTGGGTTCGACCAAAGCGGCTTCCTCATCGCGCATCGCATCAGGGATTTTCACCACGTTGTAATCGTTCAGCAAGGCGGCTTCCGCCATGCCGCCTGAGATCCAGCTTAGCCCCGCCAGCGCGAGGTTTTCACTAAGGTGAAACAACCCGCGATCTGCGAAATAATCCCCGGCGCGTGGCATGATCAGGGGCTGCACCGAGACGCGGTCGCCGACCTGCACATGGCTGACACCCGCGCCCACCGCCGTCACCACCCCGCCGAATTCATGGCCCAGAACCTGCGGCAGCATCGCCTTGGTGAACGGATGCGGCGCGGACGGGATGAAGATCGGGCCATAGGCATATTCGTGCAGATCGGTGCCACAGATGCCAACGAAACGATTGCAGATCGCCACCTGCCCCGGCCCGGGGGCGGGAATCGCGTCAATCTGCTCAATCCGCAAATCCTTGGCAGCGTGAAAACGTAAGGCTTTCATTCTGATCCTCCCTCCACTTGGGGCACAGAGTGGCCCTCCCACACGCCACACCGAAGCCGGAAAACCACATCCAGCGATTTCAACACCTTAGCCTGCGCCCCTGTTGCATCCCTGCCCGCACCTGTTGCATCGGGCTGCAACAGGTGCGCGCGCGGCATGGCGGAATGCTGCGCCACGCAGATGGCTGGGTTATGCAATCGGAAATTGTCGGCTAGGATCACTCCCGGATCCCCTCGATAAAAGGGGCGCAAGGTTGGAGGGCCGATGCAGACCGATATCGAGCATATCCGCGAAATCGAAGGCGCCGCCCGTCATGGCAGTGGCACCCGTGATCCGCTGGTGGTGCAAAGCTGGCTGCGCTGTCTGGACAAACACGGTCTCGACCCCACCGCACGGGCCGAGGCCTATATCCTGCCCGACACCGCTTTGCGCCAGCATCGCCAACGCTCAGCAGACTTGATCTCCATTGCCCGCTCGGGAATTGACGATCTCTACAAATTGGTCGCCGGGCAAAACTACGTTCTGCTGCTGTCGGACCGCGACGGCGTAACGGTGGAATATCTCGGCGAGGATACCCAGAAACAAGACCTCCGCCGCAGCGGGCTTTACATGGGCGCGGAATGGTCAGAGGCGCGGGCGGGCACCTGCGCGCTGGGGGCCTGCATTGAGACGGGCGAACCGCTGATCATCCACCAAAGCGATCATTTCGATGTCACTCATGGCGGGCTCTCGTGCACCGCAGCGCCAATCTATGACACCGCAGGCAGCCTTGCGGCGGTGCTGGATATCTCGCTGCTGTCCTCCCCGCTCGCACGCGCCAGCCAATTCCTTGCGCTGAACCTCGTGCGCCAGACGGCGCGGCGCATTGAAATGGCCAATATCATGGCCGAAAGCCGCTCGGATTGGGTGCTGCGGCTGGCCAGCAGCCCGGATTTTCTGGATGTCGATCCCGAGGCCGCGCTGACGCTGGATGCCGGCGGCCATGTTATCGGCATGACCAATGGTGCGGCGCGGCTCATGGCGCGCACTTTGGGGCACGATTGGCGCAAGGGACAGGGCCTGATCGGGCGGCATGTGTCCGAGGTGTTCGAGCTTGGCCTTGAGACACTGGAAGGCCTGACCCGCCAACGCGCCGCGCGGGATCGCTTGATCCAGACCCGCGACGGCTACCGCTTGTTTGCCCATGCCATTGAGCCGCGCCGCATCCCCCTGCCCCAGGTGATGCGCAGCCCGGCCCTGCCGCCCGCTTTGCGCGCCTTGGCGGGGGATGATCCAGCGATGCAAGCCTTGCTCAATCGCGCGGCACAGCTTGCACCGGGACAAATGCCGCTGCTGATCACCGGCGAAAGCGGCGCGGGCAAATCCAGCCTCGCGCAAGCCATCCACACCGTCAGCCGCCACGGCCCCTGCATTACGGTGGCCTGCGAAAGCCTGAGCGAAGATGAGGCCGCAGTGCTGTTCGGGCGCGGCGATCCGCGCGGCCACAGCCCAGGCCTGATCGACGCGGCGGCGGGCGGCACGCTGCTACTGGAAAATCTGGATGAACTGCCGCCACGCTTGCAGGCCCGCCTGCTGACGCTGATCGCGGCGGGCAGCTATCGCCCGGTGGGGGCTTTGCGAGAGCGTATCTCGAACGCGCGAATCATCGCCACGCTCAGCACCGATCAGAAAAGCGGCATCAGACCGGATTTGTTGCACCGCTTGGCCGGAGCGGCGCTGCATCTGCCGCCGCTCCGGCAGCGGCAGGATTTGATTGCGCTGGCCGAGCGGCTGTTCGCGCGGGCCTTTTGCGTGCCAGTGGGCTTTGAGGCGCAAGCGGCGGCACTGCTGGCCGCACAAGATTGGGGCGGCAATCTGCATCAGATGGCGGCGCTGGCGGCAAGGCTGGCGGCGGGTTGCCCGCAACAGGCCGGGGCGATCACGCTGGGCAAGGCCGATCTGCTGCCGCATTTGCCGGAGGTCGCATCCGACAGCACCACCGGACCCGCGCTGCTCCAGCATGTGCTGGCCGAGCAGGGCTGGAACGTCTCTGCCGTGGCCCGCCTCCTAGGGGTGGACCGCAGCACGGTGCACCGCCAAATCCTGCGCTTCGGTCTGCGCCGCAGCTAAACCTTACGGCCCCAGAAACCGCCCAGCCTCGGCGCGACTGGCTGTAGCCGAGAGCGGCGCGGCGTTGCCGCAAGAGCTGGACTGAGGTGACACGCGCAGGGGCGGGCGGCCCGGTCATGACTGGTTTGCGGCCTCTCGCTGACTTGGATGCCGCTACCGCCGGTAAGCTGCTACCAAACCCGCGTAGGTTTCTTCGCAAACCCGGTGACGGCGCTTGATTTTCTGATGGCTCAGCATCTCGGCCATCCGGTCTTGCACCGCCGCACTGTAGCGAGCGATGGAGTGATCTTCGCCACTCGGCTGGTTACGCTCGGCGAAATAGGCATCGGTGTGGCGGGCGGTTTCGGCATTGGTTTCAGCCACCGCCCCCCGCCCCCGCGCCGCCCGCAGCGCAAAGCTGTCGGGCGCTTTCAGGCCATAGTGGTTGTAATGCGCGAGGCGGTGCGACACCGATTTGATCTCGCCGTTGCGCAACTGCCGCCAGAGGGGCAGCGCGGGATCGGTTTGGGTGCGGGTGCCATCGCCCCACAGCACGTGCAGAGGGGTCTTCTCCTTGAAGCCGACCATGCTGTGATTGTGAATGCCGCGAAACCGGCCCGGATTTCGCGTAAGGGTCTTCAACGCAGCATTGGCTTTGTGATGGGTCGGCAGCCGCGCAGCGAACAGCGGGCAGACCCGACCCGGTTGCCATTGCGTCGCAGGCTGGCTGGTGAAAAACATCCCATTCAGCGCGATCACGTCGATATCCGCCTCGGCCCGTTCCGTCAAATCGGCGACGCAGTGATCACCGACATGCACGTTCAGAAACTCATCCGCGTCCAGCATCATCAGCCAGTCGCTGGCGTCAATATCATGCAGGCGGCGGATTTTCTCATAGCCTGCGTGCTGCGGAATATCGCCCGGTTTCAGCCTGTTCGGAACATGCCGGATATAGCCCGCACCGTCCATCGCCGCGAGCAGCCGATCCGTGCCATCACTGCAATCGTTCGAGGCGATCAGGATGCGGTCAAACCCCAACACCAAATGATGTGCCACCCATTCCAGCAGGAACGGGCCTTCATCTTTGACGCTGGAAATCAGGGTGTGGCGGGGTGGCAAGCGGAACCTCGTGGTTTCGTGCCAGATGAAGAAGACCTGCGGGGAAAGTCAATGCCGCCGGGGGTGACAGGGCGCGTGCGGCGCGCCATGATGCTGCAAAACAATGCAGGAGTGTGCCATGCCCGATCTTCGTCTTGCGCTGCTGCAAGCGCCCTCACCCGCCGGGGACTGCACAGCGGCCTTTGTGGCGGTGGAGCGTGGCCTGCGTGCTGCGGGGGCGGCAGGGGCGGATGTACTGGTCGTGCCGGAAAGTTTCGCGCCGGGCTACAACAGCAATGCGATTGCAGAATTGGCGCTGCGGCATGGCGGGGCGTGGCAGGAGCGGCTGGCTTTGGCCTGTCGCGCGGCGAGATGTGGGCTGGTGTTCGGCTATGCTGAACGCGACGGCGACGCAATTTATAACGCCGCATTGGCCTTGGGGCCGGATGGGACAGAACTGGCGCATTACCGCAAAATCCAGCTTTATGGCGCGCGTGAGGCTTCGATCTACCGCGCGGGCGACGCCTATGTCACCTTTGATCTGGCCGGGCACAAAGCGGCGCTGCTGATCTGCTATGACGTTGAATTCGCGCCGCATATCGCGGCTCTGGCGGCGGCAGGGGTGACGGTTCTGCTGGTGCCGACCGCCAATATGCTGCCCTATACCCATGTAATGCGCGCCACGGTGCCCGCGATGGCGGCCAATCATGGCATCAGCATCGTCTACGCCAATTATTGCGGGATCGAGGGCGATCTGACCTATGCGGGCGGGTCTTTGATCGTCGGCGCGGATGGCGAGGTGTTGGCGCACGCCGGGATGGGGCCGGCCCTGCTGATTGCCGATGTGCCAGAGGTGGATGCGGCGCGGCTGTCCAGCCAAGCGCAGGACTACCGAGACATCGCCCTGCCTTAAGCGCCGGGGGCTGCCTGCCCACCGATAGAAGCGGGGGGCAGGCAGCCCCCGGCACCCCCGAGGATATTTGAGCGCAGAGGGTGACAGTTTTAGTAAAATTAAGCGCTTAGCGCAGGAAACCCGGCTTCTGACTCCAGCCCAGCGCATCGCGGATCATTTCGGGCAGGGTCGAGCGTATCGGCTCCCACCCCAATTCCGCGCGGGCGCGGTCCGAGCCGGACACCAGCGCCGCCGCATCCCCGGCACGCCTTGGGCCGTGGATGATCGGCACGTCGCGGTTGGTCACAACACGGCTGGCATCAATCACCTGACGCACCGAAAAGCCATGCCCGGTGCCCAGATTGAACGCCCGATTGCCGCGCCCGTCCAGCAGCCAGTTCAGCCCCTTCACATGCGCATCCACCAGATCCATCACATGCACATAGTCGCGCACGCAGGTGCCGTCGGGGGTCGGATAGTCCTGCCCAAACACCGTCAGCGCCGGGCGGCGGCCTTCAATCGCATCCAGCATCAGCGGGATCAGATGGGTCTCCGGGCGGTGCTGCTCGCCGACCTCGGCCTCAGGGTCCGCGCCTGCGACGTTGAAATAACGGAAGATCACATGGTTCAGCCCGTAAGCCGCGCCGAAATTCTTCAGGATTTCCTCGATCGCTTTCTTCGACGCACCATAGGAATTGATCGGATGCTGCGGCGTGTCTTCATCCAGCAGCACACCGTCTTGATCGCCATAGGTCGCACAGGTCGAGGAGAACACGAAGTTCAGGCAGCCCGCCGCCACAGCCGCCTCGACCAGATTGAGCGAGCCGTTGATGTTGGTGCGCCAGTAGCGCCCCGGATCGGTCATCGACTCGCCGACCAAAGACAAAGCGGCAAAATGCATCACCGCCACCGGGCGATAGCGCAGGAACGCCGCGTCAATCGCGGCCCGGTCCAGCAGATCACCTTGCACAAACGGCCCGAATTTCACCGCCTCGGCCCAGCCGGTTGACAGGTTGTCAAACGCCACCGGCACAAAGCCTGCCTGTGCTAAAACCTTGCAGGCATGCGCGCCGATATAGCCCGCGCCCCCCGTCACCAACACATGCTTTTGCATCATCCGCCCTCGCCGCAGCCAATGCCGCGACTAAAGGGGGGTTTTAACGCCAAGGTCCAGCGCAATCACCGAGACTCCGGGCCAAATTGCACATCACGCCGCCGCTGTTTCCACCGGATCGGCGGTAAGGCCACTCAACTGCGCCAGAAGCGCCTCGACCATGGCCGCAGGCACACAGGCGATGGCATCGGCGATAAAGGTGGTGTGGAAATCCAGCCGCTTCAGATGGACAAAGCGGTGATAATGGATCAGCCGGGCCTTTTTCGCGCGCTGCAGCTTCACACGGTCTGCGATCGAGAAGTTCCACAATTCGTGCAGCGCCTCATAAGCATAGCCAAACCGTTTCATCGTCAGCGGCAGGGTGATCTGATCCAGCCAAGGCCGCTTGCCTTTGATGGGACAGTTCTGGTCAAAGGCGATGGCCGTCTGCAACCAGTCTTGCGCAAAATTCTCCGCCGCACCGGGGCGGGGCAAATCACTGAAGCTGATGAAGCCCGCATTGAAATACGGCAGATACTCAAGCTGACGCCCCCGCGTCAGTTGTACCCGATCTGTCGGCAAAGTCAGGCCAAAGAAGTCGTAAGCGCGGAGCCATTTGTCGTCTTCCTTGCCCCAGGTCGGCAGACCCTCGGGCACCAGCGCCACCGCATCAGGCTCGGCCAGATCAAGCCCGGTCAGCGCACCGAGGCAGACCGTATCGGTGTCAATGAACAGGCTGCGGGTTGAGCCGCGCGAGGCCGCACAGGCGAGGATCTTGTTGCCATGCGGATAGGGCTTGGCCCAGAGCCCCTCCTCTGCCGAGGGCAAGGGCCGCATCTGCACGCCACACTGCACATAAAGCGCCCGCGTCACCTCTGACAAGCTGTCAGTCGAACGCGGCGAGACATAGGCGATCAGCGCGACTTGGCTGCGGTCTGGGTGATGCTTGGCCAAAGACGCGGCCAGCAGCAAAGATTGTGCCTCAAGCCCCGGACCATCCACCACGAAAAGGATCGAGTCTTTCGCCTCAGCCATCCGAACCACTCCACGTGCCACAAGCCTTGCCAGAGCTTACCACCCCGGCAAAGCTAAACAGGTAATTCTAGCGCCCCACCGCAACATAGGTTTCAAACCCGGCCTCGGTCGCCTCCTCCAGCGAATAGATATTGCGCAGATCGGCCATCCGCGGCGTGACCATCTTTTTCGCCAGTTTGCTTAGATCCAAGGCGCGGAACTCATTCCACTCGGTCAGCAGCACCACCAGATCTGCGCCATGCGCCGCCTGATACGGGCTTTCCACCCATTTCACGCCGGGCAACAGCGCCTCACCCTCGCGCTGGCCCTGCGGATCAACCACACGCACTTTCGCACCACCGCCCACCAAGGCGGGCACGATGGTCAGGCTGGGCGCGTCGCGCATATCATCGGTATTGGGTTTGAAGGTGACGCCCAGCACGGCGATGGTCTTGCCATTCAACGAGCCGTCACAGAGATCAACAATCTTGTCGATCATCCGGCGCTTGATCTCATTATTGACCTTGATCACGGTCTCGGTGATCTGCATCGGCACGGCATGATCCTGACCGATCCGCGCCAACGCCATGGTATCTTTCGGGAAACACGATCCGCCATAGCCGGGGCCCGCGTGCAGGAACTTGTTGCCGATCCGGCCATCCATCCCCATGCCTTTCGACACATCCTTGATATCCGCGCCGACTTTCTCGCACAACGCCGCGATTTCGTTGATGAAGGTGATCTTCGTCGCCAGAAACGCATTGGCCGCGTATTTGATCATCTCGGCGGATTCGAGCCCGGTGTAGACCACCGGGAATTCGCGCAGGAACAACGGGCGGTAAATATCCGCCATCACCTTGCGCGCGCGCTGAGATTCGACCCCCACCACAACCCGGTCGGGTCGCATGAAATCGTCAATCGCAGCCCCTTCGCGCAGGAATTCCGGGTTCGAGGCCACGTCGAACTTGGCATCGGGGTTGGCCGCCGCAGCCGCCTCGGCCACCTTGCGGTTGGTGCCCACAGGCACCGTCGATTTGGTGACAATCACCGTATATCCGGTCAGGGCACGGCCGATTTCTTCCGCCGCCGTCATCACATAGGTCAGATCAGCATGGCCATCGCCGCGCCGCGTCGGCGTACCCACCGCGATAAACACCGCATCCGCGCCCGCCACCGCCTCGGCCAGATCCAGCGTGAACGACAACCGCCCCGCACTGACGTTCTTTGCCATCAAGGCCTCGAGCCCCGGCTCAAAGATCGGCACCTCACCCGCGCGCAACCGCTCGATCTTGCCAGGGTCTTTGTCGACGCAGACCACCTCATGCCCGAAATCCGAGAAACACACGCCCGAAACCAAGCCGACATAGCCGGTTCCGATCATCGCAATCTTCATGCCAAACGCTCCTGGCTGTTCCAGTCTTGTCTTAGGCAGGCTGGGCGGTTGTGTCAAATCCGCGAACAATCAAAGCGTGGAAAATCAAGCGGAAAGCTGCAAGCCCAGCAAAAGGCCGGAAGGTTTGCACCCCCCGGCCCCATGCCCTTGCCGCGACTTAGGAAATACAGGTGATCAGCACAAAGCCGTCGCCGCCGCGACCGCCCTGCCCCGCAGTCACGCCAGCACCGCCGCCCCCGCCCCCCGAACCTCGCGCACCTGCGCCCCCCGTGCCGCCCGCGCCCGTGTTGGATGCCCCACCGCCAGAGCCGCCCGAGAAGGTCGGCGGCAGCCACAGCTCATAGCCCGCAGCCCCAGCGTTGCTGCCCGCAGCCCCCCCCGCGAGTGTTGGGCAAAGCCCCGCGCCATTCAGCGCGCCACCCGCAAAATCAGCCGAGGTTGCCCCGGCCCCACCTGCCCCGCCGCTGACGAAGATATTGACGCCACCAAACACCACCGCCGTGCCACTGCCGCCCGCCACCGCCCCACCTGCGCCGCCCGCTTGGCCCGCGATGCTGACAAAACTGCCCAACGCAGAGTAGGCCCCGCCGGTGGTCACGGTGCCCGCAGCCCCTGCAGCGCCCACCGCAGCGCCCGTGCCCGCACCACCCGCGCCGCCGCCATTGGCGCTGGCCAAACTGCTCGCCACCGCCGCAACCGGCGCCAGCCCGATACTGCAGGCTCCCCCCGCTACTCCACTCGCGCCGCCCGCGCCCACAGAGACAAACAGTGTCCCCGGCAATAAAGCCGCCGCCACCACGATGCGCGACACCGCCCCGCCACCACCACCGCCACCGCCGCCGCGCGCCGAAGCCGCCGCCGCCGCAAAGCCAGCACCGCCGCCGCCGCCGCCACCGACCAGCAATATCTCCAGCAGCACAGCGCCTAGGGGCATCGTATAGCTTTGCCACTGGCCCGCAGCCCCCGCCGGGTCAAACCGCCGGGTCTGTCCCGCCTCACGCGGCAGGAAATGCGGAAAACTCATCAGTAATCCCCCCCAAAGCCCGTCACCGCATAGCCGCCCGCCACCGCCGTGCCCAAGGTCACATTCACGCGGTAACCGGGCGGCACCGGGATGTTCAGCGGCAGCTCATTGCCCGACAAAGCCGCCACTTCCGAAAGCGTGGTGGCAGGCAACGACAGCTCTGCAATCAGCACATTGTTGGCCGCCGTCGCATTGCTCGCCCCATTGTTCAGAAACACCCGCAGCACCGAGGCCACATTGGTGCCGCGCGGTCGCACTCCCAATTTTTGCAGATACGAGCCATTGGTCGCATCCGCCGTGAACACGGTATCCACCGTTCCGGTGCCATCCTTGGCGGTATTACCCGCCGTAATGCCGCCAGCCCATTCGACGCGGGCCACTTTTGAGAAAATCGGGGACGTATTGCCGGGCATTGTCGCTCTCCTAGTTGATGAATGCTTGTTGGTTCAGCGCGACCTGCACGCCGTATTTTGCCGACGCAGCGAGGGTCCAAATCGTGCCGCCACCTGACACCGTGACATCGCCCTTGGCCCCGTCGCTGATGCCCGCGCTGATCACTTGGCTGACGCCTGCACTGCGCACCTTGACCTGTCCCGATGTGGTGTTCAGCCAGACCATGCCATCGACGGGGCTGGCCGGATCGGCAGACTGCCCACCCAGATTAAGCCCCTTTGGCAAGGTGACCTGCCCCGTCGCCCGCGCCACCGTCAGCGCGGTGTAAAAAGTCGCCCCATCCGGGCTGACCTTGATCGCGAAATCATCCGATCCGGTGGTGCCCATCTCGGCCCGCCCTGAAAACCCGGTTTGAAACGTCAGGCTGGCAGTCTGCGCCGCCGCCGCCTTGTTCAGCTTCAACTGGTGCCCGGCACCGTCATGATTCAACAACGTTGCCGCTGCGTTGACCGACAGGCGGTTGCTGGCATCAGGGCTCGCCCCGCCCACCCCCAACTGATCCACCGTCACCACCGCATTGGGTGCGGCAATGCTCGCCACCGTGGCCGCGAAACTCACGCTGGGGCTGTTGATCACCGTGCTGCCGCCAGCCCCCGCCATACTCGATCCGATATTGACCACCGTGGTCGAGCCGCTGACCCCGCCCGTGCCCAGATTGATCGTCGAGGTATTGCCCGAGGCCGTCGCCCCGCCGCCAATGCTATAGGTGCTGTTGGCGGTCGAAGTGCCAAGGCTCGCCGTAGCCCCACTGACGGTAAAGCTCCCCGAAAATGTCTTCGCCCCGGTGAAAGTTTGCGTCCCTGCCAGCCCGGCCAGTTCGGTGCTGGCGTTCGGCAAGGTGTAAGTCCGGGTGGTGCCGGTCGTCACCCCCGCCACCGAGAATGCCGCCCGCTTGGTCGGATCGGTCGGATCGCGCAGACTGAACCCACTCGCCAGCACGCCTTGTGGCAGCGCGACATAGCCCGTCGCCGCCGCCACCGTCACCGCATCCAGAAAACTGCTGCCATCCGGCGAAACCTTCAGCCCAAAATCATCCGACCCCTGGGTGCCGATCAAAGCCCGGCTGGAGTATCCGGTCTGAAACGCCAGACTGGCACTGTCCACCGCAGACGCCTTGTTCAGCTTCATCAGATGCCCAGCGCCCGCATGATCAAACAGCGACGCAGGCGAGGAGACCACCAGTCGATTGGTTGCATCCGGCGTGGCCGACACCCCCAACTGACTGAAACTTGGTGGCACATCCGCCGCCGTCAGCCAGACCGATCCGCTGTAAACCGCCATCGCCGCTTCATCGACGACATAGGCCTGCCAGCCCGCCAGCGGTGTGAAAAACTGCCAAACCCCGGTCTCAAACAGCGCGATCTTGCCCGCCTGCCCCGCCCAAGCCCCGCTCGCCCCCGCAGGCACGATGTAGCGATCGCCCAGCATCGGACCCACAGGCGGCGCGCTCAAAGCCCGCGCCTTGACCGACAGTTGCACCATCAGATCCAGCAGCCGCAACGCCTCGTTATGCGTCACATGCTTTTGCGCTTGCGCAGGTTGGATCAGGGGCAGCGACAGGATTGTCGATGTGTCGGGCATATAAACCTCCGCAAAACGCTCGTGGAGGCAGAAGCTATGAAAAACCCCTTAACACCGCCGCACCAGAGCGCGCGGTGGTCAATCTTGCTGTAGCGCCGCGCTGTCGACAGCATCCCGCCACGTCACGAACGTAATCGCCCCTATGATCATCGCACCGCCCAGCAGCACGAACACATCCACCGCCTCGTCGAACAAAATCGCCCCCAAAGCCGCAGCCCAGACCAGCGACAAAAAGGTCACCGGCTGCGTGACGGTAAAAGGCGCGGCCCGAAACGCTCGCGTCATGCAATAATGCCCCGAGGTCGCACAGCCCGCGACAATCGCCAGCCAGCCCAGTTGCGCCCAACTGACCGGCACCCACACCCACCACGCCAAGGGGGCCAGCCCAATCGTCACCGTCACCGACATCATCGCCACAATCACCGAAGCACTGGCCAGCGCCGTTAACCTTTTGGCAAACAAATAACTTGCGCAGAAAAACACCGACGCGCCGATCTGGCTCAGATGCCCGATATTCAGCGCCTGCACCCCCGGCCGCAGCACGACCAGCGCGCCCGCCAAAGCCACCGCCACCGCAATGATCCGCCGGGTGGAGAATGGCTCATGCAAAATCACCGCCCCGGCGATCAGCATCAAAACCGGATTGAGATAGCCAATCGCCGTGGCATGGGCGACCGGAATCCGCGCCATCGCATAGAACCAGAACAGCACCGCAATCGTGTGCATCAGCCCGCGCCATGCGAACAGCCGCAGCACCTGCCCGCTGATCCCCCGCGCCAGCCCCGGCAGTACCGGAGCCAACAGCACCACCCCAAAGGCAAAGCGCAAAAACGCCGACTGCGCGGCAGGCAAATCGGTGCCCAGATAGCGCACGATACCGTTGACCCCCACGAAGGAAAGCCCCGACAGCACCATCCACATCACCCCTTCGCGGGGTCGTCCCAGATCAGTCATATTCATCCGCGGACAGAACCAAGCCTAACCGCCAAAGGCAAGCCCCGCCGCGATGCCCCACATCGTCGCTCCGACAATAATCTCCAGCACCACCCAAGCCTTCGGGTTGGCAAACACCGGGGCCAACAACCGCGCGCCATAGCCCAAAGCGGTGAAAAAGCTGAACGACCCCGCCGCCGCCGCCACCCCAAACGCCAACCGATGCCCCGGATACTGCGCCGAGATCGACCCCAACAGCACAACGGTATCCAGATAAACATGCGGGTTCGCCCAGGTCAGCACCAGCACCGTGGTCAGCACTTTCGACACACTGGTTGTCCCGCCATTGCCGGGTTTCAAAGCCTCACCCCCCGCCAGCGCCGCCTTGAACCGCATCCCGCCATACACCAGCAGGAAAATCACCCCGCCCCAGCGCATCGCTTCACCGATCCACGGCACCATGGTCGAGACTGCGCCAAACCCCGTCACGCCCAGCGCGATCAAAATCGCATCCGAAATGGCACAGGCCAGCACCACCACCCCCACATGTTCCCGCCGCAACCCCTGCCGCAGCACAAACGCGTTCTGCGCCCCGATGGCCAAAATCAGGCTCAGTGACACCAAATAGCCGTGAATTGCCGCCTCAAACATCGCTCACACCCCGAAAACCTGCCTCACCCGCCATCACAGCCTGCGGTTTCGGCTTGACCTAGCAGCGCCCACCCCATTCACTCAACTTAATCTTTCTCGCATCAGATAAGCCCCACTAATGTTCGACCCCGCGCAACTCGCCGCCCTCGCTGCCGTGCATCGTCGCGGTTCGTTTGACCTCGCCGCAGCCGAACTCCACGTCACCCCCTCCGCGATTTCGCAACGCCTCAAGGCGCTGGAGGAGGTCGCAGGCACCCTGCTGATCCGCCGTGCCCAGCCCTGCACCGCCACCCCGGCGGGCCTGCGGATGATCCGGCATCATGATGAGGTGACGCTGCTGGAGCGTACCCTTGCCACCGATTTGCCTTGGCTCTCCCCCCGCCCCGCCACCCTGCGGATCGCAGTCAATGCCGACAGTCTGGCCACTTGGGTGATCCCGGCTTTGGCGGCGACGCAGGGCTTTCTGTTTGATCTGGTGATCGACGATCAAGAGGTCAGCCAAGATTGGCTGAAACGCGGTGAGGTCGCCGCCGCCATCACCGCGCATCCCGGCCCGTTGCAGGGCTGCGATACGATCCCCTTGGGAAGTCTGCGCTACCGGGCCACCGCCTCGCCCGCCTATATGGCGCGCTGGATGCCAGAGGGGGTGACAGCGGCCAACCTTGCTGCGGCCCCTGCGCTGAATTTCTCGGACAAGGACCGGCTGCAAGAGATCTGGGTGGATCGCCAGATCGGGCGGCAGCCCAAGCGGGCGGCGTTTCCGAGCCATCGGCTGGCCAGCAGTCAGGGCTTCGTCGATGGCTGCCTGGCGGGTCTGGGATGGGCATTGAACCCGGAGGCTCTGGTGGCCCCCCATCTCGCCTCGGGCGCGTTGATCGAGATGGTCCCGGACACGCCCTTGGATGTGGCCCTGCACTGGCAATTCAGCCGCCTGACCGCCCCGGCCTTGGCCCCGCTGACCCGAGAAATTCGGGCGGCGGCGGGGCGGGTTTTGATTGCAGGTTAGGGAGGTCCCAACTCGGGACCTTTTTTTATTGTTTTATATCAGATGGATGGGGTGGGCACATTAAGAGATTTTTAACGATTTGGCGCCAAGAGAAAGTCAAATTCAGTGGCGGATCATTCTGCCTTGCCTGAACACCCCCTCTGCTGCCTTCAAACTATAACCCAGGAAATCTAATTTTGGGTTGCTAAGAGCCCTTTTCTGCCGTTCGCCTTACAGATAGCCTACCGATATGGCTGAGCTTGGGAGATATCATTGAAGTCTTGGCCGCTTATTGCGATCTTCCTGCTATCTGGCTGCTTAGATGAGGACATCGCTGACCATTTTGTAGATGATGAAAGTCAGCAATCCCTCTCAGTCTTAGCGAGCGAATCACAAGTTTTTGTGTGCGTGGTGGCAATCTATCGCGCTTCTCCTACTGCAGAACCCCCTGAATTGGAGCAAAATTTCGAGCCTTGGAGCACCATCCCGCTGACAGAGCGAGTTCACGAGACGTCTATTGAAATGCGTGCCCTAGGCCGTGCTGGCGAATGTTGGAACGAAGAAATCCTAACAGTGACCGGCTCTCCCAGCCCTTGGGAATATCTTGAAGCCACAAAGCCAATGAACTCATTTGATCACGGTGGAAATGTTGCGCTGTTCGATCCGCAGCGCAATATTTTCGTCGCGTTCACAGGGTGAGGGGCAGCTTCGTCCGCATAGCTGTCTTCGCCCAAAAGCTTACTCTTTCAACCTCTCAAGCAAACCACCCGCCCGGAATCAAGGCGCGCATGCGCCGCCGGGCAGCGCCCGCCTCCCTGCCCGGCCACGGGCCGGGCGTTCTTCGCGGAAATCCTCCACTGGAGGATTTCTGATCGCTCATCACCCCCTCGGGCGGGCGCTTTTGCGCTGTCCCGCTTAGAACTTCTGGGGGATGGGTTGAGGCATAAAGCGCCCAGAACTGGCGTGGCTCGCCCACCCCGCGGTCAGGCGTTGCCCTGTGGATCGCCGAAATCAACGCCAATCCAACTCCATCATGCAGGTATTTACCTGCGCATCTTGACATGCAGTCATTTACCTGCATAATATCCCCCATGCAGGGACAAAGGCCGATGACAGATGACTTGGTATTCAAAGCGTTGGGGGATCCGACCAGGCGCAAGCTGCTCGACCTTCTCAGCGAAAAGAACGGGCAAACGCTGGGGCAGCTTTGTGAAAACCTGCAGATGACCCGGCAGTCGGCGACGCAGCACCTCGGGCTGTTGGAGGCGGCCAATCTTGTCACCAGCGTCAAGCGGGGGCGCGAGAAGCTGCATTACATCAACCCGGTGCCGCTGCATGACATCTACGAGCGCTGGGTGCGCAAATTTGAAACGCAACGGCTGAGCCTGTTGCACGATCTGAAATCCAACCTTGAGGGGGATGCGAAATGAGCAAGCAAACCACCAGTTTCGTCTATGTGACCTATATCGCATCGACGCCGGAAAAGGTGTTCGAGGCGATCACCAAGCCCGAGATTGCCCGCAAATACTGGGGGCATGAGAATGTATCGGCTTGGACTCCGGGCGCGCAGTGGCAGCATGTGCGCGACGATGACGCCCGTGCGGTCGAAATCGTGGGTGAAGTGGTCGAGGTGTCGGCACCGCACCGCTTGGTGATCACATGGGCGGGGGCGTCGCAGGCGGCAAATCCTGACAGCTTTAGCCGCGTGACGTTTGAGATCGAACCACATGCCCAGGGTGTGCGGCTGATGGTCAGCCATGACGAGCTTGAACTGGGCAGCGGCATGGCCACAGGCGTCAGCAAGGGCTGGCCGCTGGTGCTGTCCAGCCTGAAATCCTATCTCGAAACCGGCACGGGCTTTGATCTGTCCGGGCGCAGCAAGGCGGCTTAGGCCCGCAACAGGAGGATAACATGACGACTTCCTATAAAGGCGGCTGCGCCTGCGGGGCCGTCCGCTACGAAAAACCCGGCACCCCGGTGGCGGAACTGCTGTGCCAGTGCCAACACTGCCGCCAGCGCAGCGGCACGGGACATTCGGCCTATGTGGTGTTTGGGCAGCGTGGCGATCTGATCCTGACGGGTGCGGTGAAAAGCTGGAGCATCGCCGGGGATAGCGGCAACGAAAAGCACCACGCGTTTTGCCCGCATTGCGGCACCCCGGTGTTTGTGACCTTCGCTGCGGCCCCCGAGATCATTGCGATCCATCCCGGCAGCCTTGACGACCCCAGCCGCTTCGCCCCGCAATTCGTGACCTACGCGGCGCGCGCGCAAAGTTGGGACAGCGTGGATGCGGCATTGCAGAAATTCGCGACGATGCCGACCGGGTAGGGAGGCGAAGGCGACGGAAGCCCGCCCTGAAATCCGCAGCGGTTGCGCGATCTGCGCGGGGCGCCACGCGGATTTCGGCTTGGTTGGCAGTCGCCGCATAACGGCCGCATCGAGGTGGAGTTTGACTTGAGGGTGAAGGTGGTCCCGACTCGGGACCACCTTTTATTCCTTTATATCAATAGGATGATATCTTGGCGTAAGGGATTTTTTAACGTTTCAGCACCGTTCACTGCGGCAAAGACGCAAACCAGCCCCATGAATCTTCCGCGATTTGCGGGCCGATTCCACAGAACCAATGATCATGACGCGGGATGGGGATCAGATCATTCGGCTGGCCCTGAGCGGCACGCTTTTCACCGATAGCGCGGGCTTGCGATACTGAGAAAATCTGCTTCTTCTCTGCGATGCAAAGTCGATATGGCTTTGTCTGGCCTGCCGTTCTTGTCACGCTTGACGCGTAGCCTGCGTGCAGTGCTGCAGCCCGCCACGGACCTTGCGTAACCATCAACAGTGACTGCGCATACGCCGCGCCATCAGAATGACCGAACAGGAAAATCCGATCTCGATCAATATCATGCGCCTCGGCTATCGTCTCGACAATCTGCGCGCAAAAGGCAGGTTCGGGATCGGTCAAATCCCATGACAGGCCGAAAGAGTTCGGGGCCAAAAGGGCCATACCAGGCATGGCAGCCGTTTCGCGCCACATTTCGATCTGCGATAGCCCATCGCGGCCGGTGCCATGCAGCAAGATCACCACGGGCGGCGGCCCTTGTATGTCTGGAATGTAGTCACACCACAGTCGAGGAAAGGCCCCATGCCGGGCGAAATGCTTGTGTACCAAGGCTATGGTTTCGGCAGATGGCGTAAACTTGCCGGAATCGCGCACGGTAATCCGAAACTGTCGCGCGATCTGTTCCCGAAACAACCCAGATTTCATATTGGTTTCGACGGGAAGCCGCATCAATGCGGCATCGCTGACTTCGGCGCGATATTCGGCATACCCGGCAAACGCCACGCCAAAGGCCAGCGCAGAAAGAGCAAGGCGATTTTCAGGCCGGGCCTCTCGACGCCGTGCTGCAATTCAGCATCTGCCAGAACGGCCGCGCCGGGGCGGCTTTGCGGGCTGGCTTAGCCATGCGCGCTGCATCAACCGGATAGTGCCTGCCCCAGACCTGCGCCGCATCGTTTGCAAGTTTGCGGGCTTGGGCGGCGTCGAGCCTTGCGCGTACCGCCACCAGATCGCCGCCCGCTTCGCGCCATGCACGCGCCCAAAGACGGGCGACGGAGCGCGCACTCCAGGGCAGTTTTGCCGCCGCCAGCCAGCGCCGCGCCTCCAAGGGCAGCGCGTCATAGGCTTGCATGGTGTCGGGACGGGTGCTGCGGCGCAGGGATGTGGCGAGGTTGCCGGGGCTCATGCGGCGGCCACCCGAGCCCAAGCTGGGAACGGGTCTGGCAGATTGGCCCAAGCCTGCGGCGCGAAGCTTTGCACCGGCAGCAGGGCGGCGTCCAAGGCGGCGGTAATCGCGGCCCGATCAAGGCCCGCGCCAATGAACACCAACTCTTGCCGCCGATCTCCCCACGGCTCGGCCCATTTCGCGGCGACCTCAGCCAGTGCATCGGGATGCGTCGGCCAGCGATTTTGCGGCACGGACGCCCACCAACCGCCCAAGGGGGTGACGCTGGACAAAGCCCCGGCGAGGCTGAATTCCAGCGCCATATTCGGGCGGGTGGCGATCCAGAAATGCCCCTTGGCGCGGATCACACCCGGAAGTTCGCCGTTCAGCACCGCATGGATGCGGGCGGGATCAAACGGCGCGCGGGCGCGGTAGACGAAGGAGGTGATGCCATATTCCTCGGACTCTGGCGTGTGATGCGCGAAACCATAAAGCTCCTTCGCCCAAAAAGGATGTTCTTGCGCGCGGTCGAAATCGAACAACTGGGTGTCGAAGATCGCATCCGGGCTGACGATGCTGTGGTCGGTCTCAATCAACTGGGCATCGGGGTTCAGCGCGCGGATGATCTTGCGGGCGGCATCGGCGCGGGCGGGTCCGGCATCGCTGATCTTGTTCAGGATGATCACATTGGCAAATTCGATCTGCTCGGTCAGCAGGGTGACGAGGCTGCGTTGATCGCCCTCACCCGTGGTTTCGCCACGATCAGACAGGAAATCATGGCTGGAAAAATCGTGCAGCAGGTTCACCGCGTCCACCACCGTCACCATCGTATCGAGACGCGCCACATCCGATAGGCTATCGCCGTTCTCATCGCGGAAATCGAAGGTGGCGGCGACCGGCAGCGGCTCGGCAATGCCGGTGGATTCGATCAGCAGATAGTCAAAGCGGCCCTCGGCGGCCAGCTTGCGGACCTCAATCAACAGATCATCGCGCAGGGTGCAGCAGATGCAGCCATTGGTCATCTCAACCAGTTTTTCCTCGGATCGTGACAGGGTAGCGCCATCGCGAATCAGGTCGGCGTCGATATTGACCTCGGACATATCGTTGACGATGACGGCGACGCGGCGGCCGTCACGGGTGTTCAGGATATGGTTCAACAACGTGGTTTTGCCCGCGCCGAGAAAGCCGGAGAGGACGGTGACGGGGAGTTTTGTCATGGGGTGATTCCGTTATGTTATACTATAACGTAGCAAACAGCTGTCGAGGCTGCAAGGCGTGATCTTTTCCCCGCGCACAGAACGGCTCACGCGCCCTGCCCCCTACGCGCCTGCGCGACCCTGCCGATGGGGCGCGACTGCGGGCCGGATTCGTGCTAAGATGGTTTCAGTGTTGTTGTCCTTGGATGCGGTCGCATTCCTGCGATGCGCCCGCCAAAACAGGTGGAGGAAACGTCATGACAGAAACCATCGGCAATCCGCTCTCTTGGGCCGCGCGGCAGCTTGGTGCGGGTTTTCATCGCATCGAGGACGGCACGGCGGAAATCGCTGGCACCGACAGGGCGCCGATCGTTATCATCGGCTTACAGATCGCCGATCTGCGCATCGCGCTGAAAAAGGGGCTGGAGGATTTCTTGGCCCTGCGCACCGATGTGATCTTTGTCGTGCTGATCTATCCGCTCATCGGGCTGGCGCTGGCAGGATTTGCGATAAACCGAGGCATGTTGCCGCTGCTGTTTCCGATGATTTCGGGCTTTGCCCTGCTTGGCCCCGTCGCCGCCGTGGGACTGTACGAGATGAGCCGACGCCGCGCGTTGGGGTTGCCCACGGCTTGGGCCGATGCCTTTGGCGTGCTTGGATCGCCCTCGCTTTTCCCAATTCTGACGCTGGGGGTCTATCTGTTCGGGATCTTCCTGGCATGGTTGCTTTGCGCCAATGAGATTTACAACGCCACGCTTGGCCCGGCCGCCCCCGTCTCGGTGCAGGCGTTCCTGCAGGATATTTTGATGACCTCGGCGGGCAGAACGATGGCGGTCGCGGGCATCGGGGTGGGATTTCTGTTCGCCTGCGCCGTGCTTGCGCTGTGTCTGGTGTCTTTCCCGCTGCTGATCGACCGTCCTGTCGGCGTGGTGCGGGCGGTGATGACCTCCTTCAACGTCGCGCGGCGCTCTCCGCTGGCGGCAGCGGCTTGGGGGGCAGTGGTGGTGATCGGGCTGGGACTTGGCGTGCTGACCGCGTTTGTCGGGCTGATGTTCGTGCTGCCGGTGCTGGGCCATGCCAGTTGGCATCTCTACCGCCGCGCCGTCGCCCCGCCGTTACGTCGCGCCGAGCCGCAACGCGAATAGTGCCTGCCGCAGCGCTTTGGGGGCATTGAAAAAGCCGCGCAGTATGTGCGCGGCTTTTGAACCGATGGTGGGGTAGAACCCCACCCTACCTGTGGGCGTAGGGTAGGGTTTTACCCCACCGCTCGCTTATTCCAACTGCGCCGCGACTTCCTCCGACATATCGAAGTTATGGGTGACGGTTTGCACATCGTCATCCTCCTCCAGCATGTCGATCAGGCGCATCAGTTTGGTGGCGGTGTCCAGATCCACATCGGTCAGCACTTGCGCCTTCCAGATCAGTTTGGATTCCAGCGACTCGCCCAAGGCTTTCTCCAAAGCGTCGGAGACCTCGTTCAGCGCCTCGACCGAGCAATAGATCCAGTGGCCGTCTTCATCCGATTCCACATCATCCGCGCCCGCATCCAGTGCGGCCATCATCACATCATCGGCAGAGCCTGCCGAGGCGGGATAAGAAATCTCGCCCATGCGGTCGAAGCCGTGCGAAACCGAACCGGTCTGTCCCAGATTGCCGCCGCATTTGCTGAAATAGCTGCGCACGTTCGAGGCGGTGCGGTTCAGGTTGTCGGTCATCGCCTCAACCATGATCGCGATGCCGTTGACGCCGTAGCCTTCGTAGCGGATTTCGGTGTAATCCGCGCCATCGCCCATCTGCGATTTCTTGATCGCGCGGTCGATCACGTCTTTCGGCATCGACACCGCTTTCGCGGCCTTCACGGCCAGACGCAGACGCGGGTTCATGTCCACATCGGGCATGCCCATTTTCGCCGCGACGGTGATTTCCTTCGCGAGCTTAGAGAACACTTTCGAGCGGGCTTTATCCTGCTTGCCCTTGCGGTGCTGGATGTTCGCCCATTTTGAATGGCCTGCCATGACCCGTCTCCGATGCCTAATTCCGGTGTTGGATTGCCTTACACCAGCCAAGGGTGCGGCTGCAACCCCGCCCGCAAATCCGCGCTATTCGTTCAACGGTTGCAGGGTTTGATGCCGCAGTTTCGGCTGCACAAGGCTGAGGCCCGCCAGCATCACTGCGGCGGCGGCCCAGACCCAGGGGCTGAAGCGTTCGCCCAACAGCAGCATTGCCCAGATCACGCCAGAGGCCGTGACGATGTAGCTTGATTGCGAGGCGAACACTGCGCCCGCTTTGGCCGCCAACCAGACGAAGGCGGAATAGAGCAGCGCGTGCAGCCCGGAAGACGCGATCAGCGCCCATTCGGCTTTGCCGGGCGGCAGGGGCATCGGAAAGAAGTGGCCCAAGGCCAGCATGATCGGGGTGCACAGGACCAACCCCACCAGCGAGGCCCCGAACATCGCCTGCAACGCATCCATGCCAGCAGTGCCGGTCTTGGCGACATAGGTGCTTTCCATCGCGTAAAACAGCGGCCCGATCATCGCGATGGGCAGGAAGGCGGCCATTGCGGGGTCGGGCAGGCTGGCGTTGGGCATGGCAATCAACAGCACGCCCGCCAGACCAAGGCCAAGGCCCGCCAAGCGCCGAGGTGAGAATTGATCCATCCCCAAGGCCATTGCCATCGGGAAAGCCAGCAGCGGCACCATCGAGATCAGGATTGACATGATCCCCGAAGGCAGCCGCGCCACCGAGATATAAAACGTGGCGTTGGGCACCAGTGTGCCAAGTATAGCGACGACAACGTAAAATCGCAGCGCATCGGGCCGCAAAGACAGCCGCTTGCCGCGCAGCAGGGTCAGCGTGCCCAAGACCAGCGTGCAGACGGTCAGTTGCCAGAAGATCAACCCGAACGGCTTATGCCCCGTGCTGGCCGCGATCTTGCCCAAGGGCTGCGTCAGCCCCCAGCCAAGGCCAAGGCAGAGCAGGATCAGCGGCAACATCCAGCGTTTCGGGGTGGTTTGCGCGTAGGTCACGGTCATGGCGAAGATTGCTCCAACACGCCGCCATTGCGGATCATTTTGATTTTCAGGGCTTTGCCCGTGCGATCATCGGTTTCAACATAAGCGCCCGACAGGGTGGCCGGGCCTTCGGCGGGGGTAAAGCGGGCGCTTGCCATGCCGGTGATGAAGCGGCGCAAAGGCTCCAGCTTTTCCATGCCGATCACCGAGTTGTAGTCGCCGCACATGCCCGCATCGGTCATATAGCCGGTGCCTCCGGCCAGGATTTGCGCGTCTCCGGTCGGCACATGCGTGTGGGTGCCGACCACCAAGGACGCCTGCCCATCGCACCAATGCCCCATCGCCATCTTCTCGGATGTCGCCTCGGCATGCACATCGACCACCGCCGCCTGAACGCTTGCGCCGATGCGGTGGGTTTTCAGGATGGTTTCCACCGCCGAAAACGGATCGTCAAACGGGCGTTTCATAAACACCTGCCCCAGCACTTGCGTCACCAGCACCTTGCGGCCCTGAGTTGCGTCAAAAATCTTCACACCGCGACCGGGGGCGACCTTGGAGAACTTCAAGGGGCGGGTGATGCGGGG